>NZ_AQXS01000008.1:0-433372 GCF_000376905.1 Thioalkalivibrio sp. AKL6 | reverse complement strand
ATTCGTACGCTGACGGCGATCTATCTGGAACAGGATCGCGTGGAGGATGCCCTGCAGTTCGTGGAGCGGGCAAGCCGTGACTACACCGGCGAGCCGGCCGACATGGCCGAGCTGCGCGGGCGACTGCTGCTGGTTGCCGGCGATTCCGAAGCCGGCATCGATGCGTTGCGCGACGCGGCTGCGTCGAGCCCGGGTTCGCAGGGTCTCCAGGAATTGCTGGCGGTGGCGCTGCTCCGGGGCGGGGAGACGGAAGAAGGTCTGGATGCGCTGCGCGCCGCCGGAGGCGGCGAGGCCTCGGCCCAGCAGGTGGATACCACGCTGGTGCTGTACCTGTTGCAGACAGGACGCTACGACGAGGCACTCGAGCGGGCACAGCGTCTGCAGGAGCTCCAGCCGGAAGCGGCCGGTCCGTTGAGCCTGCAGGACGGCGACGAGGGGGCAACCGACAGCACGCTTCTCCAGCTCCTCGATCGCATGCTCATCATTCCACCAATCGATGTGCCCACCATGATTGGACCAGCACACTGGACGGTTGGTGGCTGGTTCGCACTAGGGTCCATGAGGGCGGTAGTACCGGGCCGCGGATCGCGGAACAAAAAAAGGGCTCCCCGAAGGGAGCCCTCAACTCGATGCCCCGGGGGGAGGGCCATCAAGACTAGAAAGCGTTCTAGCGTCGGTTATGCGGCCTGGCGGTAGGCGGAGCGGCGGCGGATGCCACCGACCCCGATGAAGCCGGCCAGGATCAGCAGGGACAGGCCCATCAGCGCCAGGGTGCCCGGTTCCGGCACTGCGAAGCGCAGGCTGCCATCGTGGGTGGACTGGGTTTCGCTGAACAGGGACTGGCCTTCGCGGGTGTCGCCGTACACGTTGTTGGCATCGTCACCGAAGAAGGTCTCCGGCGGCGGTTCCTGGATGGTGCCGGCGCTGGCGAAGGCGGAGACGATGAAGGTCGGATTGCCTTCTTCGTCTTCCAGCAGGTCGGCGAAGTCGATGCCGTCGCTGGTAAACCAGAAGCCCGGCAGCACGTTCACCACCTCGAATTCGAAGGTGAAGGTCCCCTCGATGAAGGCCCCGCCCTGGCTGTCGAATTCCAGGATGCTGTTGCCGGACTTCAGGGCCATCTCCATGACCTGTTCGCCGGCGCTGTAGTGTGCCGCCGCCGCTTCATAGTCCTGACCGAAACCGGGCGTCACGCCGGACATGAACAGCTGGAAGTTGTCGGTGCCTACCGCGGTGTAGTTGGCGTTGACGACGTAATTGCCGCCGACTGTATCGGTGCCGGTCACCACGCCGCGGAGTTCGTCCCAGAGGAGCCCCATGGAGTAGTCGTTACCAAGGATGTCGCCGGACTGGGGTGCGGCCGCGTTGGTGACGGTTCGGTAGGACGTGGCATCGCCGTACCCGCGGTCATAGAACACATCGCCGACCTGAACCGGGTTGTTCGGGTCCTGAATGTACTGGAAGGTCTGAGTGTTCAGGTCGAACTGGATCCGGCGGACGTTTTCGACCGATCCGCTGTAGTTTGCGGTGGCGTCGAGGTTCATGTCGAAGTCGATCACCTCCGCTGCCGTCGCGGTACTCGCACCTGCGGCGAAAATGCCGACGCAGAGCGAAGCAAGAAGTACTTTTTTCGCGTTCAAGGTATTTCTCCTGATGCTCAATTTAAAACGATTCAACCATCGCCGGGGTTTGGCCTGGTGGCCGAGTCTGTTGCTGTCGCAGTTATTACAAAGCAGATGCCGTGCCAATCTTGGGCTTGAGAATTGATAGCTCATAACCCATTGTTGTTGCGATAGATATTTAAGGGGCTTGGCGGCGGGTTTTGCATTCGCCGCCGTGTGCGGGTGGTTTGCCCGCGATCTCGGGGCGGAACTGTAAAGGGGGTCGACGAAGGCTGGCGTGGGTTCGGGGCTTCAGGCCGATGGGCAGGGGTCCATGGGCAACAAGTTCCATAAAATCAGTGACCTGCCGGAAATGGCTACTTGTAAAGCCTATCGACAACGGGCCACGGGAGGCCCTTGGGACCGGCAAAGGACCGGGGCGACGGGCCGTTTGCGAGGGGGCGTGATGTGCGGGGTACGCGAACACCGAAAGACCGGTCGGGTCTGGCGGGCGCGACGGGTCTAGGCGGTACGCGCCCGCGACAGTCGATGCGCGACGACCAGCATGGCGGGGAGTACCAGCAGGTCGAACAGCAGGGCCGCGATCAGCCCGAAGGCGGTCAGCCAGCCAAAGGCGGCCGTGGGCTGGAAGTCGGACAGCGCCAGCAGCAGGAACTGAGCCACCAGCACGATGGTCGTGGCGGTAATCGCGCGACCGCTGCGGCGGAAGCTCCGGGCGAGTGCCCAGGCAACCGGACTGCCACGCCCGCGGCGCTGGCGATAGTTGTGCAGGATGTGGATGGTGTCGTCCACGGCGATCCCGATGGCGACACTGGCAATCATGGCCGTGGCCATGTCCAGCCAGATGCCCAGCAGGCCCATCAGGGCGAAGATCATCGCCACCGGTGCCAGGTTGGGGATCATGCTGAGGAGGGTCAGGGGAACGGAGCGCCACATCAGCAGCATCAGCAGCGTGATCATCGCCGCCACGGCATACAGGCTGTGGAGCTGGCCTTGAATCAGCAGGCGTTCCTGATCCGCAAACAGCCTTGCCATGCCGGCCATGTCCCACTCGAGATCGGCCGGTGGGTTGGCCTCCAGATACCCCCGCAGATCGTCCATCAGCGCGTTGATGGACCGGGCGCCGTGGGCGTTCAGGTTGAGCAGGATGCGGCTGCGTTCGAAGTCGCGGTCCACGGCATCGAACAGATCGCGGCCGTCGTAGATGAACAGGTACTGGGCGACCAGGTTGGGGTCGTCGGGGATCCGGCGGTAGTCCGGATCTTCCTCGTTGAAGGCCCAGTGCATCTCCGCGACCAGGTCCGGCAGGGACAGGCTGTAGTCGACCTCCGGTCGCTGGTCCAGCCAGTGCTGTACGCGCTGGATCGCCTGCAGTCGGCCCGGATCCTGGAGGCTGTCCCAGTCCGGGCCGTCGAACACCACCTCCAGTGCCATCACCCCGGAGAGTTCGCTCTCCACCGCGCGGGTGGCCTGGGTAATCGAGTGGTTGTCGTCAAAGAAGGCGTACAGATCGGTCTCGACCTCGACGTGTCGGATCTGCGGGATCGCCAGGGCCAGGAGGATGGCCGTGGCCAGCAGCACCCAGCCAGCCCGGCGGATTGCCAGGTGTGCCGCCAGCGCGGTCACGCGGTCGAGCAGGAGCAATCCGCGCTTGGGCGTGAGCCAGTCGCCGCGGTCCCAGCGTCCCATGATCGCCGGCAGCAGCAGCAGCACAATCGCCGCGGCGAGGAGGACGCCAAAGGCCCCGATCAGGCCAAAGGTCTCGATCGGCCGGATGCTGCTGACTTGCAGCGAGGCAAGCCCCGCCGCGGTGGTCAGCGCCATGAACCACGTGGGCCGGGCCACGGCGGCAAGCGCCGCTTCCACGCGCGCGCGCCCCTGATGGCCGCGTTGCGCGGCGTGCAGCATGGCGTTGAAGAAGTGCATCAGCATCGCCACCGTGAGCGCCGTCAGCAACGGCGGCAGGATGGCGGAGATCAGCGTGAACGGGCGGTCCAGTAGGATCAGTAGGGCGATCGCGGGGCCGGTCACCGCACTGATGGTGGCGGCGGACAGTACGACCACCAGCGGACGCCGGAACAGCCACCACAGGAGCAGGAGGCTCACGGTCATGGTGCCCGGAACCAGGAAGGCGAGGTCCTTGACCATCGCCCGGAGCTGGGCGACATCCAGGGCAATGTGTCCGGCAATGGCCGCCAGCTCGTCTTCCAGGTCATGTGCGCCGATCCGGTCGCGCAGCAGGCGTTCCAGTTGCAGGCGTTGCAGGCTGTTGTCGAGGGCGTGCGGGCGCACGATCACGGCGAGGGCCTCGCCTCCGGTGCCGGCCACCAGGCCGGGGGCGAAGCGATCGCGCAGCACCCGTTCGCGCCATTGTTCCGGGGTGCGTTCGTCCAGCGCCCGGCCGTCGACCAGACGATCCACCGTGAAGCCGTCCGCCGTCGCCCGGATGTGATCCAGGGTGGTGACCGACAGCACCCGTTCGACGGTCGGGTCGGCCTCCATGTCCTGTGCCAGCGCATCGATGCGCTCCAGGAAGTCCGTCTCGAACAGATCGCTTCCGGTGAACAGGCCGACCAGCACCTGATCCTGGGGGAAGCGTTCGCGCAGTTCACGATCGAAGGTGACGGCCGGGGCGTCCTCGGGGAAATAGGATTCTGGGGCGTTGTCCAGATTGACCTGCAGCAGGACGGGGCCGGGCAGGAGGATCAGCAGGGCCAGGATGCCCAGCGCGAGCAGGGGGTGCCCTCGGAGCCAGCGCATCAGAACTGACCCCGCCAGCCCGTTACCAGCATGCGGTTATCGCGATAGAAGCCCCCGGCGGTACCCTCGGCACCGTCCAGCCAGTGCAGGCCGATATAGAACTCCATGGGCTCGCGGGCAATCCACGCGAGTTCCGGGTTCAGGTAGATGTCGCGCCGGTTCAGGCCAACCGAGTACCGCATGCGGGCGCGCCAGTTGTGGCCGGCAAACGGGCTTTCCAGTTCCCCGGTCAGGAAGTAACTCTCCCGGGCATCCAGCATGTCCCCGGCATTCAGCAGGTGCTGGCCGGCCAGTTGCGTGGTCATGCGGAAATCTCCGTCCCCGGGGAAGCCCTCGGCACCGATCACCCAGTCGACGCCTTCCACCGTGGTCTGGCGCAGATCGTCCGCGCGGGTGACCGGTACATCGCTGAGCCAGGCGGCCTCGGCCCGCCAGGTCCAGGCGCCGATGGCAAAGGCGGTGTCACCGCCGACCACCCATGTGCGCGGGTGCACGGCCTCCAGCGTCGGGTCGCCGGCGGGCTGGCCCGTCAGGATGGCCTGGCGGGTATCGGCATCGAAGCGGTAGTAGGGCTGCGAGTGCCGGGCGCGCTGGATTGTTACGGCAAAGTCGGCGCCCCGCCCAGAGCGTCCCAGCCGCACCCCGGCGCCGCCGTTGCCGGAGACATCGTCGTCGAGCGTGGCCTGTTCGATCAGGGGCGCCAGTGCCGGGTCCTGCGGCAGCCCCAGCAGGCGGCCGCGGTTGCGGTCCACCGGGTGCCAGAGGCTGTCGCGATCGGGCAGCTCCGCCGGCCGGAAGATGGGCAGGAACACCAGGTCGGCGTGCCAGGGCCCCTCGAAGAATTCCGCGCGGATGGCGGGATTCGCGCGTCGGCGTTCGCCGTAGGGGGCCAGCCCGAAGCGGGTCAGATCCTTGGTGCTGAGCCGGTCGGTGGGCGGAATCTCGTCCACCCGTCCCCACAGGATGCGCTGGGTGCCGACCGTGATGCGCGTGCGGTCGCCGCGGTAACGCAGGAAGTTCTCGTCGTAGTCGGCGCGGGCCCGCGTCGTGCGCGGATAGTCGCCACCCTGTTGCGCCTGGACGTCCAGGCGGGCGCCCAGGCGCAGGTCCCAGTCCTCGTTCAGGTTGTGCCGGGCGCTGACCACGGCGCGCCCGTGCTGCACGTAATCCACGGGGCGCCCGGACGTGCCCAGGACCCCGAGTTCGACCATCGCCTCGTCGACGCGCAGGTCCCAGGCGGAGGTGCCGGTTTCGGTTTCCGCCTCTGTGTCCTCGTCCGGCCTGTCGCCAAAGACAAATTCGCGCCGTGTTTCGCCGTCGGGGGTGGCCGCAACGCTGTCCGCCGATGCCGAGTCGGTGGGCTGGGGGTCTCGCGGAGGTGCGGCGTGCGCTGGGTCGGCGGCCCTGGCCTGGCCGGCAGGGGTATCCGGGCTCGACAGGACGGCGCCCACCTGCAGGGTGCGTTCGTCGCCGGTGAAGGCGTGCGGATTGTGCTCGAACAGAAGCCGGACCGTTTCCTGGATGGAGGTGTGTTGGTCCGGGCGCAGGCGCTCGGCCAAGTCCCAGAGGGTGTCGCCCGGCTGAACCGTATAGGGACCCGGAGAGGCGGCCGCCAGGGGCAGGGGGCCCAGCACCAGCAACGCGGCGAGGGCCAGGGCGGGGTGCCCCCCGGCCCGGAGGCCGTCGGCGTTATGGGCGATAGGGGCGCGCAAGGCTCGGGTCCGACAGGCCGCGGATGGTGAACAACTCGCTCGGCAGCCCGCTGTTGTAGGTCACGTCCTCGACCTCGAGGATGGTGGTGCGGTCGCTGGCGAGATCGGTCATGGCGCTGCGGGTGACCGTCCAGTAGCCCTGGATGTCCTCGATCCGCTGGACCTCCAGGCGTTTGGACGGTTCGTCCCCCCCTTCGTACAGGTCAATTCGCAGCGGCAGCAGGGTCTCCTTGTGGATCCAGCTGACGCGCTTGCTGTAGACGGAGTTGCCGGAGTCCACGGGGATGCTTTCGAGGATAGTGACGGGCGCCCCTTCGTAGGTTTCCTCGCCCAGGATGCGATGGTGGTCCTTGTGTGGTTCGCGGTCTTCCAGATCCTCGAAATAGAGTTCCGACTGCACGAAGCTGCCGCCCCGGTTCTCGCTGCTGATGCGGCGCTCGCGCTGGATGGCGGGGAGATACAACCACTGATCGACGTCACCCCCGGGGTGGTTGTGGATCAGGATGGCGGTGTCGGCGATGTTGCGCGGCGAGGTGAAGCGGATGAGGTTGCGGCTGGCGCCGGGCTCGTCGCCTTCCAGGCGGTATTCGTAGCTTTCGCGTACCCGCTCGCGGCGGCCGCCGCCGGTGAGGGTCATGATGCCGCGGGTGACGGCGTCGTCGCCGTCCGGGCGTTCGTGCACTGCGCGCGCCAGATCGCGTGCCGCGGATTCCTCGGCCAGGGCCGCGGTGGGGAGGACGGTGGCCGACAGCAGCAGGGCCGTGCCGGCGAACATGGCGATCCGGTTCATCATGGCGTCATTGTACCCCCGGGGTCGCGGCCCGCTGTTGGGCGCGCTGGGCGTGCAGTCGCTTGCGGGCCATGCGGATCAGCAGGCGATGCAGCGGGTTGCGATTGCCGCCCGGGCGCCACGTCCGCGCGAGGCGCTGGCGGTAGGCATCGAAATGCACGCCCCGCGGGGCCCACGTGACCGTCCCGCGGCCCAGCAAGAGCTTGAGCACCTCGGTTCCCATGACGCCGGCGCACAGGTCGCAGGCCATGGGGGTGGAGGGCCCGCGCCGCGCGGCCAGGTCGACGGCTGACGGGTCGGCCAGGTAGCCCATCTGCAGCATGGCGGGGGCCAGGCCGATCATGAAACGAAGCGCCAGCTCCTCGTCGTCCAGGCCGTCGTGCAGGTCGAAGTAGGCATCGAAGCTCATCCCGCCGGGACGGAAGTTCAGGAGCGCCGCCCCCATACCGAGGGGCGCCACCGTGACGGCCGGGATGCCGCGCTCGGCGCAGGCCGCGAACACCTGGCGCCGGATGTCGAAGGCGAAGAAGTCGAGGCCATCGACATAGACATCCACGCCGGCGAGGAACGCATCGAGGTTGTCCGGACTGATGCCCTGCGGGAACGCGTCGATCTCGAGCTCCGGGTTGATGTCCCGGGCCATCTGTTCCAGCACCTCGACCTTGGGCCGGTCCAGGCGCGACAGGGCTGCCCCGACCTGACGGTTCATGTTGTGCAGTTCGAAGATATCCGGATCGGCGATGCGGAAGTGGCCGATCCCGAGGCGCACGAGTGTCAGCAGATGGGCACCGCCAACACCGCCCAGGCCCGCGATTGCAATCCGCGCCCCGCGCATCTGCTGCAGTTCGCTGGTGGTCACCCAGCCGACGGTGCGGGCGAATGCCGTCTGGTAGTCGAAGGCGGAGCTCAATTCCTCAACCCGTGGTATCCATTTTCAGGTCTCGTTGGTTGCGGGCGCCACGTCCGCCCGGCCGGCAAGACTTTGGGGCGCATGGGGGCAGCGCGTGGCCGGATGGCCTTCATCGGCATCGCGGTGGGGAGTGGATGTGGTCTGCGCAGCAGGGTCGACTCCACGTGCCGGCACAGCTCGCTCAGGGCACTGGATCGCCGGATGCTTTCGTACGCCTCCCCGGAATCGATATAGAATGCCGCACGCTTGCCGTGATAGTGCACGATCTCGCCGATTTGGGTGAACTCGAGTCCGGTGTGGCGCAGGATGCGGGCGAGTGCTGGCTCCATCATGGCAAAGGCATGCTGCTTGCGGTGGTGCACGCAGAGCAGGGTGGCGGCCACGAACAGGCTGACCGCCAGGATCGGGAATACGCGAACCTGGTCGGGCGAAATTTCCAGTGCCTCGATGTCGCCGAACGGTGTGGCCGTCTCGCCATGGCGCCGCCGAAACATGCCGTGGACGGCGAGGCGGGATACCTCGCAGATGTTGTCGCGGTCCAGCCGGTCGGGGCGCCAGGCGCTGTCGAAAAAACTCTCGCTGCAATGGCGTTCCATCGGCAATTGCGTGATCGAATCATGGGCGTCGACATGGACCACTCGCACACACCCGGCCGCCATGGCGCTGGGCTTGTGTTCCAGCAGGCAGTGCCAGGCCTGGGTGTCGTACTCGTCGATCTCCTTGTGCCCCGGGCAGTCTTCTTCACGCTCGAAGCCGAACTCCTTGCAGTACACCTGATAGCGAAGATGCTGGATCTCCTCCAGGCTTTGCCCGGTGCGCGTGGAGAGGTCGAAGTACCGATTGAACGCACTGACTACCGAGTCGCTTTCCACGACTAGTTTCCTCCTGCTACGAGCCCCGCCGTATCCGAGGGCGGACCCCATGGCTCGGGAGCTTCCGCATGGCGCGGCGTGCATTCCGGTCCGGGACTCTCCCATGCAGTGTAGTGCGGAACTTCCGAAAGTGCCGGAAGCTGCAATCGCTGCCGCCAGGCCTTCAGGGCCTCGCCCGCTTCGTCCGTGTGCGTCAGGCAGGGTATGCGTGTGCCGCGATGCCGGTGCGGCGAGCCACAGACCTCGACGGGCAGGCCATGACATCGCAGCAGTCGCGCGAGCGCCGGGCGCACCAGAAAGAACATGCGCAGGTATCCATGCCGTCGTGCGTATTCCTGCGAGGCCTGACACAGGTGATAAAGCACCTCGGGCGAGGCCCCGCGTACGATCAGTCGCGAAACTTCCACTGCCGGAACATCGGCGTCGGCCTCCACCTCCGGGAACAGTCGGCAGTTTGTCGTGGTCGGCAGTGGGCGCTTGCCCGGGAGGATCAGGCGCATCGCGCCGACCCAGCGCGTTTCCGGCGGGCGACCCTCGTGGCTGATCAGGAAGTGTTCGGCATGTTCGTCGTAGGCGTCGCGCTCAATGCCCTCCGGGTGCTGCTCGGCGGGTTCGAACCCGGTTTCGCGGCAGTACACCTCGTAACGCAGCCGGTAATGAATGCGTCGGGCGGCCTCCGACCGGGCGAGGTAGGTGCGGATCCGGCCGGGGCTATCCATCTGATCGGGCGCGTCCGAAATCGGACGCGACGAGCGGTTGCGGGGACGCTTTTGCGATTTCTGCCTGAATGGTCGTCCAGTGATTCATCTGTCTGCTCCCGTGGGTTGGAGATTAGTAGCCGCTCGCTTCAGGCGGCGGCATTCGCGAACTGCAGCCCGACCCCCCGTGGACTGGAAAACACAACGACGCCGTCGCGGGCGCCGTCATTCGGCACGATTACCCGGATGGCGGTCCCGGGCGGTGGCCGTGGCTGGTAGCGCAGCGGCATGACGCGCGCGCCGGAGCGCGAGATGTCCATCAGACGGCAGTGAGCCGGCCGTCCCTGGATCCACATTTCCGTGCGCAGGTTGACCGCCTCGCGCGGCCAGCGCCGTCGTTCCCTCTGCTCGCTAGTGGCCTCGTCGGCCTCTTGTCCCTCGCCGAATTGCCACGCGATGGCTGCGCCCCAGTGCTGCTCCTCCGCCGATCCGGCGTAGATCTGTGCCTGTGCCGGTTCGGTGATCGGGGGCGACCCCAGCCGGTTGATCAACGCCGCGACGAAGCTGGCGGAGACCTGTTCGTACTCCCCGGCGGTTTCCAGGTCCTGGTATAGCTGGCCATGGATCTCGTCGAGGATGCGGAGACGTTCTGCCCATGTCTCGTTCACGATTGCGGGGAACCAGAAGTCCGCGAGCTCCAGTGCCAACTTTTCGTGACTCATCAGCGATCCTTGATGGTCGGTGCAGGGGCCGCTGCGGATGTGAAACTCTACCCTGTGTGTGCAGCAGCAAACTCTGTACCAGTACACAGAAATGACAGGGATTCGCTCATCCTCGCGCGAGTCGCCTGCGCCGTGATTTGCCCGTCAGTTCGCCAGCTGTAAACAATCCCGACATCTGTGGACAGTCCCTGGCAAACCCACTTCAATGAACCTGGGATTTCTCCCAACCCGGCCTCGCCGGCACGCCGGTGTCGAGCCCGGGGGGTCCCGGCGCAAGGCAGGCGCGTCCGGGGGGACAGGTATTTGTTAGCAGATCGGCCCGCGAGCGCTACTAGGCGCCGGTGCGGTCGGCGGGAAGCTGGGTTGTATGGAAAAGATCGTTCAAGAGCTCTGGCAGCATGTTCGCTCCACTTGGCGCAAGCGCTGGTGGATCCTGCCCATTGCATGGCTGGTCTGTCTGGGCGGCTGGGCCTACGCCCACAACCTGCCCGATACCTATCAGGCAGATGCCCGGGTCTATGTGAATACCCAGTCGGTGCTGGATCCGCTGCTGCGCGGGATGACGGTGCGGCCGAACACCGAGCAGCGCCTGCTCATGATCACCCGTACCCTGTTCAGTCGTGACAACCTCGAGGAGATCGCCCGCGAGAGCGACCTCGACGTTCTGACCGGCAACTCCAACCTGGATGCCCAGATCGCGTTGCTGCGCGCACGGCTGACGCTGGACGTCGGCGAGCGCGACAACATCTACAGCGTGAGTTTCCGTCACGGAAACCCCGAGGTGGCCTATCGCGTGGTTCGCGAGACGGTCGATCTGTTCATGGCTCGCGGCATGGGCGACTCGCGCCTTGATCTCACCACCTCGCAGGCGTTCATCGAACGCCAGCTCGAGAACTACGAGCAGCAGCTGCAGGAGAAGGAGGCCAAGATCGAGCAGTTCAAGCGCGACAATGCGCGCTTCCTCAGCGGCGACGGCAACTTTTACTCGCGTCTCGAGCGCACCCGTGACCAGCTGCAGCAAGCACGCTTGCAAAAGCGGGAGGCGCAGAGCCGGTTGCAAACCCTCGTGCGGCGAGCCGGAAGCGGACCGGGGAGTTACGAGAACGCGGAGCTGGATCGGCGTATCAGCGACCTGCAGCAAAGCATCGATTCGATGCGTCTGCACTACACCGACGAGCACCCGGATTTGGTCTCGTCACGGCGCATTCTGGAGGAGCTGGAGGCGCGTCGTGAACAAGAGACGCAGAACCCGCAGGCGATCCAGCGCCCGGGCAGCGGTAACGAGGTACTGCAAAATGCCATCAGCGAAACCGAAAGCGAGATCGCGTCACTGACGACCCGGATCGCCGAATTCGAGGACCGGGTTGCGCGGCTGGAGGGCGACGTGGATCGCGCACCGGCGGTGGAGTCCGAGCTGACCTCCCTGACCCGCAATTACGACGTCATGCGCAACTCCTATCGCCAGTTGCAGGATCGCCGCGAGCAGGCGGTGATGTCGGGGGCCGTCGAAAGCCAGACCGACGCGGTCGACTTCCGTGTGCTCGAGCCGCCGCGTCAGCCCACAGCCCCGGCCTCGCCGGATCGACCCATGCTGGCCACGGCCGTACTCCTGGTCGGTCTGGGTGCGGGCACCGGCTTTGCGTTCCTGCTGTCGCAGCTGCGCCGAACGATCAGTAGCAGCCACCAGCTGGCGGCGGTCACCGGCCGCCCGGTTCTGGGCAGTGTCTCGCGGGTGCGTACGCCGATGAGCCGCCATCGCCGGTTGTCCGAGCTGATGGTGTTCACCGCCGCATTGGGGGCGCTGGTGCTGGTATATGCCGTGGTTATGGGACTTTACGCGACCGGATCGGAAGCCCTTCTGGACGATCTCCTGGGGCTGTTGCGATGACGGAACCGCGCAGGTGCGGGATGGGATGCCCCGGCAATTCGGTGGCGTGCCGACTATCTTTCAGGGAACCGGCCGACTCGACGGAGTCGGTTGCCGGCAAGGGGCTGACAGCATAATGAGCATTATCGAGAAGGCACTGGACAAGAACCGGGCGCGTCAGCCGGTCCCTGAAACAACGGCCGAACAGGCGGCCGCCCCCGAAGCCGCCACGCGCGAGCCCGAACGCTGGCGAGAGCCGGTGTCGCAGGAAGTCAGCATCGATTTTGCCTGGCTGCGCAAGCAGGGACTCATCGTTCCGGGGGATCAGCGTTCCAGTGTGGCGGAAGAGTTCCGCATGATGAAACGCCCCCTGCTGAACAATGCATTCGGGCGTCATGCCGCGATGCGTGTGCCCAAGGGCCGGCTGATCATGATCACTAGCTCCCTGCCAGGGGAAGGCAAGACCTTCACCAGCGTAAATCTGGCCCTGAGCATGGCGATGGAGCTGGAGCGCACCGTGCTGCTGGTGGATGCCGATGTATCACGACCGGCTATCCCCCGCACCCTTGGGTTTCACGCTGATCTCGGGCTCATGGATGTCCTCAGCGAACCCGACATCCAGATCCCCGATGTCCTGCTGCGAACCAACGTGGAAAACCTGACCGTTTTGCCGGCAGGCCGCCCCCACGGACGCTCGACCGAGATCCTGGCGAGCGACGTGATGCGGGATCTGGTCGATGATCTGCATGACCGGTACGAGGATCGCATCATCCTGTTCGACTCCCCGCCCCTGCTGGCCACCAGCGAGCCGGGCGTCCTGGCGACGCACATGGGGCAGGTCGTGATGGTAGTGGAGGCCGATCGCACCCCGGCGAGCACGGTGGAGCGAGCCATGCATCAGCTGGATTCCTGCGGCGTCGTGCTCACCTCCCTCAACCGCGCGACGCCCGGTATCGGCATCGGCGGTCAATATTACGGGGGTAGCTACTATGGCATCGAGCGTGATCATGTCGCCGACACCTCGGCCCGCTAGCTTCCAGCGCACGGGGCGGCCGTTGCCGGCCCGCTGGTGGCTGGTCGGCATGGCCGTGGTCGCGCTGGCATCGCCCGCAAGTGCGCTGGCTGTCGAGTGGACATTGACCCCGCGGGTCACGGTGTCGGCCGAGGTCACCGACAACGCCCGTCTGGCCCCGCGAGGCCAGGAGGAAGCGGACCTGATCGGTACCGTCAGCCCCGGATTTACGCTGCGCGGGGAAGGCGCACGCAGCGATACCCGTATCGATTACCGCCTGAACTCGCGCTTTTATCTCGACGACTCGCGCCAGGGGCGCACGACGCACGCCCTGCGCGGGCGCAGCAACTGGGAGCTGGTGGACGACACCTTCTTTGTCAATGCCGGGGCCTCGCGTACCGAGCAGGTGGCGTCGCTCCTTGACCCGGTAGGCATCGGTAGCAGTACCCCGCGCGGAAACCTGCAGGAGACCACCGCCTACAGCGTCTCGCCGATGCTGCGGACCCGTTACGGCAGTTTCGCCACGCAGGAGGTCCGCTACACCTATGGCGCGACCCTGTACCACCAGAGCAACCGCCAGGACAGCGACTTCCACCGGGGCGAGTACGTCCTCAACAGCGGAGCTGCCTTCAACCGCCCGTTCTGGCAGGTCGCCGGGTTCTACGAGGAGGAGCGCTTCGACAATGGCCTGGAGGGCGAGTTCGGGCAGGTCAGCGGGACGCTCGGCTATCGTTTCGGGCGGTCCCTGCGTCTGTTCGGCGTGGTGGGCGAGGACTTCAATGATTACGCGACGACCCGCGAAGACGATGACGGCAGTTTCTGGCAGGTCGGCGCAGGCTGGGCCCCGACCCGGGTCACCAACATCGAGGCGCGTTACGGCGAGCGCTATTTCGGCAAGAACCGCGCGCTGTCCGTGAATCATCGCAGTCGCCGCTCGACCTACCGCCTCAGCTACGACGAGGGGGTGAGCTCGACCCGGCAGCGGCGTGAGGGCCCCTTTGCCCAGTTGGCGGAGGATGCGCAGTTCATGACCATCGACGAGTTGCTGGAGAACTACACCCTGGAGGAGATCTTCCTGTTCGCCCTCAATCCGCAGCTGGGCGACGAGGCGTTCGTCGAGGGCTACTACTTTACGCGGAGCTGGCGTGCGGGCTGGAGCTATGACACCGGTCGCAGCGTATTCGGGATCAACCTGGTGCAGACCGAGCGTGAATCCGAGACCCAGACCAATGTCGGCCTGTTCGAGGACAACCGGATCCAGCGCGGGGCCAATGCCTTCTGGCAATGGCGGTATGGCCCGCGTACGACGTCCCTGGTGAGCGCTGGCGTCACCCAGACCGATTTTACCGACAGCGATCGCGAGGACGACCTCTGGTACCTGCGTGCCAGTGTCAGCCGTCAGCTGGCCCCGGACACCACCGCGAGCCTGGCCGTCCGGCACCAGCGTCGGGAGTCGAACAGCGCGGACAACGAGTATCGCGAGAACGCGATCATCGGCACGCTGACCAAGGAGTTCTGAGGCATGTACGAAGAATTCTACGGCTTCACCGGCCGCCCCTTTGCCCTGAGCCCCGATCCGCGTTTTTTCTATGCCAGCAAGGGCCATAGTCGGGCGATGGCGTATCTCGAATACGGCGTGCAGCTGGAGGAGGGCTTCATCGTTATTACCGGCGAGGTCGGGGCCGGCAAGACGACGTTGGTGCGCAGTCTGTTCGAGACCCTGAGTGACAAGCCCCTGGTGGCGGCGCAGTTGGTCAGCACCCAGCTGGATGCAGAAGACTTGCTGCGTTCGGTCTGTCTCGCGTTCGGGCTGGACGATGCTCCCAGTCACAAGGCCGGCCAGCTGCGCCGTCTGGAGACCTTCCTGCGCGATACCCGGGCGCGTGGCCAGCGCGCGCTGCTGGTGGTCGACGAGGCGCAGAACCTGGGCCCCGATGCCGTGGAGGAGCTGCGCATGCTCTCCAATTTCCAGGGCGAGGACGGGCCGCTGCTGCAGAGCTTCCTGCTCGGGCAGCCGGAATTCCGGCGCCTGCTGCGGAGCGAGGACATGCAGCAGCTGCGCCAGCGGGTGATTGCGACCTACCACCTGGGGCCGATGGACGCAGACGATACCCGGGCCTACGTCGAGCACCGGCTCGCCCGGGTCGGCTGGAACGAGCGGCCGCATTTCGAGGACGACATCTGGGCGCGCATCCACGACTACACCAGCGGCATTCCGCGCAAGGTAAACACCTTCTGTGACCGCCTGCTGCTGATGGGGTACCTGGAGGAATGTACCGACCTGGATGCCGCGCGGGCGCAGCAGGTGATCGACGAGATCGAGGAAGATCTGGAAGGGGTCCTGCTGGATGAGGGGCCGTCTGCCTCGGTACGCCCCGAAGCCGGGTCGGGGTCGGACGGCCTGGATGATCGCCTGGTGGCCAGCCAGGTCTCCATGCTGCGGATCGAACAGGATATCGAGGCACTGGAGGAACGCCTGCAGCGGATCGAGCGCAATCTCCTGGTCAACTTCCGGGCGACCCAGGAGGTGCTGAAGATCGTGCGCGACGAGGGCTACGAAACGGCGTCGCTGGCGCCGGTTTCCAGTGCCGCGCAGTCGTAGCTGCCGAGGCCTGACATGCAGACGCAAAGTCCCGATCGGCCCAACGCCCTGACCGTCGATGTGGAGGATTACTTCCAGGTCTCGGCACTGGCCCCGCGCATCCCGCGCGATACCTGGGACACCCGCGAATGCCGCATCGAGCGCAACCTTGATCGCATCCTCGAGCTGTTCGATCAGAGCGGCGCGCAGGCGACCTTCTTCACCCTCGGCTGGATCGCCGAGCGTTACCCGCATGCGATCCGCCGCATCGTCGACGCCGGCCATGAGCTGGCGAGTCACGGCTACGGCCACGAGCGGGTCACGGATCTGACGCCCGCGGCCTTCCGCGCCGATATCGAGCGCGCCCAGCGCATTCTCGAGGACCTCTCCGGAGCACCGGTCCGCGGTTATCGCGCGCCCAGCTTCTCGATCGGCGAGGGCAATCTCTGGGCGCTGGAGGTGCTGCGCGAGGCGGGACTGGAGTACAGCTCGAGTATCTACCCGGTGCACCACGATCACTACGGTATGCCGAAGGCCCCGCGACACCCGCATCGCCCGATGCCCGCCGGGGTCCTGGAGCTGCCCCCGGCGACCCTCCGCATGGGCGGGCGCAACCTGCCGGCGGCCGGTGGCGGCTATTTCCGGTTGCTGCCCTATGTGATGTCGCGCGGGGCCCTTCGGCGTATCGGGGCACGGGACGGGATGCCGGCGGTTTTCTACTTCCATCCCTGGGAGATCGACCCCGATCAGCCGCGGGTGTCCGGGCTTGGGGCGCGGAGCCGTTTCCGGCACTACGTGAACCTGCACCGCATGGAGTCGCGCCTGAAGCGTCTTCTGCAGGACTTTCGCTGGGATCGCATGGACCGCGTGTTTGCCGCGGAACTGACGGCACCCGGGGACCATGCAAGAGTGACAGGGGAAGACAATGTACGAACCGCCTGATCAACGTGCCAGCGGTACCGGTGCCCTGCAGGTCCGGAAGCTGTGTGCGGCCGACCATGCGCGCTGGGATGCGTTCGTGGAGAACTGTCCGCAGGCCACCTTCTTCCACCGCGCAGGCTGGTCGACCGTTTTGCGCGAGGCGTTCGGACACGAGACGCACTTCCTCTATGCCGAGGTGGATGGCGCCATACAGGGCGTGCTGCCGCTGGCCCGTATCCGTTCCCGTCTGTTTGGGGACTCGCTGTCATCGCTGCCGTTCTGTGTCTACGGTGGTGTGGCCGCAGTCACCGACGGCGCGGCTGCGGCGCTGGATGCCCGAGCACAGGAGCTCGCCCGCAGCCTGAATGTTGATTATCTCGAGTATCGCCAGCGCGAACCGAGGCACCCGGACTGGCCGACCAAGAGCGAGCTCTACTTCACCTTCCGCCGCCTTCTGGATCCGGATGTCGACGCGAACATGAATGCGATCCCGCGCAAACAGCGGCGCATGGTGCGCAAGGGCATCAAGGCGGGCCTGGTCAGCGAGGTCGAACATGACATCGACCGCTTCTACCCGATTTACGCGGCCAATGTCCGGCGCATGGGGACCCCGGTCTTCGGCCCGAATTACTTCCGCAAATTGCTCGACGTGTTCGGTGATGATTGCGACGTGCTGACGGTGACGCATGAGGGCGAAGCGATCGCCAGCGTGGTCAGCTTCTGGTTCCGCAACGAGGTGCTGCCCTACTACGGCGCGGGAACCCCGCGGGCCCGCGAAGTGGCGGGCTACGACTTCCTCTATTGGGAATTGATGCGCCGTGCCTGCGAGGCGGGCTACCGGGTGTTCGATTTCGGCCGCAGCAAGCGCGATACCGGGTCCTTCAGCTTCAAGAAGAACTGGGGCTTCGAGCCGCAGCCGCTGTACTACGAATACGACCTGGTACGCGCTCGAGAGATGCCGGACGTCAATCCCCTCAACCCGAAATACCGCTACTTCATCGCCGCCTGGCAGCGCCTGCCCCTGCCCGTGGCCAACTGGCTGGGCCCCAAGATCTCCCGCTCCCTCGGCTGAAGGGCCTTTTCACCACAGAGGCCACAGAGAACGCCGAGCAGGTCAAGGGCGGATTGACCACGAAGGGCACGAAGACACGAAGTGCATCCAGAAAAGATTGTCCGGGGGAGAAATCGAATTCGACCCGCTATCGAGAAAGGCCATCGGATTGGCGATCGAGGTACATCGTGAGCTTGGGCCGGGACGGTTGGAATCGGTTTGCGAGAAATACCGGGTGCACGAAATGCTGGAATCGGGCCTGTCCTGTGTGTCTCAGGTTCCGATACCCGTCACTTACAAGGGCAGACGCTGGATTGTGGATACCGTATCGACATCCTGGTCGAGGACAGACTGATGATGGAATTGAAAAGTGTGGATGCCCTGCAACGGGTTCACGTGGCCCAAACTCTCAGGTACATGAAACTCTCGAATATCGCGCAAGCCCTGTTGATCCATTTCAACAGCGGGCGCCTCAACGATGGCCTCAACCCTGGTTCTTTGATTTGAATGCCCTTCTTCGTGCCTTCGCGAGCTTCGTGGTGAACAAGCCTTATGGATGATCTGTTGTATCTGGTGCACCGGATTCCGTGGCCGCCCAACAAGGGCGACAAGATCCGTTCGCACCACATCCTGCGCTATCTGGCGCAGCACTATCGCGTGCATCTCGGCACGTTCATCGATGACCCGGCCGACGCTGCCTACCTGCCCGAACTCGAAGGGCTGTGCGCCAGTGTCTGTGCCCGTCCATTGCCGCGCCGCCGTGCCCAGTTGCGCGCCCTGAGCGGCTTGCTGAGTGGCGAGGCGCTCAGCGTGCCGTGGTATCGCGACCGGGAACTGGCGCGCTGGGTCCGGGCAACGCTGGCAAGGCAGCCGGTCGCCCGAGCCCTGGCCTTTTCCTCGGCGATGGCCCAGTACCTGCCGGAGGGGGACGGGCTGACCCGGGTGGTCGACTTCGTGGACGTGGATTCCGACAAGTGGACGCAGTATGCGCCGACGCGTCGCTGGCCCATGAGCGCCATATATCGGCGCGAAGGGCGGCGGCTGCTGGCATACGAGCGACAGGTCGCGCAGGCCAGTGACGCCAGCCTGTTCGTGTCGCCGGCCGAGGCGGACACCTTTCGCGAGCAAGCACCGGAAGTGGCGGACCGGGTGCATGCCCTGAACAACGGTGTCGATGCCGACTTCTTCTCGCCCGATGCGGTTGCGGCACCCGGTCCCTATGCGGACGGGGTGCGCACCGTGGTGTTCTCGGGGGCGATGGATTACTGGCCCAATGTCGATGCCGTGATCTGGTTCGCCGACCACGTCCTGCCTGCGCTGCGGCTCGAACATCCCGGTGTGGAGTTCTGCATCGTTGGCAGCCGGCCGGCCCCGGAGGTGATGGCGCTGGCGGATCGCCCCGGTGTCACGGTGACCGGATTCGTGGACGACGTGCGACCGTGGATCGCGCACGCGACCGTCGTCATTGCGCCCCTGCGAATCGCCCGTGGGGTGCAGAACAAGGTCCTGGAGGCGATGGCCCTGGCGCGCCCGGTCGTGGCCAGCCCGCAGGCTCTGGAAGGCCTGACCGCGATGGCTGGGCGCGAGGTGATCCGTGCCGAGGTCGAACCGGGCGCGTTTCTGCAGGCCGTTTCCGGATATCTGCGTGCACCGGATCCGGCGCTCGGGCACGCGGCGCGCACCCGGGTGCTGGCGGACTATGACTGGGCGCGCAATCTCGCGCACCTGGGCGAGTTTCTCCGCCTGCACCCCGGCGGGGTCCCCGGCGCCGAGCCAGTCCCGGAGGCTGCCCATGGACGCTGAAACGCTCAACATCCGGGCGTCCGTGCGCGGCTCGTCCTGGTGGCTGGCCGGGCCGGTGCTGGTGCTGGGTCTGGTCGTGCTGGGATGGATGTTCTACCCGACGTTCGAATCCATTGTGGCCGTCTGGAACCGTTCGGAGACCTTTGCCCATGGTTTCCTGATTGTCCCCATCGTGCTGTTTCTGTTGTTTCTCAAGCGCGAGGAGGTGCTGGCCCTGGAGCCGCGTCCTTCCTGGTGGGCGTTGTTGCCCTTGCTGGGCTTTTCGCTGGTCTGGGTGGCGGGAGAGCTGGTGGATGTGGTGTCCGTGCGTCAGTTCGCGGCCGTCCTGATGATCCCCGCGCTGTTCTGGCTCGTGCTGGGCAATGCGATCACCTGGCGCTTGCAATTCCCTCTGGCGTACCTGCTGTTCGCGGTCCCGTTCGGTGAGTTCCTGGTGCCGCCGCTGATGGATTTCACCGCGGACTTCACCGTAACGGCGGTACAGCTCACCGGGATCCCGGTCTATCGCGACGGGTTGTATTTCGATCTGCCCACGGGCCGCTGGTCGGTAGTCGAGGCCTGCAGTGGCGTGCGCTATCTGATCGCGTCGGTCGCGCTCGGTACCCTGTACGCCTATCTCATGTATCGCAGCCCCTGGCGGCGGCTCGTGTTTGTCGGTGTCTCCATCGTGGTGCCGATCGTCGCCAATGGCCTGCGGGCCTACATGATCGTGATGATTGGTCATCTGAGCGACATGGAGTATGCGGCCGGGGTCGATCACCTGATCTATGGGTGGATCTTCTTCGGGGTGGTCATTGCGCTGATGTTCGGGATCGGGGCCTTCTGGCGCGAAGATATGGACCCGCCCACCGCACGCGTGCACGCGCCGAAACAGCGACGCTCGTTGCAGGCCGGACCGTTCGCCGTGGCGGCCCTGCTGGCGGTGGTGCTGGCCAGTGTGGCCCCGCTGTATGCGGATTGGATGAACCAGCGTGATCTCGGTCCGGTGGCGGGTCTGGGCGCGGGCCCGCTGGTCCCGCCCGGCTGGCGGGTGCTGGAGGATCAGGCCGATGCCTGGGAGCCGGGTTATCGCGGCGCCCGCGATGGCCGGGGTGGTCTCGTCACGGCGGAATATGGCGGGCCGCCGGTGGGCGTGCACGTGCTGTTCTACCGCGAACAGCACCATTACGGGAACATGGTGGGCTGGAGCAATACCCTGGCCGGGCGTCACCGCGTGGGGTCCTGGTCGCAATCCCATCGCGGGCAGGCCACGGTCGACGGTTACCCCAATCCCGAACGTTTCCTGTTGCACGGGCCCGGGCAGCAACTGCTGGTCTGGCGCTGGTATTGGGTGGACGGCCAGCTGACCACGTTGCCGCATACGGTCAAGGCTCGCGAGGCGCTGAACCGCCTGGTGGGTGGCCGCGATGACGCGGCCCTGGTCGTGCTCTATGTGCCCTATGGCTCCGAGCCCGGGGAAGAGGAGGCGACGCTACAGGCCTATGCGGCCGACGTCCTGCCCGAGCTCCTCGAGCAGCTCGCCGCTGTCGCGCGACAGTGACGGGCGCATCCGCCAAGACCGTCCGGGATGGTGACCCGCGACCCTGTGTGGCGCATATCATCCATCGCCTGGACATCGGCGGGATGGAGAACGGGCTGGTCAATCTAATCAACCACATGCCCGCGGACCGCTTCCGGCACGCCATCATCTGCATGACGGACTACACCGATTTTCGCCTGCGCATCCGGCGCGACGATGTCAGTCTGCATGCCCTGCACAAGCGCGAAGGCAAGGACCCGCAGGTCCACGTTCGCCTGTGGCGACTGCTGCGCGCCCTGCAACCGGATATCGTCCATACCCGGAACTTCGGCACGCTGGAGGCGCAGGTGACCGCCGCGCTGTCCGGCGTGCGCGCGCGCGTGCATGGCGAACACGGTTGGGATGTCGGCGACCTGGACGGCACGCGCGACCGCAACCGCCGATTGCGCCGGCTGATGCGGCCACTGGTCCGACACTACATTGCCCTTTCGCAGCATCAAAAGGGCTACCTGCGGGATGCGATCGGGGTGCCCACAGCGCGTCTTTCGCACATCTTCAATGGTGTGGATACCGGCCGTTTCGCACCAACGTCAGAGGCGTTCGTGCCCCCGTTTCCAGAGGGCTTCCGGGGCCCCGGTACCTTCGTGATCGGCTCGGTCATGCGCATGCAGGCGGTCAAGGCGCCGTTGGACCTGGCACGGGCCTTTGTCGCACTGCGCGAACGGATGCCGACGGAGTTTCCGCGCCTGCGTCTGGCGATGATCGGGGACGGCCCGCTGCGCGGGGAGGTCCGCCAGCTGCTGGAGCAGTCCGGGGTGGCGGGCCAGGCCTGGCTCCCCGGTGCCCGGGAGGATATCCCCGACTGCCTGCGGGCGCTGGACCTCTTCGTCCTTCCCTCGCTGGCCGAAGGCATCTGCAACACCATCCTCGAGGCGATGGCCACCGGGCTCCCGGTGGTCGCGACGGATATCGGGGGGAACCCGGACCTCGTCCAGCCGGGGGTGACCGGGGTGCTGGTCCCGGCGGGCGATCCGGACGCGATTGCGGCCGCGCTGATGGCCTATCCCGGCGACCCGGCACGGACCGCACGGCAAGGTGTGGCCGCTCGTGCGCGGGCCGAGGCGGAGTTCAGCATGGACGCGATGGTCGCGGGGTACATGGGGGTGTACGACCGGGTATTAGGTAGACGCTGATCCATCGACGCGACTGCGTGGATGGATCAGCGCCTCCCTTGGCGGCACAGAACGCGGGGCGGCGCCGCCGTTAGTTCCGGCGCTAACGCCAGGGGCCCTGTGGCGCGTATCGCGGTCGGTCCGCGGCGGGGTTGTCGTTTATGCTGGATTTTCCGTGATGGTGCGGCGGGGCTTGCCCCGATCAGGGCCTCCCCGGGGGCACCGTCCGGCGTCACTTGGCCTCGGCAAGGAAGCGATCAGGAACCCGACATGTGCGGCATTACCGGCATCTTCGATCTGCGCGACCGGCAGCCGATCAATCGGTCCCTGCTGGAGGCGATGAACGAGACCCAGTTTCACCGCGGTCCGGACGAGGGGGGTGTGCACCTGGAGCCGGGCGTCGGGCTGGCGCATCGTCGCCTGTCGATCATCGACCTCTCCGGCGGGCAGCAGCCGCTGTTCAACGAGGACGAGACCGTCGTTGTGACCTACAACGGCGAGATCTACAACTTCCCGGAGCTGACCGCCGAGTTGCAGCAGGCGGGGCACCGGTTCCGCTCCCACTGTGATACCGAGGTGATCGTGCATGCCTGGGAGGAGTGGGGCGAGGCCTGTGTGCAGCGCTTTCGTGGCATGTTCGCGTTCGCCGTCTGGGATCGCAATCGCGACACCCTGTTCCTCGCCCGCGACCGCCTGGGGATCAAGCCGCTGTACTACAGTGCGCTGGCGGACGGGCACCTGATCTTCGGCTCGGAGCTCAAGGCGTTGATGGCGCATCCGGGGATGCCGCGACATATGGACCCGCATGCGGTGGAGGACTATTTCGCCTTTGGTTACGTGCCGGAGCCGCGCAGCATCTTCCGCGGCGTGCACAAGCTGCCGCCCGGCCATACGCTGACCGTGCGCCGCGGACAGGGCAACCTGAGTGAACCGCGCGAATACTGGGACATCCCGTTCGGCGACAGTGGTGTGGCGGATGCAGCGAACGCCGCGGAGGAACTCACGGCGCGCCTGCGCGAGGCAGTGGACGTCCGCATGGTCGCGGAGGTCCCGCTGGGGGCCTTCCTCTCGGGCGGGGTGGATTCCAGCGCGGTGGTCGCGATGATGGCGGGGCTGTCCGACGACCCGGTGCGCACCAGTTCCATCGGCTTCGCCGATCCGGCCTACGACGAATCCCGCTACGCGCGGATGGTCGCCGAGCGCTACCACACGGATCACCGCACGCAGGAGGTCGATCCCGACGACTTTGCGCTGCTGGACCGCCTGAGCGGGCTCTACGATGAACCGTTTGCCGACAGTTCCGCGCTGCCGACCTATCGGGTCTGCGAACAGGCACGCCGGCAGGTCGTGGTTGCGCTGTCCGGGGACGGCGGCGACGAGAACCTGGCCGGCTATCGGCGCTATCGCCATCACCTGGCGGAGGAACGCCTGCGCGCGCCGCTGCCACTGGGGCTTCGGCGGGCCGTGTTCGGGACCCTGGCGCGGTGGTATCCCAAGGCCGACTGGGCACCGCGCCCGTTCCGCGCCCGCGCCACCTTCCAGGCCCTGGCGCGGGACTCGGTCGAGGGCTATTTCCAGGGGGTATCCATCCTGCGCGACGATCTGCGCGCGCACCTGTTTTCGCCAGCGTTCCGGCGCTCGCTTCAGGGCTACAGCGCGGTGGAGGTCCTGCGTCGGCATGCGGCGCGCGCTCCCACCGAGCACCCGCTGTCGCTGGTGCAGTACCTGGACATGAAGACCTACCTGCCGGGCGACATCCTGACCAAGGTCGACCGCGCGAGCATGGCGCATTCGCTGGAGGTCCGGGTGCCCCTGCTCGACCACCAGCTGGTCGAGTGGACCTCGGGCCTGCCCCCGGATCTCAAGCTGCGGGGGGCGGAGGGCAAGTACGTGCTGAAAAAGGCCATGGAGCCCTACCTGCCGGAGGAAATCCTCTATCGGCGCAAGAAGGGCTTCGCCGTCCCGGTCGCCGAGTGGTTTCGCGGACCGCTGCGTGAACGCATGCGGGCGCAGGTGCTGGGGCCGCGCATCGCCGACTCCGGCATCTTCGACATGGATTATCTCAAGACCCTCGTGGACCAGCACACCAGTGGCGCCCGCGACCACAGCCCGGCCCTGTGGTCGCTGTTGATGTTCGAGGGCTTCCTGGCCCGGTCGACGGCCTGATGCGGGGGTGGCAATGAAGATCCTGCATGTCCTTGATCACTCCATCCCGCTGCACAGTGGGTATACCTTCCGCACGGCCGCCATCCTGCGCGAGCAGCACCGGCTCGGCTGGGAGACGTTTCACCTGACCAGCCCCAAGCAGGGTGCGGTGGATGCGGACGAGGAGGATGTCGACGGCCTGCACTTCTACCGCACGCGCTATCGCCCCGGGACGCTGCCAGGGCTTGGCGAATGGGGGCTGATGCGTGCCCTGACCCGGCGCCTGGAGGCCGTGGCCCGGGAGGTGCAACCGGATGTGCTGCATGCCCATTCCCCGGTTCTCAATGCCCTGCCGGCCCTGCGGGTCGGGCGGCGTCTCGGCATCCCCGTGGTCTACGAGGTGCGGGCCTTCTGGGAGGATGCCGCGGTGGATCACGGGACCAGCCGCGAACACGGACTGCGCTACCGCATGACGCGCGGCTTCGAGTCGTACGTGTTCCGCCGGGTGGACCACGTGACGACCATCTGCGAAGGCCTGCGGCGGGACATCGTCGCCCGGGGCATCCCGCAGGACCGCGTCACCGTGATCCCGAATGCGGTGGATGCCGAGGCCTTCCGCCTGGGCGGGGCGCCGGACGCCGAGCTTAAGGCGCAGCTCGGGCTGGCCAATGCCCGGGTGCTGGGATTTATCGGCTCGTTCTATGCCTACGAGGGGCTGGACCTGCTGCTGGAGGCCTTTCCGCGCATCCGGGCGCAGGCCCCGGATGTCCGCATCCTGCTGGTGGGTGGCGGGCCGCAGGCGGAACGCCTGCAGGAGCAGGCCCGGCACCTGGGCATCGCCGAGCAGGTCGTCTTTGCGGGTCGGGTGCCGCATGACCAGGTGCAGCGCTACTACGACCTGGTGGATCTGCTGGTGTACCCACGGCACTCGATGCGGCTGACCGAGCTGGTGACCCCGCTCAAGCCGCTGGAGGCGATGGCCCAGGGGCGACTGCTGGTGGCCTCGGATGTCGGCGGACACCAGGAACTGATCCGGCACGGCGAAACCGGCTGGCTGTTCCCCGCCGACGACCCGGGGGCGCTGGCGGACACGGTGCTCGACACCCTGGCCCGCGCGCCCGAATGGGATGCGGTACGCGCCGCGGGGCGCCGCTTTGTCGAGCAGGAACGCACCTGGGCGAGGAGTGTTGCCCGATACCAGGCGATTTACGAACGTCTGCGGGGTGTCGTGGAGCCTGCCCATGCCCGGTGACCGGCGTCACGCTGGCCGGCGCCCGCGCCTGGTGGTGTTCACCCGCGTCTACCCCAACGCGGCGCAACCCAACCTGGGGCTGTTCGTGCGCGAACGCATGCGGCGGGTGGCCGAACACCTGGACCTGGTCGTCGTGGCGCCGGCCCCGTGGTTCCCCTTCCAGGGGCTGCTCGGGCGTCTCCGGCCGCACTCGCGCCCGCCGCTGCCGCGCTACGAGGAGCAGGACGGCATTGTGGTCTATCACCCGCGGTTCTTCTGTTTTCCGGGCGTGCTCAAGTGGACCGACGGGTTCTTCCTGGCGCTGGGCAGTTTCTGGCTGATGCGGCGGTTGCGGCGCGATTTCCGGTTTGAGCTGATCGACGCCCACTTTGTCTATCCCGATGGTGTGGCCGCGCGCTGGCTGGCGCGCTGGTTGCGCTGCCCCTACACCATCACCCTGCGCGGCAGCCTCGTGCGCTTCGCCGGCAGCGCCCTGCATCGGCGCCAGATCAACCGGGCGATGAGCGCGGCGGCGCGGGTGTTCTCGGTGGCGGACTCGCTGCGGCAGGATGCGATCGCCTGGGGGCAGGCCCCCGGGCATGTGCAGGTCGTCGGCAACGGCGCGGACCTGCGGCGTTTCCATCCCGAGGACCGGGCCGGGGCCCGCCAGCGCCTGGGTCTGCCGCAGGAGGGCCGCTTCCTCGTGTCGGTGGGGGGGCTGACCGAGCGCAAGGGCTTTCACCGGGTGATCGCGACCCTCCCCGAATTGCTGCGCACGCAACCCGATTTGCACCTGGTCATTGCCGGCGGCGCGACCCCCGAGGGCAACAACGAGGCCGAGTTGCGCCAGCAGGTAACGAGCCTGGGTCTGGAAGACCGGGTCTGGTTCCTGGGGCAGGTATCGCCGGAAGACCTGCGTTTCGTCTATTCGGCTGGCGACGTGTTCGTCCTGGCCACCCGGTTCGAGGGCTGGGCGAATGTCTTCCTCGAGGCGTCGGCCTGCGCCCTGCCGATCGTGACCACCCGGGTTGGGGGCAACGCCGAGGTGGTGAATTCCGATCAGGTCGGGATCGTGGTCCCGTACGGCGACCATGACGCGCTGCGCGACGCCCTGCTGGAGGCGCTCGAGCGCGAATGGGACCGCGAGGCCATCCTGGCGCATGCGCGGGCGAATGCCTGGGAGACGCGGATCCCGGAGCTGGTTGCAGCCTTCGAGCAGATCGCGGCCGCGGATACCGCGACGTCCCCCGGGACCGCGCGGTCCGGCTGAACATGGGGCTTTATACCCAATGGGTGGCGCGCGGCCTGTTCCCGCTGCAGGAGCGGCTCAAGGGTCACCCCACGGTGGCGTGGCACAAGGCCCTGGAAGCCACTCAGTGGTGGACGCCGGAGGCCCTGCAGAGCCTGCAGGAGCAGCGGCTGCAGGGGCTTCTGGAACGTGTCGCGCGGCAGGTGCCGTTCTACCGGGAATGGTTTGCGCAACAGGCCTGGTCGCCTGCGGCGTTCTCCGGTATCGCGGACCTTCAGCGCCTCCCGGTCGTTGACAAGGCGCTGATCCGCGAACAGGGCGCGGCCTGGCGCGCGGAGGGCGCGAGGAACCTCGAAGAGCAGCACACCAGCGGGTCGTCCGGCGAGCCTCTGAGGTTCTGGCTGGGCGCGGATCGCATCGGGATGGATATCGCCGCAAAGTGGCGGGCAACCCGCTGGTGGGGCGTGGACGTGGGCGACCGCGAACTGGTCCTGTGGGGATCCGCCGTCGAGAACGAGGCCCAGAACGGTATGCGTGCCTGGCGCGATCGCCTGTTCCGTTCGTACCTGGTGCCGGCCCGCGACCTGAATCCGGCGCGGCTCGACCGCATCATCGAGCAGATCCGCCAGCGGCGTCCGCGCATGCTGTTCGGGTATCCGTCGGCATTGTCCCGCGTGGCCTGGCGGGCGCGCGAGCGGGGGCAGCGGCTGGATGATCTCGGGATTCGCGTTGCCTTTACGACCTCGGAGGTGTTGCGACCGGAGTGGCGCGAGGTGATCGGCGAGATGATGGGCTGTGGGGTCGCCAACGAGTACGGCGCGCGCGACGCCGGGTTCATCGCCCGCGAATGTCCGGCGGGGGGCATGCACATCACGGCCGAGGCCCTGATCGTCGAGATCCTGGATGCGGAGGATCGACCGGTGCCGCCCGGCGCGACCGGAAACATCGTCATCACTAACCTGGTGGGCCCGGAATTCCCGTTCATCCGCTATCGCACCGGGGACCGGGGTGCCCTGGACCCGCGTCCCTGCCCCTGCGGGCGCGGCCTGCCGCTGCTGCGCGACATCGACGGCCGTGCCAACGACGGCCTGATCGCGACGGACGGTTCCTGGATCCACGGCAGCCGCTTCAACTACCTGATGCGCGACCTGCCCGGGCTGCGCGCCTACAAGGTCATCCAGCACGACCGACACCACGTCGAGGTGCTGCTGAGCCTGGTCGCGGCACTGCCGGCGGCCGCCGAGGGGCGCCTGCGCCGTGCATTGGTCGACGCGCTGGGGCAGGCGATCCAGGTGGATGTGCGGGCGGTGGATGCCATCCCGCCGGAGCCCAACGGCAAGCACCGCCATGTTGTCTGCCGCGTTCCCGACGCCGACCAGCCAGCCCCGAACGCCTGAGTACTCACCACGAAGCGCACGAAGATACGAAGAAGAGCTAGTTCACAGGAAGCGGGGAAAACGGGAAGATTCGTGACGGTGGCGATGGGACGTGCCGGGCGATCATGATAGCCCCCAGTGCGGCGCGTGGAGGTGAACCGGGAAGCCGGTGTCTCGTGCGTGGGCGTGGTTGGAGGCCGAGATGCGTTTCGCTGCGCTCAACACATCCTACCCGCTACTGGGAACCCGGCTCAGGCAGTTTGCTTACACGAACGGAATTCCCGGATCTGTTCCAGGTCCGCCTGCTCCGATTGCTCCGCCTTGAACAAATCCCAGCGTACCTGAAGGTTCAACCAGAAATCGGGCGACATGCCGAAAAAGCGTGCTAGACGCAGCGACGTGCTTGGCGTAATGCCGCGCTTCTGGTTCACTAGCTCGTTGATGCGCTGATACGGAACATGGAGCGCGTCCGCCAACTGGCGCTGGGAGATATGCATCGGCTCCAGGAATTCTTTCGCCAGCATTTCACCGGGGTGGGTCGGCTGTCGGTGGGTAGGGATGCGGACCATGATTGTGCCTCAATGGTAATCCGTGATTTCGACCTGGTCGGGCCCGGAGTCTGTCCAGGCGAAGCAGATCCGACATTGCTCGTTGATTCGAATGCTGTATTGGCCTTTTCGCTCTCCCGCCAGGGCCTCCAGTCGGTTACCCGGTGGGACTCTTAGCTCCTCAACGTTCATGGCCGAATCCAGCAATTCCAGCTTTCTTGCGGCAACCCGCCGTACAGATTGTGGGCAGACCTTGCGAGCAGCCTTCGACGAAAGCCCGTTGAAGATATCCTCAGTGCCTCGATCCTTGAAGCATGCAATCATGGAAACACGGTATCACGGGTTCCATGCTATTCCAGCCTGAAAAGGGCGGGACGAAGGGCGGCGTGGGTGTCACGGCCTGGAGATCCCGGGTCTCCGCTTCGCTGCGGCCGGGATGACGATGGTGGTGTGCTGCGGCCCGGATGACGGGGATATGGAAACCGTTGCAGTCGGGAGCCCCAAGCGGTCGATCGCGGGCCATTTCGTCCAGAGCGTTCGCGCGTTTCCCGCCTTCCTGTGACCCGCCCTTGCCTCGTGTCTTCGTGCGCTTCTTGGTTCATGCCAGGCGGGCGGCAGGGTGGGACTCAAGCCAGAGGTCGAGCATCATCAGGATCCAGACGAAATCGCCGTAATAGGCTGCGTGGCCCTCGCGATGCAGGCGGATCAGTTCGTCGATGAAGTCGTCGCGGAGGAAATTGCGGCCCTTAAGGCGCAGCAGGCTGTCGTATGCCAGCTCCCGCAGCGGCGCGTGCTCCTGCATCCAGACGCCGAACGGCAGGCCGAAGCCGTGTTTTTTCTTGTCGATGATGGCGTCGGGCAGGAAACCGGTAAACGCCTCCTTGTAGAAGTGGCGCAGCCGGCCGTTGCGCAGCTTCAGGTCCGATGGTACGCGGCAGGAGAACTCGACCAGATCGTCGTCCAGCATCGGGAAGGCGACATCGACGCCGGCCAGCTGGCACATCCCGGTCACCTTGCGCAGGTCGTTGTCGGCCAGGGTTTGCTGCCAGTCCAGGTACATCATGCGGTTGAGGGACGACGCCGATTGGGGCTGCGCGTAGATCCCGCGCATCAGCTCCCAGGGGGCCTCGCGGTCCACGGCCGCGAGGAACTCGGGTGCGAACATCGTCTCCGGCGCCAGGCGGTGCAGGTAGTTGTAGGTCTGGAGCCGGTCCGGCAGCGGGATACGCGCCTGTTCCACGTAGCTGCGGGCCTTGCCGGCCAGCGGCAGGCCGCGCGGCAGGCGGGTGAACAGCGGATCCAGCAGGTGGTGGCGCAGCGGCGCGGGGATCCGGCCCCAGTGTTCGAATACGCCCTGCTTGGCGTAGCGCGCATTCCCCGCGAACAGCTCGTCGCCGCCATCCCCGGCCAGTAGCCGGGTGATGCCGGCGTCGGCCGCCATGCGGGCGCAGAAATAGGCAGGCAGGGCCGACGAATTACCGAAGGGCTCGTCGTAGCTGCCGGCGATCCGGGGCACGGCGTCGACGACGTCCTCCGGCGTCACGTAGTACTCGTGCGCCTGGGTCCCGAAGTGCCGCGAGGCGATGCGCGCGTACTCCATCTCGTCGTATCCGGGCGCATCAAAGCCGATGCTGAAGCTGTCGGCCCCGGGGTGCATGCCGGCGAGCATCCCGGCCACCGTCGAGCTGTCCAGGCCGCCGCTCAGAAAGGCGCCGGGGCGGGGGGTGTCCGCACGTCGTTCCACCGCTGCTTGCGCGTGTTCGTGCAGGGCATGTTCCAGGGCCTCGGGCGTGGCCGCGCTGTCTTCCTCGAAGCGCGGGCGCCAGTAGCGGGACACCTCGGCCCGGTCGCCGTTGTGGGTCAGGCGGTGGGCGCCCGGCAGTTTCTCCAGCCCGGAGAACAGGCTGACCGGGGCCGGAAGCATGTGGAAGAAACAGTAGTGGTAGAGCCCCTCGCGGGTCACCTCGGTGGCAACCGCCGGGTGTGCGGCCACGCATCCGGCACTGGTGCCGAAGGCCACGCCGCCATCCAGGTGCGCAAAGTGAAGCGGTGTCTGGCCCAGGCGGTCGATGCCGGCCACCAGGCGGCCGTGCCCGGAATCCACGATGGCCAGTGCATAGTCGCCGCCAACCTGCTCGAAGAGGCCGGTGCCGTGCTGCCGCCAGGCCTCCAGCAGGGCTTGCGCCGGGTCGTGCTCTCGCGCCCGTCGGGCCAGGGCAGGGTCCCGCCATTGCGGATGGCCAGTGATGGCGGCAATGACGTCGGCATCCTGCGCGATCCAGCCGCCCCGGACCCGGCAGCCGCCCAGGCGGTTCGTGCATTGGGCGTCCGGCGCCCCAGAGAGCCCCGGGAGCGCCTGCCCCTGGGCCTCAAGGGTGCCGGCCGGTGATGCGGCATTCACCGCGAACCATCCACAAAGTCCCGCCATCCGTCCGCCTGTTGCCTGGTCGGGCCAGGGAAATGTTGATTGATGTATGCGTTCGCGCTCGAGTCGTTGTTGCTTGCTGACAAGGCGCGGGATGCGCGGGGCGAGGCCGCGCGCACTGCTCGCGAGCACGAATCCATGCCGTGCTGGAGCTCATTCTACGTGCGGGTCCGGGTGTGCGAGGTGGTCCGAGGCCCAGGGGCTTAACGTGCCGATCACGCAGGGGGCGCGGTCTGCCGGCGGCGATCTGGACAGCCCGTGCAGATGCGGTAACCTGCCGGACAATCCCGCATCCCGGCCGGGCAGGGATACCCGACCTTCAGGAACCCGTCATATGTCGACCCTCAATCACACCAAGAACCTGCTGGACAGTGCCCTGAGTCTGAACGGACGCGCTCAGCAATTCGACCGCAACACCACGCTGTTGGGTGGCGTACCGGAGCTGGACTCGATGGCGGTCGTTTCGCTGATCACCTCGATCGAGAGCCATTTCGACATCGTGATCGATGATGACGATGTCAGCGCCGAGACCTTCGAGACGCTCGGCACTCTGGTCGATTTCATCGACTCCAAGCTCGACAGCTAGGCGCGCGGCATGGAAGCCGGGTTCCTGGAGGGCAAGGCCGGGCCGGTATTCCATGTGCTCCATCTGCCGGATGGTCCCTCCATCCGGGGTGCTGTGCTGTTTGTCCCGCCCCTGGCCGAGGAGCTCAACAAGGCTCGCCGCATGGTGAACCTGCAAGCGCGCCGCCTGGCGCAGGCAGGTTATGCGGTGCTGATCCCGGATCTCTACGGGTGCGGCGACAGCGGCGGTGACTTTGGCGACGCGGACTGGGATCTCTGGCTGGACGACCTCGCACGCTGCAGCGAATACCTCGAGACGCGCTGCCAGTCGCCGTTCATGGTCTGGGGGTTGCGGGCGGGTTGCCTGCTCGCGGGTGACTTCCTGGCTACACGTGCGCAACCGGCGACGGCCGCGATCTTCTGGGCCCCGGTCCCGAATGGAGAACAGCACCTGACCCAGGTCCTGCGCCTGCGCATGGCCGCCGGGCTGATGGGTGGGCAGAAGGAAGGTACCGCCCAGCTGCGGGCACAGCTGGATGCGGGAGAGCCGTTGGAAGTCGCCGGGTATACCCTGGCGCCCGGGCTGGCCGCGCGCCTAACGGCGGCCCGTCTGCAGCGGCCGCACGCGGAGGCGATCGAATGGTTCGAGGTGGCCGCGCAGGACACCGCACCGCTGCCGCCGGCGAGCGAACGTCTGATCGAGCGCTGGCGAGAGGAGGGCGCCGCGGTCACCGCGACGGTCGTTGCTGGCGATGCCTTCTGGTCCACCCAGGACATCGTCGAGGTGCCGCAATTGCTGGAGGCGACCATGCAACGCCTGGAGGCTCTCCCATGAGCGAGCGCGCCGTCGTCTTCCACGTGGGGGAGGACGAACTCCTGGGGATCCTGCATCCCGGCGCGGAGGGCGCCCGGCGTGGCGTGCTGATCGCCGTGGGCGGCCCACAGTACCGGGTAGGCAGCCACCGCCAGTTCCTGCTCCTGGCCCGACACCTCGCGGCGCAGGGGATACCCGTTTTCCGCTTCGACTTCCGCGGCATGGGCGATTCTTCCGGTGCCCAGCGGACGTTCCACGACGTGCACGACGACCTGCATGCGGCCGTCGATACCTTTGCAGGCGAGGTGCCGGGGATGTGCGAGGTGACCCTATGGGGTCTGTGTGGCGCGGCCTCTGCGGCGTTGTTCTATGCCTGGCGCGACCCCCGTGTGACAGGCCTGGTGCTGGTCAACCCCTGGGCCCGCACCGAGGAAGGGCTGGCGCGGGCCTACCTGAAGACCTACTACCTCCAGCGCCTGTTCTCGCGCGATTTCTGGTCCGGGGCCCTCAAGGGGCGTTTCAACCCGTGGGTGTCCCTGCGCTCCCTGGGGCGCATGGTCGGCACTGCGGTTGGTTCCGGTGGGGCTTCCGGCGAGCCCGACAACACAAGCCCGGATCGCATCGACAAAGGCCCCCTGCCGGACCGGATGGCCGAGGGCTGGCGGCGCTTCCAGGGGCCCGTCCTGGTGATCCTGAGCGGCGATGACCTGACCGCGGCCGAGTTTCGCGACGTGGCGACGAACGCGCCGGCATGGAGTGGTTTGTTGCAGGAGCCGCGCGTGACCTTGCGCGAACTGCCCGGTGCCAACCACACCTTTTCTCGCCGCGTGTGGCGCGACCAGGTGGCGCTGTGGACGCATGACTGGCTACAGACATTGCCGGAACGAGGGCGGGAGTGATGTCGTCCGTGGAGCAAGCCCGGACGAGCAGCAGGGCCCCGGCCGCGCCGGAGGGTCGTGACCGCAAGCCCCTGGTCTCGGTGATCATGCCGGCCTACAACACGGCCGCATATATTGCCGAGTCCGTCGACAGTGTTCTGGATCAGGACTACCCGAGCATCGAGCTGATCGTGGTAGACGACGGCTCGACCGACGGGACGCTCGACATCCTGCGCGGATATGGTGACCGCCTGACACTGCTGACCCAGCAGAACCAGGGGGCGGCCGTGGCCCGCAATGCCGGCGTCGCGAGGGCGGGCGGTGACTACATCGCCTTTATCGATTCCGACGATGTCTGGCTGCCGGGAAAGGTCGCGGCTCAGGTGGACTACATGGACCAGCATCCCGGGATCGGGATGACCTTTACCGCCTGGGCCACATGGAAGCCCGATCCGTCCGGCACGTTCCTGAAACCCGACGCGGCCAAGAGCGCGTACCCGATGAACCCTGACGGCGAACCGCTTGTGGATCGTGGGTCCGGGTGGCTTTACAACCGTCTGCTCTTCGGCTCGCTGCCTCACACCATCACGGTGATGATGCGACGCGACCTGGTGGAACGTGTCGGACAGTTCGACCCTGATCTCAAAAGAGGGCAGGACTACGATTACTGGTTGCGGGCGTCGCGCTTGACCGAGATCCACCAGCTGAACCTCGTGACGGCTCTCTACCGGCTTCATGGCGAGGGCTGCATCACCAAGTACCCCGACACGAACTATGAATTCGAGGTCGTCCGCAAGGCGCTCGGCCGCTGGGGTCGGGTTGGCCCGGGCGGAGAGCAGACGTCACGCGGCGCGATTCGCAGGCGCCTTGCCGAGACCTGCTTCAGTTTCGGCTATCACCATTACTGGGAGGGGGACCCGAGGCTGGCGGCACGGTCGTTCCTGCAGTCGACGCTTCGGGACCCCTGGTCTGTGTCCACCTGGGCCTACCTGGTCCTGAGTGCCGGGAAGAGTCTGGCAGGGAGACGCAAGGCGCGGTGAGGCATTGGGCCGGGCCCGGCATCGTCCGGGCTGATTAAGGGTCCTCGGCAAGACCCAAGCCGGAGACAGGAGGAGGTGCCATGACTGAAGATCCATCTTCCGCCCAGGCCGAGCGGGTCGAGGCCGAGGCCTACGAGAGCATGATGCAGCTGGCCGAAAGTGCGGGCATCCCGGGCTTTCGAGCGGTCCGCAGCGGGACGCATGTTGCCCTGATCGCCCCGGGCCTGAAGAAGATGCTGGTCTTTAACCGGGTGCTGGGACTGGGCGTCTCAGGCCCGGCAACCGAGGCCCATATTGATGAACTAGCGGCCCTGTACGCCGAGCATGACCTTCCCTGGGCAATCGAGCTCAGCCCTCATGCCCGCCCGGAGTCTGTTCTCCAATGGCTACGCGATCGCAGGATTCGCCGGGGGGCGGCATCTGCGGTCCTGATGCGGGCCAGCCGCGACGTCCCCGAGGGGAAGAGCGATCTCGAGATCCGCCCCTGGCGGCCAGAAGACGAAGATGCCGGCGCCGCGCTGGCGGTGGATGCGTTCTCCGTGCCGCAGGAGGCAAAGGCCCTTCTGGCGGAACTGCCGCGATCACCCAAATGGCGTCAGTGGCTGGCGCTCGACGATGGAACGGTGGTGGCAACCGGCCTGTTGTATCTCGGGGACGGGGTGGCCTGGGCCGGGTGGGAAGCAACCCGCCCGGACTACCGTGGACGTGGCCTGCATGGGGCGCTCATCTCCGCTTGCCTCAGGGACGCGTCGCTGCACGGGTGTACGTCGGTGATCACGGATACCGCCGTGGGGACACCGGACAGGCCGGACCCGTCCTATCAAAATCACCTCCGCAAGGGGTTCGAGGTGTTGCATCTCCGGCATACGTACCTGGCTGTGCCTGGAGTGGTCGCGCCGGCGTAGCCTGGAAACAGACGTTGGCCAGAGGCTCGGCGCAGCCTCGTGGTTACGGGGTCGCCGTCTCTTCCAGGGTCGAGATCAGTGCCTTTCGGTCGGCCTTGCCATTGGCGTTGAGCGGCAGGTTGTCCAGCGAGTGGATGGCCCGGGGCACCATCACCGTGGGCAGTCGCTGGCGGAGTCGGTCGCGTATGGCCGATTCGTCCATATCTTCCGCGACCACGAAGGCCACGATCCCCGAGGCGCCGCTTTCCGTTCGTGGCCATCCAACGGCCACGGCCTGGTCCGTGCCGGCGGCCTCGCGCAGTGCGGCCTCCACCTCGCCGAGCTCGATCCGCACCCCGCCAATCTTGATCTGGTGATCCAGGCGCCCGAGAAAGATGATCGGTTCGCCCGGGGGCGGGCGACGCACCAGGTCCCCCGTGCGGTAGTGCACGCGCCCATCCTCCAGGTGCACAAAGGCCTGCGTCGTGCGTTCGGGGTCCTTCCAGTAGCCGGGCGTCACCTGCGGGCCGCTGATCAGCAGTTCGCCCTCGGCCCCGACCGGCACCTCCCGCAGGGTCTCGTCCGCCACGCGCAGTCCCACCTGGTTGCCCGGATAGCCGATCGGGACCATGCCGTGCTCGCATTCCGCCGGCGAGCGCTCCCCGTCCCAGCGGTAGTAGCAGGCATCCACCGTGCATTCGGTGGGACCGTAGGCGTTGTCGACAATGGCATTGGGGGCGGCGGCCGTCATCGCCTCGGCCAGCTCCGCCGACAGGGCCTCGCCGCCAAAGCGGCACAGGCGCAGGTCCGGAAAGCGTCCCGGTGCCCAGCCGTTGCGGCGATTCATCCCGTGCCCGGCCGAGGGGGTGATGTCGATGACCGTGAGCGCCTTGTCCGCAATGTAGCGGTTGGGGTTGAACCACTCCTTCGCGGAGGGGCAGCAAAGGCAGGCGCCAAACGCCCACGACACGTACAGGTCGAACATCGACGAGTCGAAGGTGATGTCGTAGAACTGCGAAAAGCGGTCCGTCTCGCTAATGCCGAACTCCCGGTAGCGCTCCTGCGACATCTCCACAAAACGGGCTGCGTTGCGCTGGAGCACCCCCACACCCTTGGGAACGCCCGTGCTGCCGGAGGTGAAGAACAGGCAGGCCAGGTCATCCGGGGATACGGCCGCCGGCGCCCAATCCGCGGGCCGAGGGGAATCGCCGGCCACCCGGACGTCGTGTCGGGGCCAGCGCGTTTGCAGGTCCTCAAGCCGCTGCGTATCGGGTAACAGGATCAGGAGCGGCCGGGAGAATGCCTGCAGCAGTTCATCGAGCCGTTCAAGACCCTGGGTATCCACCAGCAGCGCCGACAGATCGGCCTGTTCGGCCATGGCCACCGTACGTTCCGTGGGGAACCCGGGGTTCAGGGGAACCAGGGTGTGGCCGGCCATCAGGGTGCCCAGAATCCCCCGGTACATCGCGAGCGAGCGCTGGGCCAGTACGCCGACCCGGCCGGGCCCGGTCGGGCTCTGCTGCAGCGTGTCCGCAATATCCGCGCCGGCCGCGAACAGCTCCTCGTAGCTCAGGGCACGACCCTCGACCTCCAGGGCGGGGCGTTCCGGGAAGCGTTCGACGGAGCGCAGGAAGCCGGTCAGTAAACCCTTCGTTATCCTGGCGTTTGGCATGGATGCAGTCCTCGCTCTCCTCGGGAACCCTTTACTGCTGCGGCTCCCGGGGGTTTTTGGGTCGGCCCGGACCGGCGGTTCATCTGGCCAGTCGTGCCCAGGCACGTCCACGGTGCCTTCAGCGCAGCATCCGCGAACGCCCCATCTCGTACAATCCAAACGAGAAGCCGGCCACCAGGCCTGGCTAACGGCCGCCTGATGGCGGTTGTCTACGGGGCCGCGACACGGCCCCTCGTGCGAAGGATCCCGGTTCGGCGAAACCATGCTGCAAACCCTGTACAAGCTGAATGCCCTGCTCGACCCCCGCGATCGCGGCAAGGTCGTCTTGCTGCTGATCCTGATGATCGCCACGGCGTTCATGCAGACCGCCGGCATCGCCTCGGTCATGCCGTTTCTGGCGGTACTGTCCGATCCGGGCATGGTCCATGACAACGAGATGCTGCGCTTCGCCTACGAATGGCTTGGCTTCGAGTCGACCGGTCGCTTCCTGTACTTCCTGGGTCTTGCGGCCTTTGTTCTGTTCATGACCGGTACCGCGCTTCAGGCATTCAACCAGTGGGCCATTACGCGGTTCACCCACATGCAGCAGTACGAGCTCTCCCGGCGCCTGATGGGGGACTACCTCAGCCGTCCGTTCACGTTCTTCCTTAATCGAAACTCCGGTGATCTGGCGAAAACGGTACTGCAGGAAACCACCCAGGCGATCAATGGCGCGCTGATGCCCGCGCTGAAGCTCGTGAGCCAGCTGTTACTCGCGGCCTTCATCATTGCACTTCTGGTTGTGGTGCAGCCCTGGCTGGCTTTGATCGCAGCGGCTGGCCTCGGTGGCATCTATGCGGTTATTTATGTGGCGTCGCGGACGTGGCTGAACCGCATCGGCCTGGACCGCGTGGAGGCCAATCGCGAGCGTTTCACGGCCGCGGCCGAGGCCTTTGCCGGTGCCAAGGAGATCCGTCTTTTGGGGCGGGAGCGTGATTACCTGGAGCGGTACCGGAAACCATCCAAGCGGTTTGCGAGTCACCAGGCGAATGCGGTCCTGCTGCAGAGCCTCCCGCAATACGCGATCGAGGCGATTGCATTCGGCGGGGTTCTCGTCCTGGTGCTCTATCTGATGGCGGGGGACGGTGGGCTGGCTCAGGCCTTGCCCCTGATCGGCCTGTACGCGCTGGCCGGACGCCAGTTGATCCCGGCGTTTCAGAAGATCTTCCAGCAGGTCGCTTCGTTGCGTTTCAATGCGGCCGCGGTCGACAGCGTTCTTCGGGACCTTGGCCAGTTCTCTGACAGTACGCCTCCCCTTTCGCGCAACGATCGACTCGCTCCGCTGGCTCCGACTCGGTCCATCAAGGTGCAAGGTCTCACCTATCGGTATCCCGAACACGAGCACCCTGCTCTGAAAGACATCTCTCTGGAGATTCGCGCCAGAACCACGGTCGGATTCGTGGGCTCGTCCGGTGCCGGAAAGAGCACCCTGGTCGACGTGTTGCTGGGTCTGTTGGAACCCGAGCAGGGCACTATCCTGATCGATGGCGAACCCCTGACACGAGCCAACATCCGTCGCTGGCAGGCAGCCCTGGGCTACGTCCCGCAGCACATCTTTCTCGCTGACCAAAGTGTGGCAGCTAATATCGCCCTGGGTGTTCCGGAAGACAAGATTGACCAGCAAGCTGTGGAGCGAGTTGCTTGCCTGGCTAACCTGCACGAATTCGTCATCCAGGAGCTCCCGAACGGTTACGCAACCGTCATCGGCGAACGTGGCACTCGCCTCTCCGGCGGGCAAAGGCAACGCATTGGTATCGCTCGCGCCCTTTATCGCGACCCCGATGTGCTCCTATTTGATGAAGCTACCAGCGCGTTGGATAACGCCACTGAGCGGGCGGTGATGGAAGCAATCCACAATCTCTCCGGAGCCAAGACGATCATCTTGGTGGCGCATCGGCTTACCACCGTGAAGCCCTGTGACCGGATCTACGTGTTACATAAGGGCCGCATTTCGGAGGACGGTTCTTATGAAGAACTGTCGAGCGCCGGAACGCTCTTTCACCAGCTTGCGGCCGGGATTGAGTGAGTCGCAGGTGAATTTCCGACTTACGCTTGGATGGAGTAAGCGATCAATGGCGAGTCAAAGGGGTTAGCAGTCCATGGGAGTGCTGAGCACGGAAACGTTGTACCAGGACGATCCCGAAGGCCGCCGATATGCAGCGGGGAAAGGCGTTTGGCGTGCCATTTGTGCAGATGAGTTGCGGGCCGCGCAAGCGCTGGCTGAAGGACCATGGGCAAAAGCCTTGGAAGGGGTGGACTACCCATGGCTTTGCTGGAATGTGGCCGACGAATGGTGTTTGGTCCAGCAAAGGATGGTCCGATCAGTCGGTTGGACCCCTGTGGTAGGTTTTGATCCACGCGTGGGGGAGCCTCCCCTAGTGGAGGGCGCGATTCTCGTGGATTTTAACGCCGGCCTCGACTTCCCCATGCTCCACATGGCGTTCCCGATGGAACTCGTCTACCTGTTTGCCCCTCGGCTAGCCTTTTGGCACTCCGATCTCTTGGTCCGTGAGCCGCTCTTCCGAGAGTTGGCCCAGCGTTTCCGCCAGTTGCCAGATGGAGCCACTGCGGCCGTGGACGTCCGAAACCGCTGGTTTCGCCGGATCCCGAGCGGCAAAAGGGGGCGTTTCTGGGAGCTGATCGGGTGTACCACCCGAGGTGCCAGCGCTGATCAATTCGCCAATGGCTGCGGCTGGTGGAAGTGGATAGACGATCATCCCAACGGCCCCGACGACGAAAGGGAACGCGTCGCACGGCGAGCCTACAGCTGGGATCACGGGGGCGGTATCCTGGCTTGGAACGAACGGTGCGGGGGGAAGGTTAAACCCATTCGTGCCAAATCGCTGCATGAGGGCCATTGCACCCGTATCGGCAACAAGCTGTACGAACCACAAGGTCCAATGGACGTCCGCCGCGACTTGAGTCGGAATTTGCTGCACAACTACGACTTGCTCGAGGTATGTGGCCGTTTGGGGCTTACTCGGTTTCTCCGGGACTGACCCGCATGGAAATGGCCCGAAGATTGACCCCACAGGGGGGGGCACCAAGACCATACCGGATCCTTGTGGGGTGCTGCTTTGCATACCTTATGTGAATTTAACTCGATTTCTATGAATGCGTGATCCAACCCGTGGGGCAAGTCCATTTCTGCATTGCGTAGCGGCTCTGGTCTTTTTAACGCCTTCAACGCCTAACATCCGCGCTGGTTAATGACGATGCATTCCAAAATGAAAAACATCTGGACCCGCAGCCTATCCACGCATCGTAAATACGGACTGATGGGTGTCATCCATTCTGTTCGTTGGCGTTTTCGAATGCTGCGTACTGAAGTCCGATCGAGTTGGCGTCAGCGTTGGTGTGACTGGGTCGGTGTCAAAAAGGTGGGTAGCCCATACGGCGTAGACTTTGCTCCAAATTGGCGCGACCTGACGTTTCGGTTTTATGTGAACGGTGCCTATGGTACCGGCCTCGCGGACCTTCTGTCTGAACAGGACTCACCGTTTTTCTTCATTGACATCGGTGCCAACCAAGGGCTTTATAGTATTCTTGCGGCTCGGAACCCTCAGTGTCGTAAGGCGATCTCGTTAGAGCCGATAAAGGATACTTTTGAAACCCTAAAGAAGAACATTATCTTGAATGGCGTGTCGGCTCACGTGGTGGCGCTGCCTTGGGCTATCAGTAATCGTCGTGGTAATGCGAGGGTATCATCCAATCCCAACCATAGCGGCGCGAGTAGTTTAGAGCGCTGGAGTGACGGGCAGAAGGGGGAGGTCGTCGAGCTGCACGAGTTCTCTGATTTGGAGCAGTACGTGAGTGGCGAGATGCTCCCAATATTTGTAAAGATCGACGTTGAAGGGCATGAGCCTTCAGTGATTTCATCGATTGCTCAATCGACGCAACTTTGTCCTCGCATATCCGATATCGTGTATGAGGTGGATGAGAGGTGGGTGTCTGTTCCTGAACTAAGACGGAAGTTGGAAAATATCGGATTCAAGCAGTTCACGGACATTGGTAGTGGCGCGCATCGGGATGTTCATGCGGAGAAGTAGTTGGCGGTCCTTTGGAACATGATGATGTACCTAGATCCATGTGTGGTTCGGTTTAGGGGCTCGTTCGGGCTTCGGGGTCACGTTCGGGGTCACGGCAGAGTGGATCCGCTGCGAATAGAGCCTCTCCCTGCTCTAGCGGGTAAAGGGTTGCAGCGTGGCGGATTCGCGGCGTTCCGTGCCAGGCTCTCGAACTAAAGTCGCGCACGTATGAGGAGGACTTGATTAGTGTGGATCCTTACGGTGTGCCATAGCTCGATTGTTCGTCTCGACTCTTCTTTCGGTTGGTGGTTCTTCACGGATCGGGGTATCGATGTGAAGGCTTCTCTGCGAAGCTGCAAGCGGATGGAAGCTCTTTGCCCCGCTTGGTTAAAACGTTTCCATGGGCGGGCTGCCTCTTCTATGCAGACGTTCGAGCAATCGTGGAGTCAGCTGCTTCATTCGGTTGTGGCTCGTGTTTGGGCGAGCGGAAGCAAAGGCGACGTGGGCCTTTCTTGCCCGTGAGGTGATTTCTATGAAGCAGGAGCCTTTGGACTTTCGGCTTTGCAAGAGCAAACCCAGGCCCGAGCCATATTTCGTCGCTCGAAGCACCGCGTCGGGTGTTTGCATTGAGGGGGAAGAGCACGTGCGTCTGGGTCATGAGCTCGACCGCGGTCTCGGTAGAGAAATGGACGGAGTCTTCGGCCGTTGGGACTGGGACGGGAGAAGGCTGATCGTAGAAAACGATCGGTACGGGATGTATCCATTGTTCTACAGCACATGGGGGAACGAGATACGGATTTCGCCGTCGATTCGGCATGTGCTGGCAGGCACCTTCCCCAAAACACTCGACTTCGGGGCGTTGGCGGTTTTTCAGAGGCTGGGAATCTTCCTAGCGAACGATACCCCCTTCGAGTACGTGAGGGTTTTGCCCCCGGGCGTACGGCTTATCTGGGCAAAGGGAAAGATTTCCGTGGAACCGCGTTTTTCCGGGGCATCCAACGTAGCGCCCAAGGTGGGAAATTTTGACGAGGCCGTCGACCAGTATGCCGGCCTGTTCGCGCAAGCCATCAGCCGCAGGGTTCCTCCCGATGGCGGATTTGATCTGGCACTCAGCGGGGGCAGGGATTCACGCCATATCTTTCTAGAGTTACTGGCTCAGGGCCATGCTCCGGGGAGAGCCGTGACGGTTCAGGGGTACCCGCCGATCGATGACGAGGACCGGATCATTGCACGCGATCTCGCACGGGCCGCTGGTCAGCCGCATGACGAGGTGGACTATCCCCCGTCTTATCTCGATGCAACCCTGCAGGATATTGAGCGGACCGAATTCTGCGCGAGTGGGCACACTTGGCTTGAAGCCCTGGCCAGCTATTTTTCGCATCGTGAGACGAAGTGTATTTACGACGGCATTGGAGGTGACGTGCTGTCGGCAGGACATACGCTTACGGAGCAGAAGCAGCAGCTACTCGTTTCTGGCCAGACATCACGGTTAGCTGAGCAGCTGTTGGGCGAATCAGGAAATGAGGAGTTTATTCAGTCATGTTCTCAGGCCGACTTTCAAAAACGGATTTCGCGCTCGGTGGCAATCGACCGCTTGGCCGAGGAGCTGGCTCAACACTGCAGTGCACCGAATCCACTGCTCTCGTTCGTCTTCTGGAATCGCACTCGTCGATGCATCGGGCTCATTCCCTTTGGTCTCTTGCGAAATGTCGAAACGGTATTTTGCCCGTTTCTCGACCATGATTTGTTCGACTTTCTGATGGGGCTGAACCCTGCCTACGCGCGCCAGGGATTGCATGACGAGACAATTCGCCGCAGCTACCCGGAATACGCGCACGTACCTTATGAATCTCGAAGCACGACGCCACCGAGACAGCGTGATCTCGATCGGTATTACCGCAAGGCGGCGCGCGAGACACTACTGTATCTGGCCAGAAACCCTGGGCTGATGCGTTCCCGTCTAGTGAGGACTGGGCGCTTCGCGGCAATGCTGGCACGTTCTTCTGTTGCCCGGCATCCAGGGAAGCTTTGGTATCTTCAGCCATTGTTAAGAAGACTAGAAATGGAACGGGCAGCGGGCGGAATCCATGGTCTCTGAGCCGAACTCAGAGATTTGTTGATGATCTCCTACAGGGTAGCGTTCCCTGGGACAAGCTCGGCGTCCATAGGCCCTGCTGCTCTGCCGGGGGAGGGGGTTGCGTTTTCAACGGACCAACGTAACCGTAAATTGCCAATCTCACCCTGCGTTCAATTTTCCGGAACTATGTTTTTTCACTCCTGCGCGACATAAAAACACTTTCACGTATGGTGTGCAATTAGACGCGGGAAAAATAATCTGTCTGATTTTAGATGTTTAAAATACTCTACGACTTCCCCGGTGAAGCTCGGTTAGCTGTTGGCTGACGCTTGGTTACCCAATCTTCGCCGAATGGCACCGATTGTATGCTGAGCCAGCCGCCTTGTTTGCCGTATCTTGTATCGCATTTCGATAACCCTGGAACTTGCGATGAGGTGCGCTTTTAGCGGGGCTCGAAACCGGTACCGTTTCATCGCATCTCGTAGCTCCTTATCGTAAGTCCTTTGTCCTCGAATGGTTCTCGCGATGTATCGAATTCGCTCCTTCTCATAAACTTTAAGATCGAACGATTCGCTGAATTTTTCGAGATTTCCTGTGATTTCAAGGCAAAGGAGTGTCCTCATGCATTTTTCACAGCGCGAGCAGTTCTCCCCCCTTTCATTAATTAGGCATACGTCCAAGCCTGTCCGAGCCGTGTGGTTCTCTACGAGGGCCACCGTTTTCTCCACCCGCGTGAGTTCGCCACCAACCGGAAGTACTTCGATGGATTCGGTTCCGAGAAGGGGTAGTAAAACGGGATCTGCGCGCGCGATCAGACGCGTTTCTCCAACGAATGTAGCGTCGTACGGGTAGGCTGACGAGTATAGAAATCGGCACGTTCGCTGTTGGAAAAGGAGTCCTGTCGCACTGTTTCGTACGGAATGTGTCTGAACGAAGTCGAGTTCATCAGATACTTTGAAAAATTCTTCCATGTTCGAGTCAATTGGAACAAGTTCGAGCCCCTCTTGGGAGGCCTTTGGTTTTAGGCGGTTATATCGTTCGAGGAACTCTTTTGTGTTGGATTTGGTTTGCGATCCTACGTTGTTGTAGGTCAGAAAGGATAGCGCAAAGCCCTGCGGCGCGTTCGCACGATGGTATTGCGTTAGGGTGCAGAAGGAGTCGACGCCGGAAGAAAATCCCGTCGCAACCAGCCCGTCCCCATGGTGAGGAGTGCGTGGCGCGGGGGTCGCCTTCACCTTCACCCGTGTTAGGTAGGGGGCAATGGCGAGGAGGATGGTCTGAATTGGGCCGTTAAGGTTCCGGAGAAGTTTCTCGGACACGGTTGTGGAGAGGTGTATGTCTTCACCTAAAGCCATGGCGGGCATCAGGAGGGCTAGCGCGGGCGCGTCGGATTCTTCGGATATGTGGCCGGAATAACGGCTGAACGTACGGAAGTAAAGGCTGTTCGGCAGTTGTGGATGGCGAACTGCTGTTTCGAAAATGGCCCAGCCATCTTCTTCCCGTTGCTCCGTTCGTTCGACGTAGATGGTCATGGCGGTCGTCCCCATGGGTGGTGTTGAATTTCAATCGAAACCGCCCTTTTTTGTTTGTGCTTGCGCAGCGTGTCGGGGTCGGTCGCGTGTATTGTAGTTTCTATCGTCCGAGCATCTGGTGTTTCTTGGTTTGGAATGGCGTCTTTGTTTGAGGGGGGGTTATTTAGCGCAATCCGCCTTTAATTTAGAGGCGCCTTTCGGGGGTTGTTCGGCGCCGTCGACTTCGCTGCATATCTGTGAGTTGAAGTCGTGGATCTTGTTCTCTATGCGCTGGATGCGATCCAGAAGAATGCGATCGGGCCCCAATTGGAAATTACCTTTCCGTGAGAGTTGTTTCATTTTTCGGGAAAAGGTGTTTCCCTTGAGTTTCGCAAGGACCCAACCATGGGGATACCGGTTGGCGTGAGACCATATCGTCGGAAGCTTCTGAAAGTGGACTTCAGTCTGCATGCTCGCTGACCAGTCGTGCCACTTGCTCAGTAGCATTTGTCGGTTTGTAATCACGGGGAGCCACGGAACACGGAGTGCTTCGGCGGTGATCGCGCCGTGCATGGCGGAGCAGATGAGCTTGCGGGACCGGCCGATCTGATCGATTACGCTGTCGCAAGGGGCTTCCGGATGAATGAAATGAACGCCGGCCTGCTCGCAAAGCTGGCGCATTCGTTCGGAGAAAAGGGCGTGATGCGGCATGAAGGCGCAGTCGATATCTTTTTTCGGGTTGAGGTCTTCGGTGCGGTGGAGGAGGATGCCGGGGTCAGAGATGGCGAGTTTCGGGTCCAGGTTCAGAGAGGCGGCGGTCAAGGGGCCCCGTACGAAGTGCACCGTCCAGCGCGCGACGGCTTCTGCTGGGACCGTTCCATAGCCGAGGCCGCTGCCGAAAATGTGGAGAACGCCCGAGGCGGGCAGGCGCTCATTGAGCAACGTCCCTATGCCTACAAACACCTCGTTGGAGCCTGGCTCAGCCTCCAGTGGCGTTCGGATGAAACGTGGCCAAAGGTAGTCGTTGAGAGCGTCGCCAAAGTTGGGTCGTTTACGATAGCTATAGAGATACATCTCGAGCTCCAGCACAATCCAGGGGAGCGCCCCGGATGTTGGGGTTGTATTAGAGGGATGTAGGTGTCAAAAGGCAGCTTTTCGGTCCCCGTCGTGGAGATATCAAATTGTCCGTGAGCCCTTCGAAGATTGCAGTGGTCATACCGTATTTCCAGCGCAAGCGGGGACTTCTGCGCCAGTGCGTGCGTTCGGTTCTGGACAACGCCGCGGGAGTTGACATAGAGGTCCTGGTGGTCGATGACGGGTCGCCACTTCCAGCCGAGGAGGAGATCGGCGATTTCCTGGAGGATTGTCCGGTCGAGGTTATTCACCAGGAGAATGCGGGGCCAGCGGCTGCCCGAAATAGGGGCCTCGAGCATGTCGCTCCAGGCACCCGCCATGTCGCCTTTCTGGATTCCGATGACGAATGGATAGGGCCGTTTCTGGAAGATGCTGTGCGAGCCCTTGACCAAGGATTCGACATCTTTGTGGGAAACAGTCGACGAACCGGAATCCCGACATCGCGCTTCCAGTGGTCGGATACTCGGAACGACAATATCTGTCCCGAGGAGCACCGCGTGGTGGATCCGGAACACGACTTGTACGAATACGTTGGGGATTTCTTTGACCTTTTGGTTCGGCGAACCAATATCATTGGTCCCACGACCATGGCGTACCGACTTGACCGGTTTCCCGATGTCCGTTTCCGCGAGAGTCTTTTTCAGGGTGAGGACCGGTTGTTCAAACTGACCCTGGGGCAATCGATCGGACGCGTGGCATTTTCGCCCCGTATTTATGCCGACGAAGGCGAGGGCGTGAATATCTTCGACAAGTCGGGCTGGAAGACGGAAGGCTATCTTCGCCTGACATCCAACTACATCGCGCTCGCGCGCATGGTTCTTGAAGAGATTCGGCTGGATGGGAAGCAGCGGGCATTTGTGCGGGGGCAGCTGGCGGACTCGCGGCGTTCTTTCGTCGCGGCCGTCTTGCACCAGCTGAGGCACCGTAAACCCCTGGACTGGTCTTTGGTGAGGGCGACGCTGCGTCGAGATCCGCTTGGGGCTGGCCTGTTCTTGCCGAACATTCTGCGCCTTGCCCTCGGACGCCTTGGACAAAAGGGTGGGCGGCCAACGGCGTAAGCGATGTTGGGCGGCTAGCATGGCGCGTCCCGGTGCCGACTGGGCCATTCGAGTGTCAGTTCGGACATGTAAGTGCCTTTCAGGATGCTTGCGGGGCTCTGGCAAAACCCCATGCCACCGGCAATGGCGGAGGGCAAGGGCGTCTCGTGCCAGTCGCCCGATGAGCAGTCGCGCTGGGCTCCGTTCACGGCTTGTCTGAACCGGCGATGCACCCGTCGCGTGTCGGTGACAGCGTGTCCGCCCGGGTTCAGGAGGGTGAGCGTCTGCCGACCGCCGTATTCGAGGTTCAGGCGCTGCACGATGCAAGGCCTCTTCAGGGAAATGATCAGGGTGACAGTGCCGACGACGTCCCGGTATGGCGCTCTCCGCAGGGCGGCGCGCCGGCCTAACGCGCCATCCAGCAACCGCCAGTCGAGTGCGGCCAGGGTTCGCGCCGGGGGGCTTGTGTCGGCAAGGCGAAGCAAAGGGCGCGGGTGTCCCGAGAGCGTTACTCGCAAGCGTTCTTCCGAAGCCTCGTTTTCGCACTGTTCGAAGTCAGTGAGTCCGAACAGGCGGTCGTCAATCAGGAACACGGGCGTCCAGCCCGCCAGGGCGGGAGCGTCCAGCAGGGCTTTTACGGGTATTCGGGCAGGCGCGGGACAAAGCACGTTCCCCTGCCAGGTCACGTGCAATGGCACGCCACCGGCATAGCGCAGCTCCACGGCGTCGCGGCTGAAGGCCTGTGGAGGCTGCCCGTGGGTAGCGACCAGGGCAACGGTAGCAGACGGTGTTCCAGCCCGGAGAAGCTCGGTCCCCGTGTGGGCTGGCTGTGCGGCCTCGAGCGCATCGAGGTAGACGGCATGCTCGCGATCAGGGCGGTTCGTGCGACAGCGCGCCGATGCGACTATGGCCGCGGCCCAGGCGTTGTAGACCGACAGATGCATGTAGGGGTCCCAGCCTGTGCCCGAACTGGCGGTATCGGCGGGGTTCAGTGCCAGGAAGCCATCGGGTCGAATCTGGTCGGACCAGCGCCCAAGAAGGCCGCTCAACATCCGTCCGGATGCGGTGTCCTGGTGTGCGTCAGTTGCGGCCCCGAGCAGTAGCAGGCTCGCTACCAGACAGGCATCTCCAAAGAGCGCATGGCTGCTCCGGCCGAGGCCGCCAGCATGGCCGTGGCCGTCCCACACGTAGAGGCTCCATCGCAGCAGGCGCTCGATGGTGGGCCGCCATGCTTCCGGTTCGCCAAGCTCCGCGGCCATGACCGCCACGAACAACGCTTTGTGATGATAGGCCGCGGGTGTGGCCCCGCGTGCCGGTGTGCCGGGGCGGGCCGGGTAATCAACGAAGGCGCCGGAAGGGGTTGTCCAGCGGTCAAGGAGTCCGCGCAGGCGCGCATGCGCCCGGGGTTCGGCCTTGCCGTTGGCCTCCTGCAGTTCGCACAGCCGGGCCAGCAAGGTCCAATTGTTGGATGGGTAGCGGCGCGTCAACTTGCAGCCTTGAGCCAATGCCCTGCTGTGCGCCACTTCGCTTGCCGGTGCCCCGGATCGCTCGAGGTGTTCCGCGAGCAGGTTCAGCAGGAAGCGGTTGAACGGGGCGTGCCCGGTCTTTCGCGCGGGCAGGGCCTCCCACGCCTCCAGGGGGTACCGCCACATTCGCGAGTCGGGGCCATCCTGGATTGCAAGCGCGAGGGCGGCACCAGTTTGGCCGTAGTGATCTGCGGGTGTAGGGGCTTCATCAACTGGATCGTGCAAGCCAGAGCCGGGCCGGATGTGAGTACGTAGTGCAGTGGCGAGCGTCTCTAGACACCGGCCCAACTCGGAAGCCGCAGGCGCGGAGGAAGGGATGATTGGTGTGGCCCCCATCAGGTCGGTAATCACAATCGACTTAAACCCTGGGCGACGACGGCCCCATCAGGGTGCCGGACATCACCGTGTCCTTGTCTGCGCGGACTGGTTCGGGGTCGGGATCGGGGCCGGAGGCGAGGCCTGGCTCCGTGGGCGGATCGGATGCCGGGGCCGTGGCCGCTTGTGGGGCCTGTTCCAGTTCCCTGCGCATGATGACGGCCAGGGCGATAAAGGCATACAGCAGGTTGAAGTAGGCGACATCCAGGAAGATGCCGGATATCAGATAGCCTACGAGCCCAATCTGCAGGGCCCAGGCGTACTCCGACAGCCAGATCTCTCCTGTCCGTTGGCGCGCCGTTCGCCGGACCCGGTTGAGAGTGTGAAAGGTGAAGGCCATTAGCAGCAGGAATACGGCCAGGCCTCCGAACCCGTGTTGTCCCAGGATCCCGAAATACACGCTGTGGGGAGACAGTACGTGGCGCCAGCTGCCCTCGAAATTGGCATAGCCCATCCACCAGTCATAACCGAGAGCTGAGTTCCGAAACCCCATGCCGGTGAGGGGGCGTTCCATCGCCATGTTCCAGGCCACGCCCCAGGACTGGATGCGTTGCATGGCGGAGGTGTCTTCCTCGTAGGTCTCGATCGTCTGCCAGCGCTCGACCAGCGGCTCCGGTGCGGTCACGCCCACCACCGCTATCAGGAAAAAGCCGACGCCGACCATCAGCCACTTCTTCTGCATGTGCCAGAAGAGCAGGGGCACGATCGCGAGCAGGCCCACGAACGCCCCGCGCGAGTGGGTGGCGAGGATCGCGATGGCGGTGAGCCAGAAGACGCCGTAGAGGAACCAGCTAATGGGGCGCGAGAATCGACGGAGCAGGTCGAATCCGAGGTCGACCCACTGGTGATGGAACATGCGCGCGCTTGCCAGGATGAGTGGCAGCACCATGAGCATGGCCAGGCCGATGTAGGTATTGCCGGAAAGGTAGGAGCCAACGGGCCCAAGGACCATGTGGGCCCCGCTCGTCTGGAGGGCGAAGATGCCGCCCTTGAATCCGTAGAAGGCGAGCGAGGCGGTGATCACCAGCAGCAGCCAGACAATGCGGCGCTCGCCGTAGATCAGCAGGGGCGTGATGAAGGTGATCAGCAGGATCTTCATGAAGTGGATCCAGAAGTCCCAGGCGCCACTGGAATTCACCGCGAAGTGGCTGGTCATCGCGAAATACGCCGCCAGCGCGAACAGCATCACCGTCTCGCGGGTGAACGGAAACGGCTTGCGATCCTTTGCCAGGAACAGTGCGACCAGGGTCGCCCCGCCCAGGTAGGTGGCGAGGGGGGCCCCGCGCATGAAGGTCCACGCATGCCACTGGGGCGCAAAGAGCCCGACCCAGAACCAGGCCAGGATGCCGATCCACGCGTAGCGCACGATCAGGGGAACGAGCACGACGACGATCAGGGCGAGCAGGTAATCACGCATGCAGTTCGAACCTCGCGCCGCTGTGGCCGGGACGGACGGAAAAGGGATGGCTCATGGCGCGTCTTTTCGAATGTTACACGCGGCGAGACGCATGTAAGGCCGGGCCGACGAACGGACTACTAACGCTGTGGCCAGGCCGCAGCCAGCGGTGCGAAGTGCGTGGGGTATGATCGACCCGTCAGTCCCCGACACCCTTGGCGCCGAATGTCCTTTCTCCTGCACGATTCCGTATTGATGCAAGCCGAGCGCTCGGCGGCCGTACCGGCCCTGCGCCATCGGGATGGCGTCGAGGACTATGCGACGCTGGCGGCCAGTATCGAGCGCGCGGCCTCGCGCCTGCTGGATTGCGGCCTGGAGCGTCAGGAACGCGTCGCGGTCTACCTCGAAAAGCGGCCGGAGACGGTTCACGCCCTGTTCGGTGCGGCTCGCGCCGGCGGTGTCTTCGTTCCGGTCAACCCGCTACTCAAGGCGGAACAGGTGGCGCACATCCTGCGCGACTGCAATGTGCGCATCCTGGTGACTTCCGCGGACCGCCTGGCGGCACTGCGTGCGGCTCTCGCCGGGTGCCCCGACCTGCACACGGTGCTGGTGGTGGGGCAGGAGCCGAGCCAGGACTCGGGTCAGGACTCGGGCGATGCCGGGGTCGGGCATGTGCGAGTGGACGCCTGGGACGCCGCGCCGGATCGCGATGGATTGAGCGGGCACCGGGTGATCGATACCGACATGGCCGCGATCCTCTACACCTCCGGGAGTACCGGACGCCCCAAGGGGGTTGTGCTCTCGCACCGCAATATGGTCGCGGGCGCACAGAGCGTGTCGACCTATCTGGACAACCGGCCGGATGACCGCATCCTCGCGGTGCTCCCCTTCAGTTTTGACTATGGCCTGAGCCAGCTGACCACCGCCTTCCGGATCGGGGCCGAGGCCGTGTTGCTGAATTACCTGCTGCCGCGCGACGTAATCCGGGCCGTGGAGCGCGACGGCATCACCGGCCTTGCGGCCGTCCCGCCTCTGTGGATCCAGCTCGCCCGCCTGGAATGGCCGGAAGCGGCACGCGCCTCCCTGCGCTATATCACCAACTCTGGCGGTGCGATGCCGAAGGAGACACTCGCGGCCCTGCGCGAACAACTTCCGCGCACCGATTGCTACCTGATGTACGGATTGACCGAGGCATTTCGTTCCACCTATCTCCCGCCGGCCGAGCTGGACAAGCGTGCCGGCTCCATGGGCCGGGCGATCCCCAATGCGGAGATCCAGGTGGTGCGCGAGGACGGCAGCCCCTGCGCCCCCGGCGAGCCGGGCGAGCTGGTTCACCGGGGTGCGCTGGTCGCCATGGGGTACTGGAACGATCCGGAACGCACGGCGGAGCGTTTCCGCCCTGCGCCGGGCCAACCGCCCGGTGTGCCACTGACCGAGATGGCGGTGTGGTCCGGCGATACGGTACGCATGGATGCGGATGGGTTCCTCTATTTCGTTGGGCGCCGTGACGAGATGATCAAGACTTCCGGGTACCGCGTGAGCCCCAACGAGGTGGAAGAAGCGGTCTATGCCACAGGGCTGGTGGCGGAGGCCGCCGCGCTGGGGGTGGAACACCCGGGCCTGGGGCAAGCGATCGTGCTGGTGGCCCTGCCGCAGGCCCCGGGGCTGCGGGCGGATGACCTGATCGACGCGCTGCGCCCCCATTTGCCGGGTTTCATGCTGCCGGCGCATGTCGGTTTGTGCACCGAGCCACTGCCGCGCAACGCCAACGGCAAGATCGACCGCAAGGCGCTTGCCAGCGAGTTTGGCGACCTGTTCCGGGAAGGGGTGCCGGCGTGAACGATACCCGCCCCGACCACAGCCCGATGGACCAGTTCAGCGTGGTGGACGACTGCCTCCAGCTTGGAGGGCAGTCGCTCGTGGATCTGGCCGCGCGTATCGGACAGACCCCCTTTTATGCCTATGACCGGGACGCAATGACCCGCCGGGTCGCGCTGCTGCGTCGCAGCCTGCCGGATGGCCTCTCGCTGCATTACGCGATCAAGGCCAACCCGATGCCGGCGGTCGTACAACACATGGCCGGGCAGGTGGACGGGCTCGACGTGGCCTCGCAGCGCGAGATGCAGGTGGCTCTCGATACCGTGACCGGCCCGGCTGATATCAGCTTCGCCGGACCGGGCAAGTCGGTGCCGGAGCTGGAGGCCGCCGTCGCGGCCGGGATTACCATCAACCTGGAATCTCCCACCGAACTGGAGCGGGTCGGCGCGATTGCTGCGCGTACCGGGTATCAGGCCCGGGTCGCGGTCCGGGTGAACCCCGATTTCGAGCTGAAGAGCTCCGGCATGCGCATGAGTGGCGGACCCAAGGCCTTCGGGGTCGATGCCGAACGGGTCCCCGACCTGCTGGCCCGCATTGGCGAACTCGGGCTGCATTTTCGCGGTTTCCATATCTTCTCCGGCTCGCAGAACCTGCGACCGGAGACCTTGGTCGAGGCGCAGGGGCAGACGTTCGAGCTTGCCCTGCGTCTGGCCGAGTCCGCCCCGGGGGCGGTCGAGATGCTGAACATCGGCGGTGGCTTCGGCATCCCCTATTTCCCGGGCGACAAACCGCTGGATCTCGGGCCGGTCGCGGATCATCTGGAAGGCCGTCTGCCTGTAGTGCGGGATGCGCTTCCGGACGCGGAGATTATTCTCGAACTGGGGCGCTACCTGGTGGGCGAGGCCGGCATTTACGTGGCCGAGGTCCTTGACCGCAAGGAGTCGCGCGGTCAGGTGTTCCTGGTCACCAACGGTGGCCTGCATCACCACCTTGCCGCTTCCGGCAACTTTGGCCAGGTGATCCGCAAGAACTATCCGGTGGTGGTGGGCAATCGCGTGCGCGGTACCGAGCGCGAGGTCGTGAACGTGGTGGGCCCTTTGTGCACGCCGCTGGACGTGCTGGCCCAGCAGATGGAACTGGCGCGCGCCGACGTGGGTGACCTGATCGTGGTCTTCCACTCGGGCGCCTACGGCTACACCGCGAGCCCCACGCGCTTCCTCAGCCACCCGGAACCGGTGGAGGTCCTGGTGTGAACGGCGCCATTGCCGTGCCCCCGGATACCTCGGCCCTGCCGCTGGAGCGGCAGACCGTGTATCTGCCTTTCCGCTTCGGGTATCGCACCCTGGCGGAGCCGGTGCGCACGATGCAGGTGCTGCAGCTCCCGTTTACCCGGATCCGTGCCGAACATGCCGAAGAGATCCTGGCGGCCGCACCGGACGACGACTGCCTGATCCGCTCCATGCCGGTGGAGGCGCCCCTGCCCCGTGTCTCGCGATTTGGTGGCCGGTTGCGTTTCGTGCCCCGGCAATACCAGCGTCACTTCATTGATCTGACCACCGGGTGGGACGCGTATCAGGGACGGTTCACCGCCAAGACCCGCTCGAGCATGCGCCGCAAGGTGCGCAAGCTGGCGGAGGCCTCCGGCGGCGCGGTGGACTGGCGGCAATACGACACGCCGGAGGGGATCCAGGAATTTCATCGCCTTGCCCGCGAGGTGTCCGCCCGGACCTATCAGGAGCGCTTGCTGGATGCCGGTCTGCCCGGAGGCAAGGCGTTCGTCGAGCAACTGGTGGAACGAGCCCGTGAGGGGCGGGTGCGCGGGTACCTGCTGTTTCTGCAGGGGCAGCCCATTGCCTATCTGTACTGCCCGATCGACGACGGGATTCTGCGCTACGCATTCCTCGGCTACTTGCAGGAGCATGCCGACCTGTCGCCCGGCACGGTCCTGCAGTGGCTGGTGCTGGAGGCGCTGTTCCACGAGGAGCGCTTCGCCCTGTTCGATTTCAGCCCGGGGGAAGGCGCGCACAAGTCCCTGTTCGGGAAGGACTCCCGCTATTGCGCCGACGTGTACCTGTTGCGCCCGTCCTGGCGTAACCGTGCCCTGGTGTATTCGTATCTGGCAGTCACGGAGCTTTCGCGTCTGGCCAGTGATGTCCTGAGCCGCTTGCAGCTCAAGGGCCGGGCCAAGCGCCGTGCCCGGGCGGCGGCAGCAGGCTGAGGGGCGCTCGCTCGTGCGCCGACTGCGCCTGTCACCGATGATGTTCGAGGCATCCGCCCTGTGGCTGCTCAAGCGACTGACCGGTCTCCAGGTCCACTGGCTCTACGAACTGCGCGCGGACGCCACGGACGGGAGTCCGCACGGGGGGGCACCGGACGTCGGCTACCACCAGTTTCGTGATGTGGCGGGGTTCGACGGTCTGCCCGAGGATCAGGCCCGGTCGATCGCGGGACACACCGGCCGCTCACCCCGGCGCCTGTTGCGCGAGGGCGGGCGCATCCATGCGCTGGAGACGGGCGGACGGATCGTGTCGCAGCTGAATGTGCAGTTCGGCGCATTCGATGTCTCCACGCCGATTCCGTTGCGGTTCTCCCTGCCGGCCGAGGCGTTCTTTGTCTCCTTCCTGTACACGCCGGAATCCGAGCGCGGGCGGGGGCACGCCCAGGCACTGGTGCGGCATGCCTGCGAGACGCTGTTTCGGGAAGGCTACGGGCGCGCGTACTGTCATGTCCGCTCCACCAATATTGCCTCTCGCCGGGCATTCCGGCGCGCAGGCTGGCGGCCGGCGGGGATCATTGTCGCGACCACGTCCGGACGCCTTGTCGCCACCCCCGGTACCCGCCGGCGGGGGTTCGGCGTCACGCGCCTCAAACCCGCCGCAGAACCCTCCGGATCCGGTCCTTGAATTTCAGGCGTGCGGCGAGCGCAGAGAGGGTGTCAGAGAGCCTGTTGAAGCTGCCCAGCGAGGTGTAGAGGAGGGTCCCCCGCACGTTTCGGGGGAACAGGTAGAACTTGCCTTCGCGGCGCGACTGGTTCGAGAGTTTGCGTTTCGCCGCGTTGTCCCCATGCAGCATGTCGACACGCTGGACGGTTGGTGACAGCGAACAGAGGTCCTGGAGGGTCCGTGCTTGCAAGACAATGCCCGGATGCCATTCGGACCAGTCCGGGTCGTAGCCGATGTGGTGGCTGAAATAGGTGCCCTGAAAGACAAAGCCGACTCTCCAGGCGACCAGCTTCTGGTCCACAAACAAGCCGTAACATCGCGCGTAGCCGCGTTCGGCGGCGGCCTGCAACATGCGCTCAATCCAGTGCCCCCGTTTTACCCCCAGTCCAAGCAGACGGCTCTGGTAGGTGCGGGCCGATACGGGCTCGACGGTATCAAGGAACGCCGTGATCTCTTCCGGTCGGGAGAAGACATCCAGGCGTGCGCGTTGACCGAAGTGTTCGCTGAATCGACGTTCACTGCGGCGGATGTCCTGGCGGGCCTTGCGTGGCAACGAGCCGAGATACGCATCGAAGGTGCCTGACAGGTCCGCAAGACGCCGCGTGTCCGTCTCGCCGCTTTGCAGTACGTGGTAGTGACGGCGGAGCTCGGCCGATTGCAGCGCCTGCCAGAGGGGTTCGCCTTCGACCACGCCGATCAGGAACACCACGCCGCGCCGGTCCAGGTGGCCTTTCAGCTCCCCGAGGACGGCCGTCAGGTCATCCTGCGACCAGTCGGGCAGGTTGCCGGTGAGTACATGGCGGCGGATCTCGATGCGCCTCAGGGCCATGCCACCGAGGACGAAGCTGAGGGCCCCGTCGTGGACATAGATGGGTAACTGGCGGGAGTCCCGCTCGGCCAGCAGCACGCTGCCGTGGCCGGGGTGCCGTATGGCGAGCAGCCACTCCGGGTCATGCTCCATCATCGTGCCCGGCGCCGGGGGCGTGAAGGTCTCGCCCGGCGAGGCCTGGCGCAGGACCCAGTTCGCTGCGCGGGCACGATCGGTCTGCTGGGTCGCGGCGGCGCTGGGGGAGCGGGCCATGCTCACACCCCGACCGAGGCGTGGTTGAGGCGGTTGACGAGGATGCGCCCCAGAGCCCGGTAGGCGGGGACATCGAGGGTGTCTTCATGCGGGGCCGCCGGCTCGTTTCCGAGTGTGCTCATGCAGGCCGCCTCCAGACCGGGCTGTTCCGCGACGAATTTGCACAGTCGCTTCAGGCGGTGACGATTGACGCGATCAAGGGTCGGCGACCGGGCGGCGTCGCCCCGGTGCTTCACGAACTCGAATGGGTGGGTGAGGACCACGACATCCGATACGCCCTGTTCGCGGGCCTTTTTCAGGACGGTCCGGGTCTCCGGCCAGGAGCATCCCGTGATCGTGAGGGTCTTGTAGTGGCGCTCGCCCCGCAGGCAAAAGTCCGTGTAGGTGGTGACCGGGAACTCGCGTATGCCGTCGATATCGTGATGCCCGGTGAACAAGTGCAGCTCGGGCTCGCGCGGGCGGTAGATCGCCAGGCCGATGTTCGAGGCGATCCCCATGCCGCAGCGGCGCATCGCCGCGTAGACGCCAAGCCCGACCTTGAGCCCGCCGGTACGCAGGACCGTGGGCGCGGGCAGGCCCCAGCGGGTGAAGGTGTCCTGGCCCATCCGGATCAGCCGAACCTGCTCGTCCTCGCTGCGGCGGGTGATGTCATCGTTCGGCGGATTCGTCTGCAGCTGTTGAGACCAGTTCGGCTGTTCGAAGTACGTCCAGCAGGGGTGCAGGTGGAGTTGCACGTCATGCCCCCGCGCGGCGATCTCGCGCGCGATGCCCCCCATGAGCTCGTCTCCGAAATAGCAGGTGTTCAGGGTCTCGACAAAGAAGGTGCCACGAATGCCGTACTGCTCCAGGGTCTCCAGAAGATAGCCCAGACCTTCCGAGCGACCATGGCGCTCGCAGTAGACGGACGGCGGGCCGATCGGCCGCCGGCCCTGCGGGTCGGCAAAGGCCCCGCCGATGCTGAACTCGGTGTCGACCGTGATGTGGACACGGGTGGTCATGCGGCGCGGCGTTCCAGGGGTTCGGCGAGGTTGCGGGCCAGGCGCAGGCCGAAGCGCAGGGGCGTGCGGTCCCAGGGGGTAAAGCGCGGGAGCTGGAACGGATCGGAAGCCGCGCGCGCGGTGCCGGCGGCGGTGGAGACGGCGGCATCGAACCCGCACTCGCGCGCGATCTGCACGTGCTCGGCGGCGTAGTCGCGGTCCGGGCGGCCGTTCGGGTAGGCGAACAGGCGCAGCGGGCGGTCCAGCAGGGTCTCCAGATCGGCCTTGCCGCGCTGGATCTCGGCGCGCGCGGTGGCGGCGTCCACCTCGGTGAGGATCGGGTGGGTGGCCGTGTGCCCGCCGATCCCCATGCCCGCCGCCGCCAGTTCGCGGAGCTGGGCGCGAGTCATCATCAGGTCGTCAGGAAGTTTCAGTCCGAAGCGCCGGGCAAGTGCCTCGGTGCCGGCCGTGCGCTGCTCGGCGGGCTGGTACTTGAACTGGCCGATCAGGGCGCGGATCAACTCCCGCCGGTCGGCGATGGTGTCCAGCTGCCGCTGTCCCAGACCTTCCGGCGTCAGGTCGATGGGTCCTGCTGGCAGGCGGCGTACGGTCTCGATCAGGGTGTCGTTGAACATGCGCCCGCCGTCGAGATACCCGGTGGCGATGAAGAAGGTGGCCGGCACGCCCGCCTCGCGCAGGATCGGCAGGGCGACCTCGGCGTTGTCGGCGTAGCCGTCATCGAAGGAGACGCTGACCGCGCGGGCGGGCAGCGTACCGGCCTGCAGGCGGTCCACGGCCTCGTCCAGCGGCAAGGGGTTCATGGAGCGGGCCAGCAGGCGCATCTGCCAGCGGAAATCATCGGCGTGCGGATCGCCGGGCAACAGCGGGTCGGGTGCCGGCAGGACGCGGTGATAGATCAGGATGGACAGCCGCGCGCGGGAGCCGCCGGGCGACATCAGGGACAGCAGCGAGCGCAGCAGCATGCGGGTCAGCCCGTGGCGCGGGCGCGCGGCTCGTGCCCCAGCCACTGGGCGATGACGGAGGCAATACGCTCGCCGGCGCGGCCATCCCAGTATTGCGGGGCGCGGCCCTGTTTGCTGCCATGGTCCATGACGTCGCGGAAGGCGGCCTGCAGACGCTTCGGGTCGTGTCCGACCAGGACATTGGTGCCCTCGTCGATGGTGATGGGCCGTTCGGTATTCTCCCGCAGGGTGATGCAGGGTACGCCCAGCGCCGTGGTTTCTTCCTGCATGCCACCGGAGTCGGTAAGCACGACTCGCGCGTCCTTCATCAGGCCCAGCATTTCCAGATAGCCGGCCGGCGGCAGGACCGCGATGGGCGCCTCGCTCAGGTGGTGGTCCAGCCCGGAGGCCTGCAGCCGGTCGCGGGTGCGGGGGTGCAGCGGGAACACCAGGGGCAGTTCGCGGGCGATGGTCGCGAGAGTGGCGATGAGGCGTTCCAGGATCGCCGGGTCGTCGACATTGGAGGGACGGTGCAGGGTCAGCACGCCGTAGGCACCCTCCGGGGCGAAGCGCGCCGGGTCGATACCCGCGGATTGCAGGGATGCGTCCCAGGGCACGGCCCGCTCGAGGTTGTGGAGCTGGGTGTCGATCATCACGTTGCCGACGAAGTGGACGCGCTCGCGATCGATCCCCTCGCGCGCGAGGTTGTCGATGGCATGGCCTTCGGTGGTGAACAGGAGATCGGAGATCTGGTCGGTCAGAACCCGGTTGATCTCCTCGGGCATGCGTCGATCGTAGCTGCGCAGCCCGGCCTCGACGTGGATCACGCCGATCCCCTTCTTGGCCGCGACCAGGGCACAGGCGATGGTGGAGTTCACGTCGCCGACGACCAGTACGGCCCGCGGATTCAGAGCGTCCAGCACCGGCTCGAAGCGGCTCATGACCTCGGCGGTCTGTACCGCGTGGGAGGAGGAGCCGACTTCCAGGTTGATGTCCGGGTACGGGATGTTCAGATCGGTGAAGAAGCGCTCGTTCATCGCCGGATCGTAGTGCTGGCCGGTATGCACGAGCTGCGCGGTGATGCCGGCGTTCGCCAGCGCGCGCATCACCGGGCCGATCTTCATGAAATTCGGCCGTGCGCCAACGACGCACACGATGTCGCATTGCTGATGGCTTGTCATGGGCTGTCGAGATCTCCTGTGGGCGCATGGGCGGGGCCCGCTTGCGACGACGCCAACGGGCGCTGCTTGGCATCCTCGATGGGTCCGCGAGGCCCGGTTGGGATCCCTGTTGAATCACTTTATCGCGTCTGCAGAAACATGCTGGGCCTTCGTGAATGGCTCGTTAGATCCGGTGTGGGTGGTAGTGCGTGACAACAGGGTGGCCGGGGGCCATCGTTGAGTGCGGCAAGTGGGTTGGGTAAGCGTTTTCGGCAAGGGAGGCCTCGGTGATGGAACGTTTCGATCGCGGGCTGTGCCGTGGCCTTTGCGGGTTGCTGGCGACGTGCGTCTTGCTGCAGGGGGTATCGGTAGCCACCGCGGAGCCTGGCGCCTCGCCGGCTCCAGGTGGCCCCGGCGAAGGGCTGCCGGATACGGACTGGAACCTGGTTCGGGCGGGTCCGGAAGATTACCGTGCGCGGGTGGCGTCGCTGGAGCCCGGCGACTGGCTGCAGCTGGCACCGGGCGACTACCCCCGGGCCCTGCGGCTGCATGGCGTGCGCGGAACGCCGGAGCAACCCATCGTGATCAGTGGCCCGGTCGACGGCGAGCCCGCCATCCTGCGCGGGCGGCGTGGGGCGAACACGATCAGTCTGGTGGACGCCGAGCATGTCGTGATCCGGCACCTGACCCTGGATGGTGGTGGCGAACCCGTGGCCGGGGTGGTCGCCGAGGCGCGCGGTGATGGGGTCCATCACGTGACCCTGGAACACCTGACCATCCGTCATTACGACCATTCGCAAGGCAACGCCGGGATCACCACGCGGGCGCCCGCCCGGGACTGGGTGATCCGGCACAACGAGATCCACGACGTGGGGACCGGGATGTATCTGGGACAGCCGGACGGGACCAGCCCGTTTGTCGCTGGCGTGATCGAGCACAATCACGTTCACCGCACCCTGGGGTACAACATCCAGATCAAGCACCAGACGGACCGCGACGGGATCCCGGGGATGCCGGTGGAGCCGCGGGAGACCCGGATTCGCTACAACCTGCTGAGCAAGGCAGAGCGCGCCAGCGACGGGGGGCGGGCGCGGCCCAACCTGCTGTTGGGGCATTTCCCGCCTGCCGGGCCGGGGTCGCAGGACCGCTATCGCATCGCGGGGAACCTGTTCTATCAGAATCCGCACGAGCGTCTGTTTCAGGGCGAGGGGAATATCGAGCTACACGACAACCTGTTCCTGAACGATACGGGCGACGCGGTACTGGTGCGGCCGCACAACCACCTGCCACGCGAGATCCGGATCGTGAACAACACGATCCTGGCCGCCGGATTCGGTATCCGCGTGGACGCGCCTGACCAAGCCTATGACCAGCTGGTGGCCGGCAATGCCGTGTTTGCCGGGGACCCTCTGCAGCTCTCGGGGGGGATCGCGGGGAGCGACAATTTCACCGCGCCGCGCGAGGATGCAGCCCGGTATCTGGCGGCACCGGATGCCGGGCAGGATGCGCTGGATCTCTATCCCCGGGAGGGCGCTCTGCACGAGCGTTCTGCCGGCGTGAGTTCGGCCCCGGTCGCGGGTGCGGATCGCGACTACAATGGCCGTTTGCGCGAGCAGGCAGTCTGGGGTGCCTATGCCGGGCCGCCGGGGCCCAACCCCGGACGAGCGGACGGTGTCGGGCCGCGTGTCCCGGGCTGTGCACCCTGCCGGTAACTGGGTTGCGAGCATCGGTATCGCATACGAAAACGGAGAGGTATCCGGCCGGGCGCCCTCCATTATGATTGGCAACGAGAACGGACATCTTATGCATACGCTTCCCGCGCTGGATGAAGTCACCATCGGAGTAGTCGGTCTGGGGTACGTCGGCCTGCCACTGGCCGTCGAATTCGGCCATCAATGGCCCACCCGCGGGTTCGATATCGACCCGGAGCGGGTGCGGCAACTGCAGGCTGGAGTGGACCGCACGCGCGAGGTAGAGCCGGAGAAGCTCGCCGCGACCCCGCAGCTGACGTACACCGCCGATCTCGAGACCATGCGCGAATGCAACGTGTTCGTGGTGACCGTCCCGACGCCGATCGACCTGCACAAGCGACCGGATCTGGGACCGCTGCTGGGAGCCAGCCGCAGCGTGGGGCAGGTCCTCAAGCCGGGCGACACGGTGATCTACGAATCCACCGTTTACCCGGGCGCGACCGAGGAGGATTGCGTGCCGATCCTCGAGGCGCAGTCCGGGTTGGTGCACAACCGGGACTTCTTCACCGGCTACAGCCCCGAGCGCATCAACCCGGGCGACAAGGAACACGGGGTCACCTCCATCATGAAGGTGACCTCGGGCTCCACCCCGGAGGTGGCCGACTTCGTCGACGCGTTGTATGCGCGGGTGATCACCGCCGGGACGCACAAGGCCGAGAGCATCCGCGTGGCCGAGGCCGCCAAGGTGATCGAGAACACCCAGCGCGACGTGAACATCGCGCTGATCAACGAGCTGGCCCTGCTGTTCGAGCGCCTGGGCCTGGATACCGAGGCGGTTCTGAAGGCGGCCGGGACCAAGTGGAACTTCCTGCCCTTCCGGCCGGGCCTGGTGGGTGGACACTGCATTGGCGTGGATCCCTACTACCTGACGCACAAGGCACAGGCGGTGGGGCATCACCCGGAGATGATCCTGGCCGGGCGGCGCGTGAACGATGCCATGGGCGCGCACATCGCGGACAACACGGTGCGCGCCCTGGTGCGCAAGGGCATCAACCCGGTGGGGGCGCGGATCCTGGTGATGGGCCTGACCTTCAAGGAGAACTGCCCGGACCTGCGCAATACCCGGGTGATCGACATCCACGCCACCCTGGCTGGCTACAACGCCCAGGTGACGGTCTTCGACCCCTGGGTGGACCCGGCCGAGGCCGAGCACGAGTACGGCATCACGCCGGTGACCGAGACGCCGGCACCGGGGCAGTTCGATGCAATCATCGTGGCCGTGCCGCACCGCGAATTCCTGCAGATGGGGATCGAGGCCATCCGTGAACTGGCCCGGCCCGAGTCGGTGATCTTCGACGTGAAATCGGTCTTCCCCCGCACTGCCACGGATCTCCGCCTGTAAGGGGGCGCCGAGCCAATCGCGCGTTCGCGTTGGTACCCCCCCCCATGTTCCTGATGGGGAGGCTCCGGGACCTGGCGCGTCGCGCACCGTACCCCTGGGCCCCGGCGCGGCGCACGGATGGCGAACGCCACGCCCGCATAACGCCCGCGCTGTTCATGGGCGCGGCCGGAGCTACAGTGGCGGGACGCTTTCGTCCCGGGAGACGCTGAACCGTGTGTCCGTCCGCGTTGTTGCCCCATGGTTTCCGACGTGCCGCCTGATTGCAGGGGCGTCGCTGCGCCCCATGTGCATTCGGGCGTGACGCGCGCCCGCACCGATTCATGGATCGGCGCTTCCCTGACCCTTCGATGAGCCGGCCGGGCGCCGGTTCGGAACCGCTGTCGCTGCGTACCTGCGCGCTGTGGGCCTGGCTGTCGCTGGGCGCTGCGGTCTACCTGACGCTGCTGCCGTTCGAGTTCGGCTCGATGAGCCTGGAGCGTGCCTGGGAGATCTACCGTGGCATGAGCCTGACCGGCCCCGGGACCAGTGGCCGCCAGCAGTTCATGGCCAATGCCCTGATGTTCCTGCCGCTGGGGTTTTTCTGGACCGCGTGGCTGACTCATGGTCGCCGCAACCGGTTACTTGCGGCCGGCGCGTTCGTCTTCGTGGCCGCCCTGGGACTGGCGGTTACGGCCGGCGTGGAGTTCTTGCAGGTGTGGCTGCCGTACCGGCATCCGGCGGCGGCCGATATCGCCGGCAACTTTTCCGGGGCAGTGGCCGGCTCGCTCGCCTGGCTGGCGTCGCGCGACCCGTTGGCGCGCTGGCGTCGGGTGCTGGAAGGTGCGGGTGCGCAGGCCCTGACCGCCGGGCTGGTGATCTATGCCGCCGCCTATGTGATGGTCGGCTTCGTCCCCTTTGACCTGGTGCTCGCCATGGACGAGCTGCGGGCTCGCCTGGCATCCGATGCCTGGGGCTGGTGGGTCGCTGCCGGGGCCTGCACCAGCGGGATTCGCTGTATCAGCTGGCTGACGCTGGAGGTGGTCGCCAGTATCCCGGTGGGGCTGCTCCTGGCATTGTGGTTGCACCGGCGCGGCGCCTCGCTGCTGGGGGCCGGAATCCCGCTGGCCCTGCTTCTTGCGGGGCTGCTGGAGCTGTTGAATCTCGCCACCCTGTCGGGCATCGCCGAGGGGCGGTCCGTGCTGTTGCGGGCCCTGGGGATGGGCATCGGCCTGGTCCTGTTCCGGAACCTGCCCGCGCATCCCCATGGCGTGATCCGGACGCTGCAGCAGTTCGCCACGCCGATACTCGTGATCGGTGCCGTGTTCTACGCGTTGCTGCTGGTCGCGCTCAACCACGGTTTCGGCCCGTTCCACGCCGATATGGAAGCGGCCCGAACCCAGTGGGATGACCTGAACCTGTGGCCGTTCTACTACCACTATCACGTGGACGAGATCCATGCCCTGCGTAGTACCGCTTTGCACCTGGCCATGTATGCCCCGCTGGGCTTCCTGGTCTGGCTGTGGCAGCTGCGCCACCCCATGCAGCCGGCGGCACTGAATCTTCTGGCCGTATTGGCGGGGGTGATACTGGCGCTGGTAGTCGAGGCCGCCAAGCTCTTGGTGGAGGGTGCGCGTCCGGATCCGGCCAGCCTGGTCCTTGCCGGCCTGGCCGCCTGGGCAATGGCTGCGGTGCTGCAATGGCTCGGCCGGGCCAGTGTTACGCCGGGCCCGCCCGGGGCGGGGCGGGTGGTATCCGATCCACGCGATCCGCAGCCAGCGCCGCCCGGGCCGGGTACGCGCTGGCAACCCCTGCAGCGACTGCGCCAGGCGCTTGCCGGCCTGCTGGCGCTGGCGACTCTGCTGCTGGCGGTGACCTGGCCGGTCGTGCCCGTGGCGCTGAGCGCCGGGTTGCTGGCCTATGCCGCATTGCTGGCGTGGCGGCCGCAGGGCTGGCTGTTCGTGATCCCCGTGCTGTTGGCCACCCTGGACCTGACGCTCTACCACGGGCGCCTTTTCGTCTCCGAGCTGGACCTGTTCCTGTTGATGACCCTGGCCATGGCCCTCTGGCTCGGGCCGCATGCGCTGCATTCGGGGGCATCGTTGTTGCCGCGCGGCATCCGTTGGGCGCTGGGTTTCCTGGTGGCCTCGACGCTGATCAGCCTGGCGGTTGCCCTGTTCCCGCCCGGCACCTGGAACCCCGGCGAGGCGGCGCATTTTGCCCACCAGTGGAATGCCCTGCGGGTCGCCAAGGGCCTGCTGTGGGCGGTTGTCCTGCTGGCGATGCTGAGGGTTGCGCCTGTCCCGGTGCCGGAGCAGGTGGTGCGGTGGTTTCTCCCCGGGGTGGCGCTGGCCCTGCTGGCGCAACTGGCGTTCGTGGTGCGCGAGCGGGTTACCTATCCCGGGCTGCTGAACTTCGATAGTGGCTATCGGCTGTCCGGGCTGTTTTCGGAGATGCAGGCAGGAGGGCCCAGCATCGAGACCTTTCTGGTGCTGGCCTTTCCCCTGGCCCTGATCTGGTGCTGGCGCCAGCGCCTCGGCCTGATGCTCGCCGGCTCGGCCCTGCTGGCGGTCGGGACAGCATACGCGGTGGCAATGACCTATTCGCGCGGTGGGTACCTGGGGTTGGCGGTGGCCGTGGCCGTCCTCGCGGTCGGGGTGCTGCTGGCGGCGTTGCATGGGCGCATGCAGGCTCGGCAGGGGGCACTGGTCGGTGTGCTGTTGCCCGTGGTGGCGATTGCCCTAGTTGCGGGCACCACGTTGGGCGGGTTTGCCGAGCAGCGGATGAGCCACATCGAACGTGACTTCGGGATCCGCATGGATCACTGGCAGGCCGCCCTCGAACTGCCGGGCGGCGGGCCGCTTTCACCTCTGTTTGGGCGGGGTGTCGGCAGTTTTCCGGAGCACTACCGGACCGGAAACCGGGACGGGCGCCTGCCCGGCAATCTGGCCTTCACCCGCGCGGAGGGTGAGCCGCGCCTGCAAATCGGCGGCGGCGATTCGTTGTTCGTGAATCAGCGGGTGAGCCTGCCCCGCGACGGTCTCTATACCTTGACCGTGGAGGCCGCCAGTGCCCAGCCCACGGGATTTCGAGTCTTCATCTGCGAGAAGCCCATCCGCCATTCCTTCGGTTGTCGCAGCGAAGGCATGCGTCTGGAAGGCGGCGGACGTCAGACCTTCCAGTGGACCTTCGACCTGGATCCGATGGAGACACGCCCCTGGCCCATTCAGCGCGGCCTGGTGTTGTCGCTGGGGGTCGATGCGCGCCAGCGGTCTGTCACCGAATTTTACAGCGTGCAGGTTCAAGATTCGGCTGGTCGTGAATACGTCGCCAACGGCGACTTCGAGCATCTGGGCCGTTACTGGTACTTCACTACGGACCATCTGTGGCCGTGGCGGGTCGAGAATCAGTGGCTGGAGATCTATTTCGATCAGGGCTGGCTGGGTCTGCTGGCCTTTGTGTGGCTGACGCTGGCGGCCCTGGTTTTGCTGTTGCGGAGTTCGCTGGCGGGCGATGCGGTGGCGCTGGCGTCGACTGCCGCGTTGACAGGGGCGTTGTCGATCGGCGTGTTCAGTACGCTGTTCTACTCCCCGCGGATCGCCCTGCTGTTCTACCTGGTGCTGTTGCTGGGCGTGGCGGCGTCCGCAGCGCCGGCCGCAAAGGGCGTCAGGCAATCCGCGAAGCCTCGAGCGGGTTGAATTTGGTGCAGTCGTGCGGTGCGCGGTCGGGGGCGTTATGGGCCAGTCGGGTCCGCTCGGCTTGTGCCTAACGCTGCCTCGATCCCGCGCCCGGTCGGGCTGTTAAGCTCGCAGGACGAAACCGCGGTGGGGCCGGGGAGATGGGCGAGGCCTTTGATGCATTCGACGAGCGGCTGATGGAGCTGGCTCATTTTGTGGAGGAGGCCGAGTCCCTGGAAAAGGGGTTGGCCGGCCTGGCCGCGCTGGTCAGTCACGCCATGGAGTGCGAGCGCTGTTCGATCATGCTGCTGAAGCCGGACCCGGACGGGGGTGCGGCGCGCTTGCGCGTCCAGGCACATCACGGGTATCTGCCCGATCAGGCCTATGACGTGAGGCAACCCCTTGGCTCGGGTATTTCGGGGCGGGTGGCGAGTGCGCGCAAGGGGTTGCTGATTCGTGACCTGCATGCCTCCGATTTTGCAGCCGAGGCGCGGCGGGCCGAGGGTGCGGGTCCGGTCGACGTGATCGCGGTGCCAGTGATTCTGGAGGGCGACCTGTTGGGAGTGATCAACATCGACAGCCCCGAGGGGCGGGGCCGGCTGACGCAGGAGGATTTGCGCCGGGCGTTGATCCTGGCCCTGGTGGTGGCGAAGTCGGTCCTCGTCCATCGGTTAAAGGGGCTTTTGCGCACGAGTTTTACGCAGATGGCGCTGGCGCGACAGCCGGGGGCGGCAACGGGCCCCATTACCCACGCCCCGGAACGCGTGGCCCGGTTGCTGGCGCGCACGCTGTACGACGAGATGCGCCGGGCCGGATTCTCCCGCGATCATGTGCTGATTGCCGCGACCGAACTCATTGGTCAGGTCAGCGAGGGCCGGGAATGAACCATCACGCGGTCATGGCGATGGCGCAAGGTGCGAACCGGTGAAGGATGCCGGCTTCGAACGCCGCTGGCGCCAGCGCTTCCTGGAGCGCGGGGCGAACCTGGAGGACGATGCCGGGATCGCGGGCTGGACGCACAGCGGCCTGCATAGCCGCGTCCGGCAGTTCGAGCGGCTGTGGCGGCGCGCCGACGTGGGGCCCGGTCGCTGGCTGGATGTCGGCTGCGGCGCGGGAACCTACACACGGATGCTGCATGCGCAGGGCCATGAGGTCTGGGGGCTGGACTACTCAACGCCCTCCCTGCAGAAGGCGCGGGATCGAAGTGATCCGGCAATTCCCTGGCTGGCGGCGGACATCAATCACCTCCCGCTGGCGGACGCCGCCCTCGACGGGGTGCTGTGCTTCGGCGTCATGCAGGCCTTGTCGGATCCCCAGCCGGCACTTGCCGAGATTCGGCGCGTTCTGCGCCCGGGAGGCGAGGCCTGGGTCGATGCGCTGAACCTGCGTTGCCTGCCCACGGCGGTTCGCGAATGGCGCCGGTGTCGGCGAGGGCGTCCGCCGCATCTGCGCTACGACGACCCTCAGGGTCTTCGCGCGGCGGCGGAGGCCGTGGGTCTGCGGCCCGAGGCGTTGTACTGGCTTCCGTTGGCCCCCGGCCGCCTGGCGCGCTTGCAGCCGCTCCTGGAGAACCGGGGCACCCGGAGTTTCCTGCAGGCGGTGCCGGCCGCTGGGGCGTGGCTGAGTCATTCGTTCATTCTGCGGGTGCGGCGGGTATGAGGGGCGGGCCACTCAGGGCTGTCGGAAAACTTTCCACTCGGCGCCTCCGCGTGCCCCGCGGGCTTTGTATCGTCGAGGGTCGGAGCCTTTATATCAGTAAGTTACCCGTTATTCAAAAGGCTGGCATCCCGCTTGCTATGTTCCAGGAGAAAGCGTCTGATTGCAGTGTACCCCCCGGATCGCAGCCCATTGCGGCGTGGCCGGGTGCCGTTGCCCGGACGGCGAAATGGCGAGGTTTGACCTGGAGCAGGCAAGCATGAGTGATGAACACGAGCACAACGGAAATCATGGCCCCGAAGACGTAGGCGAGGGCAAGTCCACCGCCCCCGTGGACCCGGACACGGGTTCGTCCGGCCTTCGCAGTCGCAGCCGGCGCCGCCTGACCGCGGCCGGCCTGGGTGGGGCGATGCTGGTGTCGCTCCCGGCCAAGTCGGTCTGGGGCGCTCAGGGGCAGTGCTCGCTGTCGGGCAACATCTTCTCCGCCAACGTCTCCAACATTGACCACGAGTGCACCGCGGGCGATGGCTGTACCTCGGCGTTCTGGAAGGACAACTGGGGTGCCTGGGAGTGCACCGGGTATTCCCCGGGTTCCTGCATTCAGACCAGCGGGACCGACAACAACTGCCAGCGTTTTGACGCCACCGTGGGTACGGGCGGGGCGACCTCCTTCGAGGAGGTCTTCGGTTACAGGCCGGAATGCCTGACCGGCACACCCTCGCTGATGGAGGTGCTCCATGCCTGGGGCGTGTGCAGGGGGTCGCTCGACTGGCATGCCGTGGGTGCCGTTCTGAACGCAGCGTGTACCTCGATCGACTTCGGCGCCTCGGTCGACGAGGTGATCAAGGCCTATTCGATGGCCCGCGAGGATGTGGGCAAGCACTCCGCGGTGAGGAACGTCTTCACCTACATGAACGAGCGCTTCTGCCCGATCAACGGCCTGGGCGACTGCGGAGACGGCTACACGCGCAACGAGGCGGGCGAGTGCGTGGAGGTGCGGACCAACTCTTCCACTCTCAATCGTTGATATCCCGGGGCGCTGCCCACCAGCGCTCCTGGGCCGGTCGGTACACGAGGCCCCCTTGTCCGTTTCTGAAGAATCCTTTGCGCTGATCCCGCTGCCCGCCGCTCACGTGCGGGCATGGGGTGAATCGGTGGTTGTCTATGATCAGCGCTGTGGCGAGACGCACGTGCTGCAGCCCCCTCTGATCGACATCTTCCAGGCCCTGCAAGAGGGGCCGATGACGCCGGCCACCCTGTTCGAGTACCTTGAACAGCGATATGACGCCACGGAAGGGGACCTGGAGGATGCGATGCACGCCGGCTTGAGCCAGTTGCGGCAGCATGATCTGATCCGTGTCTCCCCGGAGTCGCGGGACGCGTGATTGCCCATGAAGACCTGAGGGCGGGGTTGCGGGACGCCGGCCTTGCCATCCAGGTGGGGCCCTTCGTGGTCCGCTTGCGTTCGCGGCTGGACCGGGTCGAGCACTCCGTGGCCCTGTTCTACGACCGGCAACTTTTGCCGACCGCCAGTACCCCCTTCGCCGATTTCCACGTCACCCTTGCGGCCTCCCCCGGCCTGCGCTCGGTTTGGCGTCCGCAGGCGCGTTTCTTTCTGGATGGTCGCTCGCCCTTCCGCCCCCTGCCGCTGGCGCATGCCTATCCGCTGTTCGAGTGGGGGCTGAACTGGTGCATTGCCCAGCACGCCCATGACTTCCTGATGATCCATGCGGCGGTGCTGGAGCGCGACGGCCGGGCGCTGGTGATGCCGGGCGAGCCCGGGGCGGGAAAGAGCACGCTGACCGCGGCCCTGACCCTGTCGGGCTGGCGGTTGTTGTCGGACGAATTCGCCCTGCTGTCGCTGGCGACCGGCAAGCTGGTCGCGCTGCCGCGTCCGGTCAGTCTGAAGAATGCCGCCATCGACCTGATCCGCGAACGCCATCCGCAGGCGATCATCGGGCCTGCCTCCCACGACACCAGCAAGGGGACCGTGGCACATCTGAAGCCACCGGATTCGAGCATTGAACGGATGCACCAGCAGGCCGGGCCGGCTTGGCTGGTCTTCCCGCGCTTTGCGGCCGGAGGACGTGACCGGCTGCAACCGCTGGAGCGGGCCGAGGCATTGCTGAAGCTGGTCGGCTCGTCCTTCAATTACAGCGTGGTGGGCGGAGCGGGTTTCGAGGCGGCGGCCGATCTGATCGAGCAAAGCGCCTGCCTGAATCTGGAGTACGCGGACCTGGATGCCTCCCTGGGGTTACTGAACGATCTGGCCGGGGGGGGCGCATGACGCGCCCTGTGCTGGAGCAACTGCTCGCGGTCCTGGCCGAGCCGGCAGCCTCCCGTGGTCTTTCGCCGGCGGATTGGGATTGGCTGGTCCGGGTGGCGCGAGTGGCCTCTCTGGAGGGCCGGTTGCAAGCCTTGATCAAGGATGCCGGGGCGTTGTCGGATGTGCCTCCGGCGCCCCGGCGACACCTGCACGTCGCGCGGGTCCTGGCGGATCGCCAGCACGCCATGGTTCGCTGGGAGGTGGCACGGATTCACGAGGCCCTGGCGCCGGAGGCGATCCCGGTGATGCTCCTGAAGGGCGCTGCCTACGTGATGGCCGGGCTGCCCAGTGCGCCGGGGCGGCAGTTCTCCGATGTCGACATCCTGGTCCCGCAGGCGCAGATCCAGTCGGCGGAACAGCACCTGTTCGTTCAGGGATGGGTCTGCGAGGGCTACGACACTTACGACCAGACCTACTATCGCCAGTGGATGCACGAGCTGCCTCCGCTCACGCACATGCGGCGCAAGAGCGTGCTGGATGTGCATCACACCATCCTGCCGCCGACCGCGCGGTTGCATCCCGATCCGGAACTCCTGTGGGCGGCCGCGCTGCCGCTGGATGGCTTTCCCGGTATGTACGTTCCGGGGCCGGCCGACATGGTCCTGCACAGTGCGACGCATCTGTTTCACGATGGCGAACTGGAGAACGGCCTGCGGGACCTGGCGGATATGGATGCGCTACTGCGTCATTTTGTGGCGGAGGATTCGGGCTTCTGGGAACGCCTGACGGCGCGCGCCTTCGAGATGGATCTGGCACGCCCGCTCTACTATGCGTTGCGCTATGGTCGCGAGTTCCTGCAGACCCCCGTCCCCGATTCGGCGTTCCGCGCGTTGGCCGCGGCGCGTCCGGCGCCTCCTCTTCTGGCGCTGATGGACGGCCTGTTCCGGCGCGGCCTGAAACCGCATCACTGGAGTTGCGACGGTCGGTTGTCCGGCACCGCCCGCTGGTTGTTGTATGTACGCTCGCACTATCTGCGCATGCCCTTGCACTTGCTGGTTCCGCACCTGCTGCGCAAGGCGGCCAAGGACCATCGCAAGGGCAAAAGGAACCAGGCCGAGCCCTGATCGGACTGGCCAGGGCTCAGGGGGCTGCGGGGCCGGAAACCATGGCTTCGGAAAGGGCCATCAGGGGTGCGAGAAACAGTTCGCCGCGGAACAGGATGCGCGGGCCTGCCACCAGCCCCATGCACCGATAGCGTCGTTGTGCCATGCCGGAGCCCGCCAGGCCGCGCCCCGCGGTTTCCACTTGCTCCGCGGGGCTCACCAGGATGTGCAGGGCGTCGGCGCTGCGCAGGGCGCGTGCTAGCCGCTGGTCCACGCTGATGTGGTGCGCGGTGTAGACCATGGGGTCGCGGTAGAAATCGTGGCCGTCTGCATCGGCCTTTTCGAGCAGGGCGCAGGAGATCAGCGCGGCGGGAAACATGTCCGGAAAGTTGATGCGATCTTCGAGCTCGTCGAAGTAGTCCGCCTGGCGCACGAGCGACCCCGACAACAGGTTCTTGGCATTGCTGTTGGACATGAACTTGCGCTTGTGGAACCACCCGTTTTCTGCAAGCACGCAGCGATCCTCGAGCGGCTCGAGTCGGACATCCGCGGGCAGCGGCGATGACTCGCCGGTCAACGCCTGGGGCGTCAGGGAGTCGCGTACATGGCCGAGCAGCACCAGCCCGCTGCCTTTGCGCATCGCGATGCGATTGGATACCTGCGGCTGTCCCGACGCATCCGTGCCCCGGAGGGTGGGTTTGACCACGGTGGTGAACGGCTCGTCCACGCGCAGGGCGCCGGCGAACGTGAATTGGTAGTTGCGGAACGGGAGTTGCGAGGTGCTTCCGGCATCGCCCTCGGCGATCCGCATCCGGGTCACCAGGGCCTCTGCCAGACACTCCAGCTGAAAGCCCAGCACGATCGGTCCGCCAAACGGATTGCCGCGGATGCGCGTCCACTTGTCGCCGTCATGGAACGGGTTGAAGTCGTCCGTGGCGTTGCGGGCCACATCGATGTGGATCTGGCGGTAAACGCAGCGAGTATCGGACGATGAGGCCGCCATGGGTGTGCCTTTGTCCGGCTCGGACTTGCCGTGAGGGGAGGGGATGCGGATCGGCCTACTCCTGGTAGCCGGCCAGCAGCGGGCGGATCCGGTCGGCCGGGACCGCGTAACTGATCCCGCTGGGCCGGCTTACTGCGGCCTCGCGCCCGCCCTGGACGAAGACCTGGTTGATCACGCCGACGACTTCGCCACTGTCGATGCGGTAGAGGGGGCTGCCGCTGTTACCGGGGTAGGCGGTGGCATCCAGCTGAAACACCATCGGCGCACCGGCGCGCAGTTGCCGGATGTGAGCCTCGCTCAGTTCTCTCGAGCGGCGGGCGGTGATCGCCATGGGGGTGCGTGCGGCCACGTTGGCACGATGGGTCGCGGGGTAGATGCCCAGGATCATGCCGATCGGGTAGCCAGTGAAGGCCAGCTGCTCGCCCGCGCGTACGGCGTCCGACGATCCCAGTCGCAAGGGGGGCAGTGGAGGGCCGGCGATCCGCAACAGGGCCAGGTCGTCGTTCGCCGAATGGGCCACAAGCTCCGCGCTGTGGATGGAGGTGTCGCGACCTTCGCCGCTGACCACCACGAGTTGCTCGCGGTTTGCATGATCCAGTGATTCCGGGATCACATGGTGATTCGTAACGATGAGGCGCCCATCGCCGACCGCAAATCCGGTTGCGAGGTAATTGGCTCGCGGGCTGCGCGACGGCTGGTGGGTCGCGATACTGACTACCGAGGGCTTGATGCGCTCGATCGTGTCCGGCAGCCCGTCGGCGGCAGCCGGGCGCTGGGTAACCAGCAGGGCCAGAAGGCTCGCCGCGGCCAGCACCTTCAGCGTCTTCCACGCGCGCTGCCAGGTGTCTGCCGAAAAGCCCCGGAAGAAGAGGGCGGATCGCTTGCTCGTCGTGCTGTCCATGGGCCATCCCCGCCAGTCGATGGTTCGAGTCTAGGTCAGGCGGTTCCGGCCGTGGTGGTGATGCGTTAGGCGAAGGGGGTAATGGCCAGCGGGCGCTTTAACGCCGCGTCGACACCCCGTCAGTTGAAGACGATGGTCTTGTTGCCGTGGGTAAGGACGCGGCCCTCGAGGTGGTAGCGCAGGCCACGGGCGAGGACCCAGCGTTCGACGTCGCGGCCCTTGCGGATCAGGTCCTGCACGCCGTCGTCGTGGCGGATGCGGGTGACGTCCTGCTCGATGATCGGGCCGGCGTCGAGGTCCTCGGTGACGTAGTGGCAGGTGGCGCCGATCAGCTTCACGCCGCGGGCGAAGGCCTGGTGATAGGGGCGGGCGCCGACGAACGACGGCAGGAAGCTGTGGTGGATGTTGAGGATACGCTCGGGGTATTCGTCGCAGAGCATGGGCGGCAGGATCTGCATGTAGCGCGCCAGCACGATGGCATCGGGCGCCAGGTCGGCCAGGCGCGCCTGCAGGGTGGCAAAGGCGGCCTCGCGGTCTTCGCGCGGCACGGGGATGTGCTCGAACGGGATGCCGTAGCAATCCGCCAGCGGTGCCAGGTCGCGGTGGTTGGAAAGGATCGCCGGGATCTCCATCGGCAGTTCGTCGTTGCTCCAGCGGGCCAGCAGGTCATTGAGACAGTGCGGTTCGCGCGAGACCATCAGCACCACGCGCGGGCGGGTGTCGGCCCCCGCCAGCCACCAGTCCATGCCAAGATCGAGGGCCAGTTCATCCAGCCGTTCACGCAGCGCGGGCTCGGCATCGATGGGCAATGAGAACACCCAGCGCATGAAGAACCAGCCGGCCTCGGCATCGGTGTGCTGGGCCGCTTCGGTGATCCAGCCATCGGTATTCGCGATTGCGTTGGCAATGCGCGCGACGATTCCGTGCTGATCGGGGCAGCGGATACTCAGCCGAAAACGGGGTCGATCATCCATGTCGTTTAAGTATCCCGAATAAGGTCAAGGGCGGGTTTTTACCACGAAGCGCACGAAGGCACGAAGAAGGGCAAGGTCAAAGGCGGTTGCACCACAGGGTGCACAGAGGACACCGAGAAAGACGACAAATTTCTAGAGGGGTAGGATGCGTTGAGCGTAGCGAAACGCATCAGGGTCGGGCCGTTACATGTGGCCGATGCGATTCGCTGCGCTCATCGGCATCCTGCCCGCCACAAAGCCATCCCTGGTTATCTCCGTGACCTCTGTGGTTCATTCGCCTTGCCCTCTTCATCTCTTCGTGCGCTTCGTGGTGAACAAATCGGCGCAAGGAAGGATGGGGCGGGTCAGGCGGATTCGCGGCGCAGGCCGGTGGGGATGGAGAAGGTGATGGTCTCTTCGCGGCCGGCGAGTTCGGAGACGGCGTCGACGCCGTGTCCGCGCAGGAAGTCGAGCACCTCGTTGACCAGGATCTCCGGGGCCGAGGCGCCGGCGGTGACGCCAATGCGGCTCTTGCCCTCGAGCCAGGCCGGGTCGATGTCGGTTGCGCCGTCCACCAGATAGGACTCCACGCCCATGCGTGCGCCGATCTCGCTCAGGCGGTTGGAGTTCGAACTGTTCTTCGAGCCGACCACCAGCAGCAGGTCGCATTGCTTCGCCAGGTCCTTCACCGCGTCCTGGCGGTTCTGGGTGGCGTAGCAGATGTCCATCTTGCGCGGGCCTTCGATCTTCGGGAAGCGCGCGGTCAGGGCGTCGATGATCCCGGCGGTGTCGTCCATCGACAGCGTGGTCTGGGACACGAAGGCAAGCCGGTCGGGGTTGGCCACCTCCAGGTTCTCGACGTCCGCGATGGTCTCGACCAGCATCATGCTCCCGCCCCGGGAATCATCGAACTGGCCCAGGGTGCCCTCGACCTCGGGGTGCCCGGCGTGGCCGATCAGCACCACCTCGCGGCCCTCGCGGGCGTAGCGCGCTACCTCCAGATGCACCTTGGTGACCAGCGGGCAGGTGGCGTCAAACACCGTCAGGCCGCGTTGTTCGGCCTCCTGCTGCACACGCTTGGGCACGCCGTGGGCGGAGAAGATCACCACCTGGCCGTCGGGGACCTCGTCCAGCTCGTCGACAAAGTGCACGCCGGCATCCGTCAGACGCCCGACCACGTGCCGGTTGTGCACCACTTCATGGCGGACGTACAGCGGCGCGCCGTAGATCTCCAGGGCACGTTCCACGATCTCGATGGCGCGTTCCACCCCGGCGCAGAAACCGCGCGGATTGGCGAGCTGGGCCTGCATGCTCATAGGAGACTCTCCTGCGACCTATTGCGGTTCACTTACCGATAGCACATCCACCTCGAAGGTGAAGTTCTGCCCCGCCAGCGGGTGGTTGAAATCCACCGTCACGGTGTCGTCCTCCACCGCTTCGATGCGGCCGGGTACGGCATCGCCGGCCGGGCTGTTGAACTCGTAGATGTAGTCCACTTCCAGCGGCAGGTCGGCCGGGAACTGCGAGCGCGGCATTTCCTGCACCGCCGCCTGGTCCCGAAACGGGAACATGACGCCGGCCTCGATCGCAAATTCCCGGTGGTCGCCCGCGATCAGACCGACCAGCAGATCCTCCAGCCCGGGCAGGATCTCGCCGGAACCGATCTCCAGGGTGATGGGTTCTTCGCCCGTCCCGTCCACGACAAAGCCGTTTTCCAGGATCAGGCGGTAGTGCATCTCGATGTGCGCGCCCTTGGTGGCCGTGGTCATGTGTGCTCCCGACTAGTCTGTGTTGCCCGAGTGGCTGCGATCGCCCTCGATGAAGGTGGCGACGATCAGCGTGATCGCCCCCACAACAATGGCCATGTCCGCCACGTTGAAGGCCGGCCAGTGATAGCCCGCCCAGTGAAAGTCCAGAAAATCCACCACCGCGCCGTAGCGCACGCGGTCGATCAGGTTGCCGATGGCGCCGCCCAGCACCAGGCCCAGGGCGGTCACCGACCACCAGGCCTGGCGCGGCAGGCGGGCCAGCCAGACGAGGATCAGAAGCCCGATCGCCACGGCAATGCCGGTCAGCAGCCAGCGGCCCCAGTCCCCGGCCCCGGCCAGGAAGCTGAAGGCCGCACCCGGGTTGTACACCAGCGACAGGTTGAAGAAGCTCGTGACCTCGACCGGCGCGAACAGCGTCAGCGCATGCTCCGCCCAGACCTTGGTGACCTGGTCGGCCAGCACGATGGCCACCGCGATGAGCAGCCCCGGGCCGAGGCCGGACCCCCGCAAGTCCATCAGGCGAAGTGCCGGGTCTCGCCCGGACCGTCCACGTTGCTGACGCAGCGCCCGCACAGTTCCGGATGCTGGCTGTGTTGACCGACGTCCGGGCGGCGGTGCCAGCAGCGGGCGCACTTGGGCTGTTCGCTCTTGTGCACCGCCACGCCCAGCGGCGTCCCGTCGCCGAGTTCCGCGGCATGCGCCGCTTCCGGTGCGGCGCCTTCGGCGAGGCGTGCCTCGGAGGTGATCAGCACGAAGCGCAATTCGTCTCCGAGGCGTTCCAGCAGGCTGCGGGCACTCGAGTCGGCCGGCAGGTGCAGGTCGATCTCGGCATTCAGCGAGGCGCCGATGCCCTGCTCGTTGCGCGCCAGTTCCAGGGCGCGGGCGACATGGGTGCGCACCTCCAGGATGCGGTCCCAGTCGCCATCGGAGAACGTGGCGTCTTCCGGCAGGGGCGCCAGCCCCTCGTACCAGGTGGCGAACAGCACGCTGTCCGGACGCTCGCCGGGCAGCAGTTCCCAGATCTCCTCGGCGGTGAAGGTCAGGATCGGGGCCACCCAGCGGGTCAGGGCCTCGGCCACGTGATATAGCGCGGTCTGTGCCGAGCGGCGGGCGTGCGAGTCTGCCTGGGTGGTGTACTGACGATCCTTGATCACGTCCAGGTAGAAACTGCCCAGCTCCACCGAGCAGAAGTTGTGTACCCGCTGGTAGATCTGGTGGAACTGGTAGCCGTCGTAGGCCTGCGTGACCTGGCCCTGTACCTGCAGTGCGCGGGCGACGATCCAGCGGTCCAGTGGCAGTAGATCCTCCAGCGGCAGGGCGTGCTCGGCCGGCTCGAAGCCGTTCAGGTTGCCCAGCAGGAAGCGCGTAGTGTTGCGGATGCGGCGATAGGCATCGGCGGTGCGGTCGAGGATGTCCTTGGAGATCGCCATCTCGCCGGAGAAGTCGGTCGCCGCGACCCACAGGCGCAGGATGTCCGCCCCCAGGGTGGAGACCACCTCTTGTGGCGCGACCACGTTGCCGCGCGACTTGGACATCTTCTCGCCCTTCTCGTCCACCGTGAAGCCGTGGGTCAGCACCGCCTTGTAGGGCGCCTCGCCGCGCATGGCCACGCTGGTCAGCAGGCTGGACTGGAACCAGCCGCGGTGCTGGTCCGAGCCCTCCAGGAACAGGTCCACCGGCAGCTCGCCCAGTTCCGGGCGTTTCTCCACGACCGTGGAGTGCAGCACACCGGAGTCGAACCAGACGTCCAGCGTGTCGTTCAGCTTCACGTAGTCGCCCGCTTTCTCGCCCAGCAATTCCTGCGGATCCAGCTGGAACCAGGCCTCGATACCGTCGCGCTCGATGCGCTGTGCGATGGTCTCGATCAGCTCTGCGGTATGCGGATGCAGGCGGTTGGTTTCCTTGTGCACGAAGAACGGGATCGGCACGCCCCAGTTGCGCTGGCGCGAGATGCACCAGTCCGGGCGGTTCACCACCATCCCGTGGATCCGGGCCTGCCCCCAGCTCGGCATCCACTCTGTGTCGGCGATGGCCTTCAGGGCATCGGCGCGCAGCTCGGCGCGGTCCATGCTGATGAACCACTGCGGCGTCGCGCGGAAGATGATCGGGGTCTTGTGGCGCCAGCAATGTGGATAGCTGTGCTCGAACTTGACCGCCACGATCAGCGCGGCGTGCTCCTTCAGCACGTCGATCACGTGGCCGTTGGCCTGGTGCACGTTCTCGCCGGCGAAGTGCGGGGTGTCGGGCAGGAAGCGGCCATCCGGGCCCACCGGGTTTTCCACCGGCAGGCTGTACTGCAGCCCGACCGCATAGTCCTCCTGGCCGTGGCCGGGGGCGGTGTGCACCGCGCCGGTACCGGTCTCGGTGGTCACGTGATCGCCGAGGATCAGCGGCACGTCGCGTTCCAGGAACGGGTGGCGCAGCATCAGGCCTTCCAGCGCCTGACCCTTGGTGCGTGCCACGATGTGGCCCTCGCCCAGGGAGTAGCGCGCCAGACAGTCCTCGACCAGGTCCTCCGCCAGCAGGATGCGCTCGTGCTCCAGCTCCACCAGGGCGTAGTCCAGTTCCGGGTGCAGGGCGACCGCCTGGTTGGCCGGCAGGGTCCATGGGGTGGTGGTCCAGATCACCACGCTGATCGGGCCGCGCGAGCCGTCGATGCCGTCGAAGCGGCGCAGGAAGTCGATGTCGTCGACCACGCGGAAGCGCACGTCGATCGCCTGCGAGAATTTGTCCTCGTACTCGACCTCCGCTTCGGCCAAGGCCGAGCCGCAGTCGACACACCAGTGCACCGGCTTCTCGCCCATCTGCACGTGGCCACGCTTGAAGATGGTACCCAGCGCGCGGACGGTGTCCGCCTCCACCTGATAGTTCATGGTCAGGTAGGGGTTGTCCCAGTCTCCCAGCACGCCCAGACGCTGGAAGTCCGCGCTCTGGCCGTCCACCTGCTCCTGGGCGTATTCGCGACAGGCCTTGCGGAAGGTCGCGGCGTCCACGTCGCGCCCGGCCTTGCCCAGCTTCTGTTCCACCTTCAGCTCGATCGGCAGGCCGTGGCAGTCCCAGCCCGGCACGTAGGGGGCGTCGAAGCCGGCCAGCGTGCGGCTCTTCACGATCACGTCCTTGAGGATCTTGTTGACCGCGTGGCCGACGTGGATCGAGCCGTTCGCATACGGAGGGCCGTCGGCCAGCACGAAGCGCGGCCGCCCGGCACAGTATTCGCGCAGGCGCTGGTAGCGGTCCTCGGCCTTCCAGGCCTCCAGCCACTCGGGCTCCCGCGTCGCCAGGCCGGCGCGCATGGGGAAGGCCGTCTCGGGCAGGTTGAGGGTGTCCTTGTAGGGATTCGGCGGTGCCGGTTTGCGTGCCATTAGCGAGTTCCGGATCGGCCCTGCGGGCCGGTTTCAGTCGTGTGCGGAGAGTTGCGTGCGGGCGGTTTCGACGTCACGCGCGATCTGCGCGCGCAGCGCCTCCAGTCCCTCGAAGCGTTGCTCGCCGCGCACCTGCGCGACGGGTTCAAAACAGACGGCTTCGCCGTACAGGTCGGGCTGGCCCTCGAGTACGTGGGCCTCCAGACGCTGTTCGGTGCCACCCACCGTCGGACGCCAGCCGATGTTGGCGACGGCGGGCAGGGCCTCGCCGGAGGCCCGGCGCAGCCAGCCGGAGTACACCCCGCGCAGTGCCAGCGGCCATGGCCCCAGGCGCAGGTTCGCGGTGGGAAAGCCGATGGTGCGCCCGCGCTTGTCGCCGTGTGCAACCCGGCCGTGCAGCCGGTAGGGCCGCCCCAGGAGTTCCGCCACGCGGGCGAAGTCGCCGGCCACGGCGGCGGCGCGCACCCGCGTGCTGCTGATGCGCCCCTCGGCGTCACGCACCGTCGGGGTGGATTCGACGGTGAAGCCAAGACGTTTGCCGGCCGTCTGCAGGGCCGACCGATCGCCCTCGCGTCCGCGTCCGAAACGGAAGTCGTCGCCCACCAGCACATGGCGGGCGCCCAGACGGCGATGCAGGACCTCCTCCATGAAGGCCGTGGCCGAAAGCCCCGCCAGCTGCGCGTCGAAACGCAGGACCCAGGCTGCGCCGAGGGCGCTGTCGCCCAGCGTCACCAGGCGATCGCGCAGCCGCTGCAGGCGGCCGGGTGGCGCGGGGGCCTGGGAGCGTGCGGCGAAGTACTCGCGTGGCAACGGCTCGAAGGTCATCAGGAGCGCCGGCGCCTGGCGATCCTGCGCCGCCTCGAGTAGCCGTCCCAGAACAGCCTGATGACCACGATGCAGACCATCAAAGTTGCCAATGGTCACCACCGCGCCATGCATGCCGGCTGCCTCGAACGCCTTGCTGTCGGCCGGCCCCAGGCCGCGAATCAGCCGCATCGCCCCGATCCCGCGCAAAACCGAAAGTATAACCCGCCGGGGCCTTCCCCGGCATCATTGATCGGTGCCTTCGCGCAGCAGCAAGTGGTGCGGGCGCACGCCGGTCAGCCACAACGTGGCGGCGAGTGTGGCGGTACCGGCCAGGATCAGGCCGGTGAGCGCCAGCAGGCGGGTGTCGACGGACCACTCGGTCCACTGGCTGAACTCCGGCGAGAGCCAGATCAGCACCCCGATCATCGCGGCGAGTCCCAGGGGCAGCCCCAGGCGTAACGAGCGCAACCCCGGTCCTGGCTGGTAGATGCCCTCGCGGATCAGCCCGCGGTAGAGCAGCCCGGCGTTGATATAGGCCGAGGCCGAGGTGGCCAGCGCCAGTCCGGCGTGCGCTCCGGGCGTGCCGGAGAGATACCACGGCAGCACAAAGGCGCCGTTCAGCACCATGTTCCAGAGCATGGCGATGATCGCAATCTTCACCGGGGTCTTGGTGTCCTGGCGAGCGAAGAAGCCAGGCGCCAGCACCTTGATCAGGATGAAACCGGGCAGGCCCAGGGCATAGGCCGCCAGGGCCATCGCGGTCATGTAGGTATCGAACTGGGTGAAGGCCTGATACTGGATCAGCGTGGCCAGGATCGGCACTGCCAGCACGACCAGGCCGACCATCGACGGCAGCGCGACCAGCATCGCCAGGCGCAGGGCCCAGTCCAGGGTGCGACCGAAGGCGGCCGGGTCGGCCAGGTTGTACTGCCGCGCCAGGCGCGGAAGGATCACCGTGCCGATCGCGATCCCGAACAGGGCCAGCGGCAGCTCCACGAAGCGGTCGCCGAAGTACAGCCAGGAGATCGATCCGGCCACCAGGAACGACGCGATCAGGGTGTCCACCAGCAGGTTGATCTGTACCACCGAGGTCCCGAGGATCGCCGGCAGCATCAGCTTCACGATCCGGCGCACCCCCTCGTGGGCGCGTCCAAAGCGCGGGCGCGGCAGTAGCCCCGCGCGCCACAGAAAGGGGATCTGGAAGGCCAGTTGCAGGGCACCGGCGATAAACACCCCCCAGGCCAGGGCGACCACCGGCTCGTCGAACATCGGCGCCAGCCACAGCGCGGCGACGATCATCGACAGGTTCAGGAATACCGGGGTGAAGGCCGGCACCGCAAAGCGCCCGATGCTGTTGAGAATGCCGGCCGCCATCGCGGTCAGCGAGATGAACAGCAGATAAGGGAAGGTGATCCGCAGCATGGCTGCGGCGAGGTCCTGGCGCCCGGCCTCCTGGGTGCCCAGCCCCGGGGCGAACACCCAGATCAGTGCCGGCGCCGCCAGGATCCCGATCAGGGTCACGACGGTGACCACCGTCATCAGGGTGCCGGCGGTGTGATCCAGCAAATCACGCAGGGCCTCGCGCCCGCGCTTCTCGCGAAACTCCGCGAACACCGGAACGAAGGCCTGGTTGAAGGCGCCCTCGGCGAACAGTCGGCGCAGAAAATTCGGGATGCGGAAGGCGACGAAAAAGGCGTCGGTGGCCGGTCCGGCGCCGAAGGTGACCGCCAGCACCATGTCGCGCAGATAGCCCATGATCCGGGAGATCATGGTCATGCCACTGACGACGGCGGTGGAGCGAAACAGGCGGTTCATCGCGTGCGGGGGCAGCCTACGGGAAAGCCCCGCAGTGTACTTGAATCATTCTCGATGAACTTCTGCATCCTCCACGAAGCTCGCACACACACGAAGAAGGGCAAGCTCAAGAGCGATTGCACCACAGAGGCCGCAGAGGGCGCAGCGATCACGGAGGGGATAGGGAGGGCGTTTGGTGGTGGGTAGGATGCTGATGAGCGTAGCGAATCGCATCGATCCGTGGGACGGCCCGACCCCGATGCGTTTCACTGCGTTCAACGCATCCTACCCGTTACTTCCAAGTAAAGAGCGATCGCACACAGAGGGTACAGAGGGTACAGAGGGTACAGAGGGTACAGAGGGTACAGAGGGTACAGAGGGTACAGAGGGTACAGAGGGTACAGAGGGGATAGGGGGGCGTTTGGTGGTGAATGCAAAACGCCGGACACGAAAAAGGCCGCCCGGAGGCGGCCTTTTCGGACGGTCCAACGAAGGAGCCGTCAGCCTTGGGAGTGGCGCCTTAGATGGCGGTCACTTCGCCGGCGGCCAGGCCCTTGGCGGTTTCCTGGATTTCAAAGGAGACCTTCTGGCCTTCGGCCAGGGTCTTGAAACCCGAACCGCTGATCGCGGAAAAATGGACGAACACGTCCTTGCCGCCATCATCGGGGGTAATGAAACCAAAACCCTTGCTCTCGTTGAACCACTTCACAACACCAGTATTCACAACTTGTAACCTCTTCATGTAACTAACAAATGTGTTCGCGGCATGCTGCCAACAGATCAACGGGAGCACTGGTTCAGAAACTAGAAACTTCCTAGTGTTGTCGCTCAACCACGAATCACGCTCCCGACTATACGCGCCATCCCAGGCAAAATCCAACGCACCTTCATGAACCTTTTTTGGCGCTGCGAAGCCGATTTTCCGGGTTGGGTCGCGGTCCGCGCCCGAACCGCACAAGGCCGCGAAGAAAGGCAGAATCAAGAGCGTTTCCACTACGGTTTTCTGCGTGCGAAACAGAAACGGGCGTCAGAGTTGGCGGATGTCGACGAAGCTGCCGCGGGTCGTGTGGCGCAGGCGCGGCAGGGCATCTAGGATGGCGCGCGCGGCGTTTTCCGGGTCGGGCATGTCCGGGGTACCGCGCGCCGCCTTCAGGCGCTGGAGCACCGGGAAGCTCTCGCGGTCGGCCTCGTCGCACAGGTAGTCCTGCATCGTGGTGTCGACCAGGCCCGGGGCGAAGGCGTTGATGGCGGTCTCTTCGGGGAATTCGTGGGCGTAGAGCTGCATCATCATGTTCAGCGCGGCCTTGGACAGCGAATAGCCGCTCCAGCCGGCATGCCCGGAGACCGACGCGCCGGAGGAGATCGCGATGATCTGGCCGACGGCCACGCGATGCTTCAGCAGCGCGTCGAGGATGACCTTGTTGGCGAAGGTGTTCACGTCCATCAGCAGGCGCAACTCGTCCATCGGCGCGTCCTGCATGCGCTGCATGTGGCCCAGTAGCCCGGCGTTGAGTATCACCAGATCCAGCGACTCCACGCCCTGCAACAGGCGTTCCATTGCGTCCTGTGTGGCGCCGAAATCGCTTAGGTCCACCTGTTCGTCGCCACTCACCCCGGCCTCGGGGCAGCCGCGCCGGCTCATGCCGTAGACCCGTGCACTCTGTTCCAGCAGAACCCGGGTCATGCCCAGGCCGAGGCCGCTCGAGTTGCCGGTCACCAGTGCGGAAGCAATGCTGCGCTCTTGCATGAGTTCCTCCTTGTCTTGGACTGAATAGAATGTGCAGATCGTCTACCACGATGCCAGGGAAGCACTGATTAATGTACACGCGCGCGCTGGAGTCGATTCATCCGTGTTCTCCTTTGGCCACCGCTTGAGAGATCACACCTGGATGGAGCCCCGAACACTCTACCGCCTGCCGGCTGATGCGGGCAGCTTCCGCCGGGCCGGCGAGTGGTTGCTGGCTGCGGCGGCGCATGCTCCCGTGTTGTGGGTGGGCTGTTCCGGGCCTGAGGGGGTCCCGCGGGTGGCACCCGCGCAGATGGGCCACTGGCTAGGGCGGGAGGTCCAGGCGCTGGTGTTCGAGTCGCACGCTCCCCTTGCCGTGGATGCCCTGGTGATGGCCGCGGGCCTGCTGCGTGGGGGCGGGGCGCTGTTGATCCTCGATGATGGGGTGCGTGAAGGGGCCTTCTCCCGCCGTTGGCAGGCCGCGCTGGCCGATGCCTGGGTGAACAGCCTGGACGCTTCGTGTCCGGTTGCCGCGCTGCCGGCGATCCCAGCAAGTCCGGCACTCCCCTTTGCCTGGACGCCGGATCAGGTGGCCGTCCTCGAGCGTCTGGATCGTCTGGCCCCGGGAAATTGCCTGGTGCTGATTGCGCCGCGCGGGCGGGGCAAATCAACCGTGCTGGGCGAGTACCTGGGCGCCGCGCTGCAGCGGGGCGCTGCGGGAATTACATTGACCGCCCCGGGGCGGGGGGCGGTGGATGCCCTGCTGCAGCGTGCCCGGCAATGGACGCGTGCGCCGGACCCGGGGGAGGTGTTCATGGCGCCGGATGTCCTGCGGCAGGCGCCGGAATCGCCGGATACCCTGATGATCGACGAGGCGGCGAACCTGCCCGTGGATCGACTGTTGCGGCTGGCTCGACGCGCACGGCGCCTGGTGCTGGCGACCACGACCGGCGGCTTCGAGGGGAGCGGGCAGGGCTTTCGGCTGCGTGCGCTGCCGGCCTTGGAGGGGGCGGGCTTTTGCGTACGGCTACAGACCCTGGATACACCGGTCCGCTGGGCCCCGGGCGATCCGCTCGAGGACTGGCTGAATCGGCTGTTCCTGCTGGAGGCGGTGAGTCGCCCCCCGGTCTCCCAGGCTGTACGGCTGCGCTGGAGCACGGGCACGGCGCTCGCGGACACGCCGCAAACCCTGGAGGCGGTAATGGGCCTGCTGGCAGATGCCCATTACCGCACACGGCCCTCCGATCTGGCGCGCTGGCTGGATGATGCGGGTGTTCACCTGTTGCTGCTGGAAGGGGCGGCGGATGGCGCCCTGTTCGGGGTGGTTTTGATCCAGGAAGAGGGCGGACTGGAGCGCGCGCTAGCCGAAGCGGTTTGGTCGGGCGAACGGCGCCCGCAGGGGCATTTCCTGCCGTGCACCGTTGCGGCCCGGGGTGACTTCGACCTGGCGGGGGAGGGCGCGTGGCGCATTCAGCGCATTGCGGTGCATCCGCACTGGCAGGGGCAGGGCCTGGGGAGTCGTCTGTTGCGTGCGGTCGAGGACCGGGCTGGTGCCAAGGGGGTGGCGCTGATTGGCGCGAGTTTCGGGCTGCAACCTGTGTTGCTGCACCTTTGGCAGCGCGCCGGTTATGGCCTGGTGCGAGTCGGCATCCAGCCGGATGCGGCCAGTGGCCAGGTGAGCGGCGTGGTCCTGCGTGCGACCGCGCCCCGATTGCAGCCCCGGCTGCAACAAGCATTGGCGGCCTTTCGGCGCGACTGGCCGGCCTGGCATCCACGGTTCCTGCTGGACACGACCGCAGCCATGGTGAGCGAAGTCCTTGGGGATCAGGATGCGAAGGGAGATTGTCGCTTGTCGCCGGTTGACCCGGTGGCGGATCTGAAGGAGGTCCGAGCCTTTTCCCAGCGGGCGCGGCCCCTGGAGTGGGCGCTTCCCGCGTTGCTGCGGCAGTTGGCGGTGGCGCCGCCGGACGAGCCGGAAGGTCAGCTGCTCGAGGCGAGCCTGGCGCAGCCCATCGACTGGGACCGACTGGCACGCGAGCTGGACGTTTCCGGGCGGCGCGGCGTGACCCGAAGGTTGCGTCGCGCCGCCCGGAACTGGCTGGAGGCCCGGAGTCTGTAACCCGCCCGGTCAGAGCCGGAACTGGGCCAGTGCCTGCTGGATCTCCTTCTCTACCTGCTTGAGCTCGTCGGAGGCGGCGCTGACGCGGTCGGCGGTATTGGCCGACTGATCCGCCTCGTCGGAGATCTGCACGATGTTGCGGTTGATGTCCTCGACTACCGTGCTCTGTTCGCGCGAGGCGACCGCGATCTGCTCGGTCATCTCCACGATCGTGGTCACCGACTGGCGGATCTGTTGCAGGGCACCGTTCACCTCGGAGGTGTGCTCCATGGTGGCCTCGGCCTCTTCCTGGCCGTGCTGCATGGCCTTCACCGCGCTGGTGGTGGCGGACTGCAGGCGCGCGATCATGGTCTCGATCTCGTCGGTGGATTCCTGCGTACGGGTCGCCAGCTTGCGTACCTCGTCGGCCACCACCGCGAAGCCGCGGCCGTGTTCACCGGCGCGGGCGGCCTCGATGGCCGCGTTCAGGGCCAGCAGGTTGGTCTGTTCGGCCACGCCGCGGATCACCTCGAGGATGGTCCCGATCTGCTTCGAGTCCTCGCCCAGCTTGGCCACGGTGTCGGCCGCCTGTTCGACCGTCCCGAGCAGCGAGGCCATGGACTCGATGTTCTTGCTCATCACCTCGGAGCCGTTGTTCACTGCATTCCCGGCCTCCTGGCCCGCCTGGGAGGTCGCATCGGTGTTGCGGGCGATCTCCTCGGCGCTGCTTTGCAGTTCGTTGATCGCGGTGGCGACGCGGTCGGTCTCGTCGCGCTGGCGCGAGACGGCCTCGCGGGCCTGGTAGGCCTCCTGGTTCAGGTTCTCGGTGGCGCGATTCAGCGTCTCGGTACCGCCGCGGGCATTGCCGATGGCCTGGGCGATCTTGTCGGTGAAGCGGTTGAAGGCCCGGCCCAGCTGTGCGGTTTCGATCAGGCCGTTCTCGTCCAGGCGACGGCTCAGGTCGCCATCGCCGTCCGCGATCTCCTCGAGTGCCGCGGTCGAGTGGGCCAGGGCGCGCCGGACCACCAGGATGATGAACACCGCGCCGGCCAAGCCCAGGATCACGCCAATCAGGGCCAGCACGCCCTGGGTGGTCTGGGTCGCGCGCATGTCGGCGGTCAGGGCGGCGGCGCTGCGCTCGGCGCGATTGGTAATCCGCTCGCTGAGCCCCTGCAGGTGGTCACGCGCCTCGATCAGACCGGGCCCGATCTCGGTACGGATCAGGTAGGCGTCTTGCAGCGCCTGTTCGCTGCCGTGGATCTCAATCAGGTCATCCAGCGCCGTGTTCTGGGTGTCCAGCGCCCCCTGAAAGTCCTCCAGCGCGATCTGCTGTTCGAAGTCCAGATCGTCGAACTGGTCCATCAGCTGTGCAGTGATGTCGTTGGTGCGAGTCGCGAACAGTCGGACATTCTCGCGGAAGGCATCGTCACGGAAGGCGATAAAGCCGCGCAGGTTCGAGGTGACCTGCACCACCGACATGCGCAGGTCATGCAGGGTGTCGAGACGATCCCAGGACCGCTGGAAGCGCGGGAGGCCCATCTCGGCGCTGATCATCATGTTGGTCTGCTGGGTCATCTCGCGGCTGGCAGGGTTGGCCCGGGCATTGGCGATTCCCAGCGCCGGCATGTTTTCGGCGGCGTTTTCGGCAACCTCGATCAGTCGGTCCTCGAAGCTGGCGAACTGGTTGACCAGCCGGCGGACCTCGGTTGCGCTGGCGGACAGCTCCTCGTCGGCGGCGATCACCGGGTTCTCGTTCAGGGCCCGGGTTGCGCCATCGAGGTCACGCATCGCGTTTTGCCACGCGTCGCGGTGGGACTGCTCCTCGCTCATCAGGTAGAACCCGAGAAACGCAGCGCTCTCCTGCAGCAATTGCTCGACGTCATTGACCCGGGCTACCGCCGGGTAGTCGGCCTGGGTGAGCTGCTCAACCCCTTGGCTGCCCGTACTCATCGCGCGCAGGGCCAGCAGGGAGTTGATGATCAAAATGGCAACCACCAGGCCAAAGCCGGCGATCAGCAGCCCCCGAATGGAGAGTTTGTCCAGCATGCGATGACTCCTTCTGGGCGCCTTGTGTCCGGCGCTTCACGAACCGGCCGCGGCCATTACGACCGCGGACTCGAAAGGTGGTTATTCAACCCCTGTTACGGCCGGCCGCGCTCAGAGTTGAGCCGGTTATTCAGGGCGTCGCCGCAGGGTAGACGTGCCGGGGCTCAGTCGGATTCCAGCTGTTCCCAGCGCTCGTAGCAGTGGGCCAGTTCTAACTCGACGGCTTCCAGCCGCGCCTGCAGTTCGCGCATGCGGTCACCGTCGCGCAGGGCATCCGGTTCGGTCATGGCCGTGGTCAGGCTTTGCTGTTCCTGTTCCAGGGCCTCGATCCGTGCCGGCAGGGCCTCCAGTTCGCGCGCGGTCTTGTAGGACCGTTTGCGTGGGGCCGCCGGTGCCGGCTCGGGTGCGGGCGCCGCGGGTTTGGCCGCGGGCTCGGCCTTCGCGGTCGCTCCGGACTCGCCCTCCAGCAGGCGCCGGGTGACCCGTTCGGGCAGGTCGGACCAGCCGCCGACGAACTCCTCGACCGCGCCATCGCCCGGCAGGACCAGGGTCGAGGTCGCGACGTTGTCGAGGAAAGAGCGGTCGTGACTGACCACGATAACGGTGCCGGTGTACTCGATCAGCAGCTGCTCCAGCAGCTCCAGCGTCTCCACGTCCAGGTCGTTGGTGGGTTCATCCAGCACCAGCAGATTGGCCGGGCGGAGGAACAGTTTGGCCAGCAGCAGGCGGTTGCGCTCGCCCCCCGACAGCGCCGATACCGGCTGGCGGGCACGCGCGGGCGGGAACAGGAAGTCTTCCAGATAGGACAGGATGTGGCGGCTCTCGCCGTTGACCATGACCCGGTCGCGGCCCTCGCCGACCGCATCCTGAACTGTGGTCGCCTCGTCCAGGCGGGCACGGGCCTGGTCGAAGTAGGCGATCTCCAGCTGGGTGCCCAGCTTGACGCTGCCTGCGAGCGGCTCCATCTGGCCCAGGAGCCCGCGCAGCAGGGTGGTCTTGCCGGCCCCGTTGGGTCCGACGATGCCCAGGGCATCCCCCCGCTGCAGCAGCAGGTTCACGTCGCGCACGATGGGGGTGTCGTAACCGAAATCGGCGTGTTCCGCCTCGATCACCAGGCGTCCGGAGCGTTGCTCCGGACTCAGCTTCATCTTCACCTGGCCGCCGCGTTCACGGCGTTCGGCACGCTTGCGACGCAATGCCTGAAGTGCCCGCACGCGGCCTTCGTTGCGGGTGCGTCGCGCCTTGATGCCCTGGCGCACCCAGACCTCCTCCTGGGCCAGCTTGCGGTCGAACTCCGCGCGCTGGGTGGCCTCCGTTTCCAGCCTTTCGGCCTGGCGCTCGCGGAAGGCCTCGATGGATGGTGGGTGCTCGTACAGATGCCCGCGGTCCAGCTCGAGGATGCGCGTGGCCACGCTCTCCATGAACTGGCGATCATGGCTGATGAACACCACGGTCAGTCCGCTTTCGATCAGGAACTGTTCCAGCCAGCGGATCGCGGCCACGTCCAGGTGGTTGGTGGGTTCGTCGAGCAGCAGCAATTGCGGGCGTTGCACCAGCTCGCGCGCCAGCCACACCCGTCGCTTCAGCCCGCCCGACAGCGCGGCGAACTGCGCCTCGGGATCCAGGCTCAGGTGCGAAATCGTGGTCTCCACCCGGTTCTGCAGACTCCAGCCGTCGATGGCGTCGAGTTTCGATTGCACTGGACCCATCTTGTCCAGGGCGTCCATGTCACCCGATGCCGCGGCCTGGCTCAGGTGGTGGAAACGTTCCAGCAACCGGCCGGCCTCGCCGAGGCCCTCGGCGACCACGTCAAAGACCGTGCCTTCGATCCCGGGCGGTAGTTCCTGGGTCAGGTAGGCGGTGGTCAGGCCATCCTGGCGGGTCAGTTCGCCGGAATCGGCCTGGGCCTCGCCGGTGATGACCTTGAGCAGGGTGGACTTGCCCTCGCCGTTGCGCCCGGCGATCGCGACGCGTTCGCCGGGCTCCAGGCTCATGTTGACGCCATCAAGCAGGGAGGCCATGCCGTAGGCCAGGTGGATGTTGCGCAGGGTGAGCAGTGCCATTCGAATTCCGGTCGCGAGCAAGTGTTGTTGCGGGCGCCAAGACTATCACCTTGGCGTGCCGTAGCGCGCACCGTGACGCCTTACAGGCTCGCCATCCCGGAGCAGGAATCGCATTCGTTCTGCCGCCTCCCGGGAGAGGCTGGCCCTGGTTCGTCGTCGGTGTTTACGGTGGCTTCGTCCGGCCGCCTGCGGCTCCGCTCAGACATCCAGCGCCTTGAATCCCGCGAAAAGCCTCTCCACTCGGCGCGACGACAACGGGGGGAAGGTCCAAACAACGGCCGTCCCGGCGATGTTGCTCATGGATGGAGGCTGGGTCTTCCGGCATCTTTGGCACGCTCGGCCTGCGGCCATGGCGTGCCGCGCCCGCGAAGCGGGCGCCGGGGGGCGTAGGATGTGATGAGCGCAGCGAATCGCATCACGGGTCCGCACGGCGCGGGGACCGGTGCGTTGCGCTGCGCTCAACCGCACCCTACGGGACAGGGGCTGGCTGCTGGTGTCCGGATACCGTCTGTCTTGACCTTCTCCTCCCGTATGGAGCCCCTCGCGGAGGGCGTGATGGGCTGGGAGAAGGCGCTGGATGTCTGAGCGAAGCGCAGCGTAGCGAGTTCAGCGCCGCCGGCCCAGCGCGTCCGGAGCGAGGTTCCCGGGCGAAATCCGGGTGCCCTTCTTTGGGTACTTTCTTGGGCAAGCAAGAAAGTACCTCGCGGTGCGCTCGCGAGAGAGCGCGTGGCAGGCGGCCGGACGAAGGCACCGTAAACACCGGAGGACGAACCCGGACCAGCCACAACAGGGCAGGCGGCTGGGCGAAGGCATGTAAGCACCGACGACGAGCCGTGGCCAGCCGGCGGAGTCGGCGGGGACGAGGCGGGCGTCAGGCTTCGCCCATGAGCCAGGCGCTCACGGCGCCGGCCAGGCTCATCAGCGCGAGCACGAAGATGGCGACTTCGGTGCCGGCCAGCTGGGCCAGCAGCCCGAACAGGCCGCCGATCAGTAGCAGGCCGCCGATGACGGTGTTGCTGACGGCGGTGAACGCGGCGCGCGTTTCCTGGGTTGCCATGTCGACCAGGTACGTCTTGCGGCCCAGACGCACGCCGGCATGGCTGACCCCGAGCAGGAAGAACAGGGTCGCATAGACCCAGCCGCCGGGGACCAGCGCATGGTCGGTGCCGACGGGCGCGAGCCAGACGCTCAGGGCGACCGCGATGCCGAGGCCGGCTGCAAGGAGTCCCGAGAGGATCAGGACCCAGCGGGCGGAGCGGTCGGACAGCCGGCCCCAGACCGGGGCGCTGACGGCCGAGGCCAGGCCGCTGGCGAGGATCAGCAGGCCCAGGGTGCCCAGATCACCGGCGGTCGCGTCCTCCGCGAGCAGGACGTAGAAGGGCAGTGCGAGGGCCGTGCTCATCAGCAGCGCGCGGGTCAGCACGAAGTGACCGAAGGCGCGGTCGGTCCACAGCAGGCGCATCGACTTGATGGCCTCGGTGACGGCGTTGCCGCCACCCTCGGTGGCACCCGGATCCTCGCGCAGCCGGGTGAAGGTCGCGGCGGCGACCCACCAGGCCCCGGCCGAGGCGGCCAGCAGGGCCACGAACACGCCTATGCCGGCCTCTTCCAGGTTCGCGAGCGTGAGGTAGATGCCCAGCCCCAGGGTGAAGAACCCGGCCAGCGACGCGGCGTAGCCCATCACCGTGCCGCGGCGATGCTTGGCGATGGTCTTGCCCAGCACGTCCTTGGCCGCGACCGAGTTGATCCCGCGCGAAAGCGCAAAGACCACCAGTAGCCCGAGGATGGCCCAGCCGGCGGCTGCACCCTCTAGGGTCAGCGCGACCACGGCCATGCCGGCCACCGCGAGCCCGGAGAGCAGGCTGCCGAGGATCCAGAAGCCCTTGCGGATGGCCCGCCGCCGGATGGCGGCGGCCACGAACAACTGCGGCAGCAGCGAGCCGGACTCGCGGATCGGGACCAGGAAGCCGGCGAAAGCGGCCGGGGCCCCCAGGGCGCCCAATAGCCAGGCGAGGACCAGGCGGGCCGAGGCCAGCTCGTCGCCGATCTTGCTCAGGGTGTTGGAGACCAGGTGGACGAAAAAGTTAGTCGGCTGGGCGCTGCAGGCGTTTTCCGGAATGTCCTTGCAGACGCGGGCGTCCTCGTCCCCGGCGATGGTCTCGTACAGGGAGACGATCGGGCGCGGCAGCTTGTCCGGGTCATGTTCGGCCATGGAGTCCTTCCGTTGCGTTGCCCCCGTCATTGTGAGGAGCGCAGTGACACGGCAACCTCCCACCGGAGCCACCGGGACCTGGCGCACTGCCAACTTCGGGAGGTTGCCACGTCGCCTTCGGCTCCTCGCAATGACGGCGGCTGACTAACGCCGCCCGGCCAACGGGTCGCTCGGATCGACGCTGTCGCGGAACGGTTTGCGGCGGTCGAGGTTGGTCAGCTGATAAACGTTGCCCAGCCAGTTGTTGATCACCGCCAGCGCGGTGTCGTGCCAGGTGTTGTCCAGGCGGTCCAGCAGCAGCGCCTCGGGCAGCGCCGGGATCTCGGTGCAGTGCTCCAGCGCGGCCTCGACCTGCTCGCGATGCTCGCCGAGGATCGCGGCGGCCTGCGGCATCAGGTAGTTCTCCGGCAACGGCGGGTAGGCGTCGCGTTCGCCCTGGATGTAGCGCACGACCTCGCGCTTGTATTCCTTGAGCAGGCTGATGGAGTCGTACTCCGGGTGGCCCTGGAAGAAGACCATGCGAAAGCCGTCCGGCGACGCGCCCAGGTGGATGCCGGACTGGTCGCTCTCCACCAGCACCCGAAGCCCGTGGCGTTCGAACTGTTCGCGCGAGACATCGTTGTAGCGCGAGTGCGGCACGTCGAAGCGGGTGTTCACGCCGGTGACCAGCGGGTGCCCGCGGTCCACCACGCGGTGCGGGAACACGCCCCACAGCTTTTCGCCCATGTGCCGGCGGTGTTCGCCGTAGCGTGCCTGCAGCACGGCGTGGGTGGCGAGGCAGGAGCAAAGCGTCGAGGTCACGTTTTCCCAGGCCCAGTCCACCACCTCGGCCAGCGGCTCCCAGAAGGGTTCCAGTGCCAGGTCCGGCTGGGTGACGTTGGCCCCGGTGATGATCAGCGCGTCGAGACCCTCTTTCTTCAGGTCCTCGAAGTCCTCGTAGTACTGCTTGATGTGATCGCGCCCCTTCGGCCCGCGCTTGAGCTGCGGCAGGGTGAACGGGTGGATATAGAACTGCGCGATCTGGTTGCTCTCGCCGATCAGGCGAAAGAACTGACGTTCGGTGGCCGACAGGGCGGCGTCCGGCATCATGTTCAGCAGCCCGATGTGCAGCGCACGGATCTCCTGCTGCTGCGCGAAGTCGCTGGGCAGTACGGTCTCGCCCTCGCTCTTCAGACGGGCAAAGGTGGGCAGATCGGAATAGGCGACAAGTGGCATTAGAGGCGTGCCTCCCGTTCCAGGGCCATGCAGACCAGGTCATCGAAGTCGGCCGCGTTGCGTACGCGCGCCAGCTCGGTGGTGCTGATGGTGTAGCCGTGGGTCTCGGCGATCGCCTCGTAGCGCGGCAGGCGCGCGCGGAACAGGCGCGAGAAGACCCAGCGCACGAAGGCGTCCGGATCGATCTGGGCGACGTAGTCCAGCCCCTCGTCACGCATGTATTCGGCCAGCTGCTGGTCGAGGAAGGCCTCGCGGTAGTACAGCGGCTTGGGGTCGCGCTCGGCGCGCTCGATCAGCTGGCGCTCGTCTTCGTCCGTTGCCTTGATGTACAGGATCAGGGTGTGCTCGGCCAGTGTCTCGAGCACGCCGGGGCTGTCCAGTTCGCAGACCGAGCCGCCGGCGTCATTGACGAAATGCGGGTAGCCGAACAGCGTTTGCGCCTTGTGGATGAAGTCCGGCACGTCGAGCATCGCCTGCACCTCGGCCTGGTGGTGCAGGGTCTGGCGGCGCTTGAATTCGGTCAGCGGCAGGCCGCCCAGCTCCGGGTTGCCGAGCTTGCCGAGGAAGCTCGCCACCGGGTGCAGGTTGTCCACGGTGATGTTGTTGATGATCTGGATCGAGTCCGAGCGCAACAGGTCGCGCAGGAACGGCACCGCCATCGCCTGGGCCTTGATGTTGTCCAGGATCGGCTCGCTCAGGTAGCGCGTTCCGATGCGATAGTCCCCCGAGTAGTGGAACCAGTCCTCGCGCCGGAGCATGTTGGACAGGCGCGTCTTGCCGACACCGGACATCCCCAGCAGGGTGATGCGGCGGTGCTCCTGGTTGCGGTATTCGTCGGGTGTCAGGCGCATGGGGACTCGATTAGCGTCGCAGGATGAACAGGATGCCGGCGATCACCGCCAGGCCGCTGATGACGTAATGGTCGTACTGGAACTGCAGCCCCAGCAGGCCGCGCAGGCCGAACAGGATCAGCCAGACGCCCAATAGAATGTTGCCGAGTATGCGCATCCCTGCGGAATCCTCCGGTTAGCGGATCAGTTGGCTCAGTTCGCGGAACTGCGGATCGGCCGCGTCGCGCAGCCATTCGAACAGCACCGATTCGTGGTTGGTAATGATGGCGCCGGCGGCGCGCAGGCGCTCCAGCCCGTTGCGCTTGCGCCCGGCGTCGCGCGAGCAGACCCCGTCCTCGACCACGAACACGGTCACGCCTGCGTCCAGCAACTCCAGCGCCGTCTGGGTCACGCAGATGTGCGTCTCCGAGCCGGTCAGGATGATCTGGTCGCCGCCTGTCAGGCGCGCGCGCAGGTCATCCTCGGCGCAGCAGGAGAAGGAGGTCTTGTCGGTGACCGAGCCGTAACCGTCGAGCGCTTGCTGCAGAGTGGCGGTGACTTCGCCCAGGCCCTGCGGATACTGACGCGAGACCTCGATCGGGATATCCAGCTTGCGTGCGGCCTCGATCAGACGGGCGGTATTGCGCTCGACCTCGTCCCGCGCGTCCGGCATGGCGGCCAGCAGGCGTTCCTGCAGGTCGATCAGGACCAGACGCGAGCGCGTACGCTCGCAGCGGGCTCGCGGATTGGAAGCGGCAGCGGCCATTACTCCAGCAGGCGGTTGATGGCCTCGAGATCGGTCACGCTCAGGCGGCCGGCGGCGCGCTGCAGGCGCAGCGACTCGCTGAGGAAGCCGTAGCGGGCCTCGGCGTAGTCGCGCTCGGCGCGGAAGACCTCGCGCAGGGCGAGCAGGACGTCGACCTGGGTGCGGGTGCCCACCTCGAAGCCGGCCTCGGCCGCCTCGAACGCGGACTGGGTGGAGGCCAGGGCCTGCTCCAGGGCACGCACGCGCGAGTTGTTGGAGATCACCGACAGATAAGCGCTGCGGGTGTCCTGGGTCGTGCGGCGTTCAACCAGCGACTGGCCTTCCTGCGCGGCCTGGAAATTCTCGCGCGCCTGACGGGTCAGGGCGCTGACACGACCGCCGGTGTAGAACGGGATCTCCAGCTGGATCCCGACCTGGGCTTCGGTGCCTTCGAAGAACATCGCCCCGCCGGTCGTGCCGGCATCAAGGCCGTGATAGCGGTTCTCGTTGACCGAGGCGTTCAGGTTGATGCGTGGCAGGCCCTCGGCGCGCTGGCGCTGGATCTGCTCGCGCGCGCTCTCTGTGCTCAGACGCTGGGCGGCCAGTTCCAGGTTGTTCGCCAGGGCGATATCCACCCAGGCCTGCGGGTCGGCCGGATCCGGCGGGGTCAGCTCGGCGTCGTCGCGCAGCATGTCGAGCTGCTCCCAGTAGGTATTGGTGATCACCGCGAGCTGTTCGCGGGTCAGGTCCAGCTGGTTTTCGGCGCTGATGCGCTCGGCCTCGGCAAGGTCGCGCTGGGCCTGGGCCTCGGTGACGTCGGTGCGTGCGACCAGGCCGACCTCAAAGCGGCGTTCGGTCTGTTCCAGCTGGCGCTCGATTGCCTCGACCTCGGCCTCGCGAAAGGCCAGGGTCTCCTGTGCGATCAGTACGTCGAAATAGGCCTGGGAGACGCGCAGGATCAGGTCCTGACGGGCGGAATCCAGTTCCGCCTCGGCGCGGGCGATCTCGAGATCCACCTGCACAAGATCAATGTAGTTGCGGCGGTCGTAGATGCTCTGCGAGAGATTGACGCCAAAGCTGGTCTGGCGACCGTCGAGGCTGCCGGTTTGCGAATCGCGGTCGTCGCGGTAGAACGCGCCGGCCTCGGCCTGCCCGGAGATCTGTGGCAGCAGGGCAGAGCGAGTGATCGGGCGATTTTCCAGCACGCCGCGGTATTCCGCCTCGGCGGTGCGCAGCTCCGCGTCTTCCGTGGCGGCGCGCTCGTAGACCTCCAGGAGGCTCGAGGCGGCGGCGGGGGCCGAGATCACAAGGGCCAGCCCGGCGGTGGCGAGAAGCGACGGCAGACGGTTCATGGACGCGACTCCGGAAGGATATTAGGAAAAGCCTATCCTATCAGAGCCGGTTCGGGCATGGGATCTCCACCCCATGCTGCCCGCGCCTGAAATGGGCACCCCGGGCGCCGCTCAGAATTCGAAGGCGGGCTTTGGCTCGAAGCCCACCAGCGGCTTCACGCGGGTCTCGAACAGCTCCTCGTGGCGGCAGCCGTCCTCGGTGGTGCGGATGATCAGCTGGGCCTCCATGATCGGACCGTCACCGGTAATCACGAACAGTCGCCCGCCCAGAGTCAGGTAGGGCTCGAGGAAGTCGTCATATTCGGTCATGCCGCCGGTCAGGATGATCGCGTCGTAGCGCGGGCGCGGCGGGGTCCAGTCGGGGGTCACCGAGGCGGTGCGCAGTTGCGCGTTCTCGATGCCGAGATCGGTCAGGCGGTTGCGGGCGGCCAGGCGCAGCTCGTCGATGCGCTCGACGCTGTCGACCTGGGCCGCCAGATGGGACAGGCAGGCCGTGACGTAGCCGGAACCGGTGCCGATCTCCAGCACGGTTTCGGTCGGCTGCGGCGACACGGCCTGCAGCAGGCGGCCGATCACGACCGGCGGCAGGGTGTTCTCGTCGTGCCCCAGGGGGATCTCGGAATCGGCGTACGCCAGGGCCTGATAGGGCTCGGGCATGAAACGCTCGCGCGGGAGCGTTTCCATTACGTCCAGTACACGGGTGTCCAGCACGTCCCAGGGGCGGACCTGCTGTTCGACCATGTTGATCCGGGCCTTGGCGTAATCCATCGCAGTTTCCTCAGTGCGCTCGACAGCCGCGAAAGAGTACGTTCACGGGCCGAAACAGGCAAGTAGGAGCCTGCTCGCAGGCGAATGCCCCTGCCCGCGTCGGACTCTGGCGGGGGCATTCGCCTGCGAGCAGGCTCCTACGCGTCGGGGTGTTCGTCGAGGGCGGCGGCAATGGCGCGAACGCGCTCGCGCTGCAGGGCCTCGCCCAGTGCCTTGCCCTTGTGTCCCTCGGCTATCAGGGCCGCCGGCTGCACGCCTTGCGCGGCCGCCACTGCGCGGCGCACCGCGTCGGCCTGTGGATAGGGCTTGTCTTCCCAGCCGGTGCGGCCGCGGAAGTCCGCCTCCACCGCCAGCAGGAAGGGCTCCACGTTCTCCGGGCGGCGCAGGACGTCCAGGCCGTCGACCAGCTTCATCAGGGTCTTCGGGCGCAGCTCGAATACGCGATGCACCAGCCCGTGGTAGCGCGCCACGCGCACCGCCAGGTCGCGGTAGCGATTGGGTATGCGCAGGCGTTCGGTCAGGGCGCGGATCAGGTCCACCCCGCGTTCCTCGTGCCCGTGATGGCTGGGCAGGATCTCCGGGTCAGTGGTGCCCTTGCCGAGGTCGTGCACCAGCGCGGCGAAACGGACCTCCGGTGCATCGGAAAGCTGGGTCGCCTGGTCCAGCACCATCAAGGTATGCACGCCGGTGTCGATCTCCGGGTGGTAGCGCTCCGGCTGCGGCACGCCGAACAGCCGCTCGATCTCGGGGAACAGGACGGCGAGTGCCCCGGCCTCGCGCAGCACCTCCAGAAAACGCCGTGGTGCCGGACTCTTCAGGGCCTTCTCGCATTCCGCCCAGACGCGTTCGGGTACCAGGGCGTCGACCTCGCCGGAGGTGACGAGCTCGCGCATCAACGTCAGCGTGTCGGGCGCGACCTCGAAGCCCCATGGCGCAAGCTGGGCGGCAAACCGCGCCACGCGCAGCAGGCGCACCGGGTCCTCGGCGAAGGCGGGGGAGACATGCCGCAGTCGGCGCGCCTCCAGGTCGGCCTGGCCGTTGTAGGGGTCGATCAAGCGGCCGTCGGCGTCCTCGGCCATCGCGTTGATGGTGAGATCGCGGCGTTCGAGATCGTCCTCCAAGGTGACCTCGGGCGAGGCATTGAACTGGAAGCCGTGATAGCCGCGTGCGGTCTTGCGCTCGGTGCGCGCCAGCGCGTATTCCTCGTGGGTTTCGGGATGCAGGAAGACCGGGAAGTCGCGCCCGACCGGCCGAAAGCCATTGGACTCCATCGCCTCCGGCGAGCTGCCGACAACGACGTAGTCGCGCTCCGTGAACGGGCGCCCTAGCAGGCGGTCGCGAACCGCACCGCCGACGAGATAGGTCTGCATGGCGGTTACCGGTTCACCCTTCGATCAGCCGCGGCTGGCCCCGCGATTGAGCGTGCGCAGGTGCTGCATGCGGGCCTCGCGCCCCGCGCCCCCACCGCCCAGATAGCTGGGGGCAATGGATTCTAAGCGGGTCGGGCAGGGCAGCTGCTGTTCGCCGTCGCAGACCGAGTCGATGGTCAGCGAGGCGAAGTTGTCGCGCGACAACGGCTTGCCGGGCACGAACTCGAGCACGCTGGCCTGCAGCTTGCCGGCCCAGTCGGGCAGGCCGATTACTGGGCGCCGGTGGCCGGAGACCCGGCCCACATACCGCACCAGGTCGCCCAGGGTGTAGGTCTTCGGGCCGCACAGCTCGAAGCCCTGGCCGAAGGTATCCTGGTCTTCCAGGGCCTCGACGAAGTGCTCGGCCACATCGCCCACGAACACCGGGGCGAAGCGCGCCCGGGCACGCGCCAGTGGCATCACGGGCGAGAATTTCAGCAGCGTCACGAAGCGGTTCAGGAAGGAGTCTTCCGGCCCGAAGATGACGGAGGGGCGGAAGACAGTGACCGCCAGGGATTCGCTGGCGAACACGGCCTGCTCGGCCGCACCCTTGCTGCGCAGGTAGTGGCTGGGGGCGTCGTCCATGTCCGCCTTCAGCGCGCTCATCTGCAGGAAGCGGCGCACGCCCTGCGACTCGGCGGCGGCCAGGGCCTTCTCGGTCAGCTCGGTGTGGGCGGCGCGGAAGCCGGCCCCACTGTGGCCACGCTCGTTGAGGATGCCGACCAGGTTGATCACCGCGTCCTGGCCCGCGAACAGGCGTTCCAGGGTGGCGGGATCATGGGCGCTGCCCTCGACCAGGTCGACCTCGGGGTTGACCAGGAGGTCGCGATGGCGGTGCGGGCGGCGCGACAGCACGCGGACCTTCAGGCCGCGGTCAATCAGTCGGCGGATGATGTGGTGGCCGACAAAGCCCGTGCCGCCGAGCAGGCAGACATTGCGAATCGAATCGATCGACATGGGGCAAGGTCCTTCCGAAAGCGAATGCGGATCGTCTTATACTCGGGTGACCCGCATTGTTCAAACTAGCAAATAGTTGACCTGTGTTTCCCGTGGCCTGTTTCCGGGTCACCAATCCGAGGCGCCGACATGACCGAACTGACCGCGATCAACCCTGCGACCGGCGAGATGCTCGCGCGTTATCCCCGCATGGATCGGGACGGGCTGGAGGCCGCCCTGGCACGCGCGGCCAGCGCCGCACCGGACTGGGCGGCACGCCCGGTGGCGGAGCGCGCCGCCCGCCTGCACGACCTGGCCGGGGTGCTGCGCGACGCGCGCGAGACCCTGGCGACCACCGCCACCCGCGAGATGGGCAAGCGGCTGGTCGAGGCGCGCGCCGAGGTCGACAAGTGTGCCAACGCCTGCGAGTACTACGCCGAGCACGGCCCGGACTTGCTGCAGGACACGATGATCGCCTCGGATGCGAGCCGTTCCTTCATCGCCTGGCAGCCACTGGGGACCGTGTTGCTGGTGATGCCCTGGAACTTTCCCTACTGGCAGGCCTTTCGCCAGGCGATCCCGGCCACGCTGGCCGGCAATACCGTGCTGCTGAAGCACGCGTCCAATGTCCCCGGATGTGCCGAACATCTGGAACGGGTGTTCACAGCGGCCGGTTTTCCCGAGGGCGTGTTCCGCAACCTGCCGGTTGGCTCCGATGCGGTGGAGGGCATCATCTCTGACCGTCGCGTGCAGGGCGTCAGCCTGACCGGCTCCGAAGGCGCCGGCCGCGCGGTGGGGGCTGCGGCCGGCAAGGCCCTGAAGTCCTCGGTGCTGGAACTGGGCGGCTCGGATGCCTTCGTCGTGCTGGCGGATGCCGATCTCGACCACACCGTGGAGCAGGCGGTACGCGGGCGCTTCCAGAACAACGGCGAGACCTGCATCGCCGCCAAGCGCTTCATCGTCGAGGAGGCCATCGCGGATGCCTTCGTCGAACGCTTCCAGGCGGCCATCGAGGCCCTGGTCATCGGGGATCCGATGGACGAGGGAACGAACATCGGACCGCTGGCGCGCGATGACCTGCGTAGCGAGTTGCACGACCAGGTGACTCGCAGCGTGGCGGCCGGCGCCCGCCTGGTGGCGGGTGGCGAGCCCCGCGACGGGGCGGGGTACTTCTACCCGCCCACGCTACTGGATGCCGTGGAGCCCGGCATGGCGGCCTTCGACGAGGAGACCTTCGGCCCGGTCGCGGCGGTCACCCGGGCGCGCGACGCGGATCATGCCATCGAGCTCGCCAACCGCTCGCGCTTCGGCCTGGGCGGCAGCGTCTGGACCGCCGATCCGGTACGTGGCGAGGCCCTGGCTCGGCGTCTGGAATGCGGCTGCGCCTTCGTCAACGGCATCGTCAAGAGCGACCCGCGCCTGCCCTTCGGCGGCGTGAAGGACTCCGGCTACGGCCGCGAACTCTCCGAGCTCGGCATCCGCGAATTCGTCAACGCCAAGACCATCTGGGTCGGTTGATCGGTGCCCATCGAAGGTTGATCCGCGTCGCCTCGAGTATGTGGGTCTAGTGGGCCGGGGTGGGCCTCGACTTCGCGCGGTAGAGGCCGAGCTCGAGACGGTGGTGGCGGTCGGCGTGATCGCGCTTCTCGAGGATGCGGGCGATCAGGGGCTGGTCCTGGTCCAGTAGCTGGGCGGCCAGGCCGTTGCGGTCGCGAGGCAGATAGCCCAGGTGATGGTCCATCCAGCGCACGGCGACGGCCCGGCCGTCGTGGGTGTTGGTGCGTTCGCGTTCCACGGTCAGGGCCTGGCCGCGCTTGAGGATCTCCCACAGCCGGGGCGCCTCGTGGTGGCGGAAGCCGGCCAGGGGGATGCGGTCCAGCAGTTCCTCGGTGGTGGCGGTGCGGTTGTAGGTGCCGCGCTCGGCGTAGTAGCCGGCGAGCGGCGGGACGGGGCGTGCCTGGCGGTTGTGCGACATGTTCGGACTCCTCGGTGTTGCCTGGGTGTCCGTTGTAGCACCGGGGGTGGCTCACAGGATGAGCCACCCCCGAAATCGGTTCTTATCCGTTGGCCTAGGGAAACACGGATTAATGTACACACTCGCGTTGGTACCCCAGGTTTTCCGAGCCAAGGCGCGGCGCGCAGCCGGTAGTGGTTCTACCGGCCCGTTTTTGACCGATTCGGGCCGCAACGCAGGATCGGGGAACCTGGGGTGCCAACCCCGAAGGGGCTCGGCCTCTTTTGCGCACGCACGGCGTTGCGGCTCCCTTGTGCAGAATGACTGCACGGCGGTCGCCGCGCCTTGTTCGCACGCAAAAGCGACTCGAGCGCGAGCGTGTACATTAATCCGTGTTTCCCTAGGTGTACTGGTGAGCGGCGCGCGCGAGGTCGCTGGCCACGCGCTGGCGCAGGTCGACGGGCGCCAGCACCTCGACGCCCGGGCCGTGGCGCAGGATCTCCTGGACCAGCTCGGTCGGGTCGGCGTAGGGAATACGGAGGCGATACGCGTCGCCCTCGTATTCGCCGATCTGCTCCGGGTGCCAGATCTCGTCGGCGACCCAGCGGGCATGTTCCGGGGTGAAACGCAGCACGGCCCATTCCTGTGCGGGACCGGTGAAGATGCCAAAGGCGTCCCCGGTATGAGCATCCAGGGTCGCCTCGTCGATGGTGCGGTAGGCGGACTCCACCGGATGCACCGAGCGGATGCGCTCCAGGGCGAAGGTGCGCAGGTCCCGGGCCTGCTCGCACCAGGCGATCAGGTACCAGTTGTCGCGGTAGTACAGCAGGCGCTGCGGGTGCACGACGCGACAACTCGCGGCGTCCCGGGCACGGCCGTGATACTCGATCTCGACGGGGTGCTCGTCCAGGGTCGCAGCGGCCACGGCCTGAAAGCTTTCGCCGCGGCTGCCGCGCTGGGCCAGCGGCTGGATGCGGATGCGGCGGCGCACGGTGTCCGGCTGGTGCCCGCCGCTGGCGAGCAGCTCGCGGATGCGGCCCTTTAGCGGCCCCAGCGTGGGCGCCAGCAACCCGGGCTGCACGTCCTCCAGGAGTTGTTCCATGGTCAGCAGCGCCAGCAGCTCGGATTCGTTGAACCACAGCCCCGGCAGCTCGAACGCCGGGGCATCCTGCGCGTAGCGGTAGCCATTGGCCTGGGCATCGTATTCGATGGGCGCCTGCATGAAGTCGCGCATGTATTCGAGGTCGCGCTTGACGGTCGCGCGCGAGACCTCGAGACGCTCCATCAGGTCCGCCAGCGAGGGCGGCCGCCGCCCCTGCAACAATCGGTGCAGGTGAAAGATGCGCTCGGCGCGATTCACGGGCGGGCCAGGGGTCGATGCATGCCCGGGGACGCTACCCATTCGCCCGGGCACCCGCAAGCGACGCGCCGGGGCGCCGGATGCCCGCCGGGTCGCTTGCGGCGGTTGCGGGCGACCGCCCCGGTGGTCAGTGGAGGCGCCGGCTGACGCGGATGATCTCCTCGTCGGAGGCGAGGATCTCGCGCTGGAAGCCGTGGCGTTGGGCGAGCGCGAGCATGCCACCGTTGTGGCGCAGCACCTCGCCAAACAGTTCGCGCAGGCCGGCGTTGCGGGCGGAATCGATGACGGCCTCCATCAGGAGGCTGCCCACGCCGCGGCCCTGCCAGGCGTCACTGATGACCACGGCGAACTCCGCGCTCTCGCCGTCGGGTTCGGTGGTGTAGCGGGCGACGCCGACCTGCACCTCCCGGCCCGTGTGGTGGTCGACCGCGATGAAGGCCATCTCGCGGTCGTAGTCGATCTGGGTGAAGCGCACGAGCATCTCGGGCGTGAGTTCGTCCATCGAGCGCATGAACCGGAGATAGCGGGACTTCTCCGACAGGCTGCGCACGAATTCCTGCTCGATGGCAGCGTCCTCGGGCCGGATCGGCCGGAGCTCGAGTTCATGGCCGTCGCGGGTGGTGACCTTCCGGGCCATGTGGCCGGGATAGGGGTGGATGGCCATGTGCGCGTAGTCACGGCCGTCGTGCGCGGGATCGGCCAGTTCGATACGGGCGTCCACGGCCATCACGCCGTTCTCGCCGGCCTGCAGGGGGTTGATATCCAGCGCCGCGAGTTCGGGCAGCTCGCAGGCCATCTCCGAGACCCGGAGCAGGACCTGTTCCACCGCGCCCTCGCGCACCGGGGGCGCGCCGCGAAAGGTGCCAAGGGTGCGCGCCGCGCGAGTCTGCGCCATCAGGCGCCGGGCCAGCGAGGGGTTCAGCGGCGGCAGGGCGACGGCCTGGTCGCCGATGACCTCCACCGCGGTCCCGCCCAGTCCGAAGGCGATTACCGGGCCGAACACCGGGTCGCGCGAGATCCCCACCAGCAGTTCGCGAACATGCCCGACCTCGGCCATGCGTTCTACGCTCACGCCTTCAACCTCGACCTCCGGGAATTGCTCGTGGATCTGGTCGAGCATCTCCTGGGCCTGCTGGCGCACGGCCTGCACGCTGCGCAGGTTGAGTCGTACACCGCCAAAGTCGCTCTTGTGGGTGAGGTCGGGCGCACTGATCTTGAGCGCGACCGGGAAGCCCTGGGTCTCGGCGGCCAGCATCGCGTCGGCCGGGTCGCGGGCGAGGATGCTGGGACTGCAGGGGATGTGGAAGGCGGCCAGCACGGCCCGGGACTCGCGCATGCTCAGGACCCTGCGGCCCTGGCTGCGTGCGTGTTGCAGGATCAGGCGCGCGCCCTCGATATCCGCGGGCTGGTCATCGCTGCGGGGGCCGGGGACCTGCAGCAGCATGCGCTGGTTGCGTCGGTGTTCGATCAGCCAGGCGAAGGTCTCGACCGCGCCTTCGGGCGTGCGGAACTGGGGGATCCCTTCCGCGTCGAAGCGATTCCGTGCGCGGGCCACCAGCGGGTCGCCCATCCAGCAGGCCAGCACCGGCTTGTGGCTTTTGCGGGCCTGTTCGATCACGGCCTCGGCACAGGCGTCGGGGTCGGTCATGGCCTGCGGGGTGAGCAGGACGCTCGCCATGTGAACCCCGGGGTCCGCGAGCACGATGCGCAGGGCTTCGCCATAGCGTTCGGGGGTAGCGTCGCCGAGGATGTCCACCGGGTTGCCATGCGACCAGTGGGCGGGCAGCAGGGCGTTGAGCGCCGCCAGCGTGCCGTCGGCCAGCGTGGCCAGGTTCAGGCCGAGGTCGGCGGCCCGGTCCACGGCCATCACGCCGGGTCCGCCGCCGTTGGTGAGGATGGCGAGATCCTCGCCGCGCAGGCGCACGCCGCTGGCCAGTGTCTGGGCTGCGGAAAACCACTGCGACACGCGCTCCACCCGGACCACGCCGGCGCGCTGCAGGGCCGCGTCGAACACCGCATCCGAACCCATCATCGCCCCGGTATGGGTGGCGGCCGCCTGGGCGGTGGCCGCATGGCGAGCGGACTTGAGGACTACCACGGGCTTCATGCGCGCGGCGGCGCGCAAGCCCGACAGAAAGCGCCGCGTGTGGCGGATGCCCTCGACGTACAGCAGGATGCCCTGGGTCTCGGGGTCCACCGCGAGGTAGTCCAGCAGCTCGCCGAAGTCGACGTCTGCGGCGTCGCCGGTCGAGGCCACGCTGGAAAACCCGATGCCGGTGGGCTCCGCCCAGTCCAGGACGGCGGTGATCAGCGCCCCGGAGCTGGAGATCAGCCCGAGCTTGCCGGGCAGCGCCTGGTTGTGGCTGAAGGTCGCGTTGAGCCCGATGCCCGGGCGCATGATGCCCAGGCAGTTGGGGCCGATCAGGCGCATGCGGTAACGCTGTGCGATCTCGACGCATTCCTGCTGCAGGCGTTCGCCCTCTCGGCCGGCTTCGCCGAAGCCGGCCGAGAGGATGACGGCGCCGCGCAGGCCCGCCTCGCCACAGTTGCGCAGGATGCCGGGGACGGCCCGAGCCGGGGTGGCGATCAGCGCCAGGTCCACCATGTGCTCGCCGGGTTTCAGCTCGGGCACGCAGTGCAGGCCCTGTACCTCGGCGTATTTGGGATTTACCGGGAGCAGGGTGCGCTTGAAGCCGGCCGCCAGGAGGTTGGCCAGCACCGTGCGGCCGACGCTGCCCTCGCGTTCGGATGCGCCGAACACGGCGACACCGCGCGGATTGAACAGCTTGTCCAGGATGTGGGTTCCCATGCATGCTCTCGGTTATGACGTGCCCAGTGTCTTCATAGCATGAATCTAGCGTTCTTCTCGCCGGACGCCGGCCTTGAGCACGACAATGGTCCCGGCCACCCGGAATGTCCGGAGCGGCTGAGCGCAATCCGTGACCAGCTGGTGGCCAGCGGGCTGGATCCGTGGGTCCTGCATCGCGAGGCGTTCCCGGCGACGCGGGCGGACCTGCGCCGGGTTCACACACGCGACTTTATCGACACCATCCAGCAGCACGTCCCGGAAGGGGGGCGGGTGATGCTGGATGGCGACACGGCCTTGTCGCCGGGGAGTCGCGAGGCCGCGTTGCTGGCGGCCGGCGCGGGCATTGGCGCGGTGGACTGGGTTATGGGGGCGGCGAACCGGCGGGCCTTCTGCGCGGTGCGGCCACCGGGGCACCACGCCCGTGCCGACCGGGCGGCCGGGTTCTGCCTGTTCAACAACGTGGTGATTGCCGCCCGCCATGCACAGGAGCGCCATGGTGTGGGGCGCATCGCCATCGTCGACTTCGACGTGCACCATGGCGACGGCACCGAGTCCCTGGTGGCGGGTGATGACGCCATCCTGTTCGCTTCCGCCTTCGAGCATCCGGCTTATCCCGGGTCGGGCATCCCGCCGCTGGCCGACAACTGCCTGAATGTCCCGGTACCCGGCGGATCGTCGGGGGAGCAGTGGCGCGACGCGGTGGCTGGGGCCTGGTTCGATGCGCTGGACGCCTTTGCCCCGGAACTCGTGCTGATCTCCGCCGGATTCGATGCCCATCGCGAGGACGAACTCTCGCGCCTGTTGCTGGCCGAGGATGACTACGCCTGGATCACTCGTGAGCTGGTGGCCCTGGCCGAGCGTCACGCCGATGGGCGCGTGGTCTCCATGCTGGAGGGTGGCTACGCCCTGAGCGCCCTGGGACGCAGTGTGGTGGCGCATATGCGTGCCCTGGCCGCCCTCTGACCTGCCCCGCTTGCGACGCAGCTGCAGCGTATGGGTGGCGCCGCGTTCATGGTTGAGCGGGGGCCGCCTTGTTCAGTGGTTGCGTTCGCCATAGACCGACGCGGCGAGGCGGGCGCCGCTGGCGAGCGCTACGTTCACCAGTACCAATACGGGGGCAAAGGGCTGATCCAGAGGCAGGCTGAGGCTCCAGGCGATCAGGAAACCCGCCAGGGCGATGGCCTGGGTCCACAGGAACAGCCCGCGCAGATTGCGCGCGAGATAGGCCGCACCCCAGGCGGGCAGCAGCAGGGTCGCGAGGGCAGCGGGCAGGCCCAGGACCATGCTGCCCAGCACGACCGCGGCGACCAGCCAGCTGATCTCGGTGAGTCGTTGCCACGTCGGCGGGGGGCGTGTGGCGGGGACATCGGGAGCGAGCTGCGCATGCCGCCATACGCGGTACAGTCCGGGCGCGAGCAGGATGCTGGCGACCGCCAGCACCGCCACCGCCCACAATTCGTTCGGTCCGGCAAAGTACAGCTGGCCTTCGGCCCAGGCGGCCGCCGCCAGGCTGGCCTGCGAGAAGTTGGCGGCCAGCAGGGTCACGGCCGCAAGGCCGGCCAGAAACACCCCCAGCGGCAGGCGCTCGCGGTCCGTGCTGCGCTGTAGCAGGGCCATCACCCCGGTACCCAGGACGAGGGCCACGAGCAGGACCGGCCAGTGCAGCACCGAAGCCAGGACCCCGCCGACGGCGGCCCATTGGCCCAGCGCGAGTGCCTGCCAGACCGAGCCGCGCAGAAACAGTCCAGCGCCGGCGAGACCCAGCACGCCGGTGATCAGCAGGCCTGCCACGAAGGGTATGAGTAGCAGGTCACCCAGCATGGATGTATTCCGTCAGTGGGTGGCGTTCGACCCCGGTGGCCTCCAGGAAATCGTCGTCATGGCTGGTCATCAGCAGTGTGGTGCCGCCTGGCAGGCTGATGATCAGCTCGATCGCATCGTGGCGCACCTCGGCATCCAGATGATTGGCGGGCTCGTCCAGTAGCACCAGACGCTGCGCCGGCGGGCGAGCGGCGTGGCTGGCCAGGGCGGCGGCCAGGCGCAGCAGTTGCCATTGCCCTCCGCTTAGGCGGTCGAGCCGCCGTTCCATCAGGGCGCGCACGCGTGCCTGTTCGGGGGGGTGCGCCCCCATTGCCCGGAACCAGTCGTGTCCGGACAGCGGCCAGGGCTGGCGGCGTGGGTGGTCCTGCGCGAGCAGGCTGATCCGGGCTTGGGGGGCAAGTTCCAGGTGACCGTGATGCACCCGCGCCTGTCCCGTCAGGGCCTTCAGTAGAAGCGATTTTCCAATGCCGTTGGGCCCAGTCAGGGCCCAGCGCGAGCCGATCGGTACGTCCAGGGTCAGCGGGCCCAGCACCGGCCGGTCGAACCCCAGCCGGGCCGACTTGAAACGAAGGATCGGTTGAGCGGGGTCGCGAGACATCGGGGTTCCGGTGACGGGGTGCGCGAAGGATAACGGACCGGTGGAGCGATTCGGGTCCGTCGTCAGGGGATGCGGGCCAGCGCCTCTGCGGGTGGCCGCGGCGTGATTACCGTTGAGGGAGGGTCTTCGCCCAGGTGGTCATCAGCTTCAGGTAGCCGTCCAGCGCCGTGTCGGCTGGAGGCTCGAGTGCTACGGCATGGCTCGGCCAGCCCAGGTGCCGTTCCAGAAACTCTGCGCCGCGCGCCGGCTGGAAGGCGGCGTGGAGGACCGTGCCCTCGGTGCCTTCCAGGTCGCTCACCAGGCTGCGCAGGTGCCGCGCGGTGGGCGGGATGCCCGGGGCCGGTTCCAGGTAGCCCACGATCTCGACCGGAAGCCATTCCTCGAGGTAGTCGAGGTCTTCGTGGTAGACCACGATGCGCTGACCCGGCTCGACCTGTTCGGCCAGGGCCTCGGCGTGGTCGCGCAGGCGTTCGGCGGTGCGCTCGCCGCGTTCCATAAACGTGGCGGCATGGTCCGGGCGCAGGTTGCCCATGCGCTCGGCCAGTGCCAGGGCGATGTCTGCCAGGCGCCGCGGATCACCGTTGAAGTGCGGGTTCCCTTCTTCGTGGGCGTGGCCCATGTTCGGGCCGTCCATGGTGATGGAGCGGCGCAGTTCGATCATGTCCGCCGCACGGAAGTGGCCCGGCTGGCCGGAGTTGATCGCGCGGTTGCGGGCGCCGCGCTGGGCGGCCGGCAGCCAGCCTTCCTCGAGCCCGGCGCCGATCTCGAGCAGCATGTCGGCGCGGCGCAGGGCCGCCATGAAGCTCGGACGGGCGTCCAGGTCGTGCGCGTCCCGATCCGGCGGCGCGAGCACGCGGACCTCGGCCTCGTCGCCGCCAATCTCGCGGGCCAGGGCGCCGAGGGTGGCAGTGGTGGCGACGATGTTCAGTCCGGCGGCGGCCTGCGACGGCAGCAGGAGGAGGGCCAGGATTGCCGCCGAGGCGAGGGCGGCGAGCGCGCGGGGCATGCGGACGCGAGTCTTGCGATAGGACATGCGGGACTCCTTTGAGATCGGGGTATGGCCGGAGGCTGGCAGGGACGGGGGCAGCCCCTGCCAGCCTCGCGAGGACAAGAGGCGGCCTAGAAGCGGTGGGCGCCGTGGGCGCCGAGGGCCACGTTCAGCTGCAGCATGAACTCCAGGCCGCGATCGCGATCGCCGTGGTCATCGACAAGGTCGTTCTGGGACAGTTGGGCGCGCAGGAATACCGGCTCCACCGGGCGGAAGGTCACCTGGGCGGTGTGGCGATAGGAGGTGCCGAAGGACTCGCCGTCGCCGCGGCCGACGTCGTTGCTCAGGCCCAGGGCCTCGGCGCGCAGGCCAGCCTCCCAGCGCGGGGCAAAGCCGTAGACGCCCTGGACGTAGATGCCGTCCTGCTGGTTCTTGAATGATTGTTCGTTACGCACAAAGCCCACCGGCCCGTTGCCGTCGGCTTCGAAGTTCACGTCACGGCGGTCGACATCGATTTCGCGGTAGAAGTACTCGCCCTGCAGGCGCCAGTCGCCATGGCCGTAGGCGCGGCCGGCACTGTATTTGTAGACGGCATCCAGGCCGGCGAACCAGGCGCTGCCGTCCCAGTCCTCGAAGCGCGTGGAGTGCTCGTCGGTGACCTGGTAGCTGCGGGCGTAGCCGCCGGAGACACCGAATTGTGCAGCGTGGTCCGGCCCGAGATCCGGCCCGATCTTGGCAAAGGCGGTGACCAGGCGTGGACCGGAGCGGTCGCGCAGGATGCGGTCCTGATCGTTCAGCGACGACTGGCCGCCTTCGTAGTTGGCGATCCCGCTGGTCTCGCCCTGCAGCAGCTCCACACCCAGCTGGGTGTAGGTCGCGGTGGGGGCGAGCCAGGTCGCCTGTACGCCCTTTTCCAGCAGGCCGTGGTCGCCGAACAGGTACTCGTTGACCAGCGGGCGGTTCACGAAGTCCCACTCGTGCGGGTGGCGGTTGTTGATGTAGCCGATGTCAGACAGGAACTTGCCCGCCTTGAGCTGGAGGCCGCCGGGCAGGGCGCGGGTGGTCAGGTAGGCCTCGTCGACCTCGATGTCCTGGTCGTCGAATTCGATGATCACGGTGGCGTCCAGGAGGTCGCCGAGACGGGCCTGGAAGCCCAGCTCCGAATGGCCCAGATTGAAGCCGTCGTCGAGGCCGTGGTCGTCGCCATTACCATGGCCGTGATCGTGGCCGTCGTCGAAGCCGGCGGGCGAATCATTACCGTGCGAGAGCTCGTTGTAGTAGATGCCCTCGAGGATCAGGGAGACATCCATGCCCCAGGCGGACTCGTCGTCACCGGCGGTCCATTGCGCCGCGGCGGCTCCGGGGGCGGCGAGGGTCAGGCTGGCCAGCGCGGCGAGGACGGGGCGTGAGAACGGGGTGAGGGGCATGTCGGGCTCCTGGTTGCGCGGCAGTCTGCCGGTCCGGGCAGTGCCGATCAACGAAATTGGACTGTTATAGCGTAACGGATAACAAAGCGAACGTTATACAATAACAAGCGAGGTATCAACCCCCCGATCGGGCGCTCCGGTGTGCTGCTGGTCAGTCGCGTGGAAGGCCGGCGCGGGCGAAGGCGTTGCGCCAGGGTTCCAGCTTCTCGGTCAGGCTGAGGCGGGCGTTGGCCGGGCTGGTGGAGGGCAGGCGCAGGGCCTCGACGCCCAGGGCGCGGGTCTCGCGGATGCGCCGCGCGCTTTCGGCGCCGTTGTGGATGATCACGCGCAGGTCCGGGGCCTCGCGGGTCAGCCGGGCGAGATCGTTGGGGACCGGGGCGCGGATGGCGCTGTCCAGGCTCCCCTCGCGCGAGCAGGCGCCGTACACGTCCCAGAGGCCCACGCCGTGGTCGAGCAGGCGCTCGATGCGTTCGGGGTAATCCATTTCCGGGAAGGGCTCGCCGAGGATCTGCCCGACAATCGGCCAGAACTGGTTGCGCGGGTGGGCGTAGTAGGCCTGGGCCTCCAGCGAAGCGACGCCGGGAAAGCTGCCCAGCACGATCAGGCGGGTGTCCGCACGCAGGATGGGCGGGAACGCCTCAAGGGAAACACTGATCGATGTACGCACTCGCGCTCGAGTCACTTTTGCGTGCGAACAAGGCGCGGTGACTGCCGTGCAGTCATTCTGCACAAGGGAACCGCAACGCCGTTCCCACGCAAAAGCGGCCGAGCCCCTGCATTCAATGATTTGTGGGGTTGGCACCTCAGGTTCCCCGATCCTGCGTTGCGGCCCTTGCCGGTAGAACCACTACCGGCTGCGTACCGCGCCTTGTCTCGGAAAACCTGGGGTGCCAACGCGAGCGCGTACATTAATCAGTGTTTCCCTGGGGTCGGTGCGACGTGTGTCACGGGAGGACGGGTCGAGAGGGCCAAGCGCAGATAAAGGCGTCAGGCGCGGTCCTGCTGACCCCGGCGGCAGTCCCCGCACTGGCCATGCAGCTCCACCATGCGCGAGTCGATGGCGAAGTCCTGGGCCTCGGCCTCGTGCTCCAGCGCCTGGCTGGCCGGCTCCGGGGTGTGGAACTCGGTGATCTGGCCGCAGCCGTCGCAGATCATCAGGGCCGACTCGTGGCGCTCGCCGGGGTGCGAGCAGGCGACGAAGCCGTTGAGGCTCTCGATACGGTGGATCAGGCCCTGTTCCAGCAGAAAGGCCAGGGTGCGGTACACGGTTGGCGGCTTGATGCTGTGATCATCGGAGGACAGCGCGTGGATCAGGTCGTACGCCTTGATGACGCCCTCAGTGCGCAGGATCTGCTCCAGGATGCGCCGGCGCTGCTCGGTCAGGCGTGCACCACGGGTGGCGCAGACGCGTTCGGCGTCGGCCAGGGCCTGTTCGATGTCCGGCGTCTTGGTCTCGGCGGCGGCAGTCATGCGCCTAGGATAGCCCAAACGATCACGGTGCCCGTAACCGCCTCGGTGATCAGGCGGGTTCGGCGGCGCGGGTGGTTTCGGTGTCGGGCTCGGTTGGATGGGTCGCCTCGGGGCGCGCGAAGACCTCGGCGGACCACCGGGCGCGTTCGGCGGCCGGCTCGATGTCGCGGGCCACCATGTGTGCATCCACCGCGAGGATGCGGTGGTCCAGGCCTTCGCCGTTGGCGATCTGGATGGCGAGCCCGGGCCGGGCGTTGAGTTCCAGGATCAGCGGCCCGCGGTCGGCATCGATCACCACGTCCACCCCCAGGTAGCCGAGCTCGCTCAGCTCAAAGCAGCCGGCGGCCAGTTCCATCAGCTGGTCCCAACCGGGGATTTGCAGACCGACAATGCTCTTTTCGCTGTCGGGGTGCTCGCGGCAGGGCCGGTTGTAGCGCACGCCGCCGATGGTACGGCCGGAGCCGAGGTCAATGCCCGTTCCCACGGCACCCTGGTGCAGATTGGCCTTGCCGTCGGAGTCCTGGGTTGGCAGGCGCATCATCGCCATTACCGGGTAGCCGCGATAGACCACGGTGCGGATATCCGGCACGCCCTGGTGCGAGACCTCATCGAAGATCGAGGAGAAGCGCACCCGCTGCTCGATCATGGCGGCATCCGGTCGGCCACCCAGGCTGTACATGCCCGAGAGGACGTTGGCGATGTGATCGTCCAGTTCGCTCAGCTCCATGGCGCGGCCACCGGCCCGACGAGGCCGATCGCCGCGCCAGCCGTCGATCACCAGAATGCCGTCGCCGGCCGCGCCGTGGGCCGGCTTGATGACGAAGCCGTCTTCATAGTTCCGCAGCTGCTTCCGCACGTCGCGAATCTGGCGCAGGGTGCGTACGACGCCGTACAGATCCGGCACCGAGAGCCCGGCATCCAGGGCGAGTTGTTTGGTCTGCAGCTTGTCGTCCACCCGTGGGTAGAATCGCCGTGCGTTCCAGGCGGCGATATAGCGGGCATTGCGGGCGTTCATGCCGACGATGCCCTGCTCCTTCAACAGTTTCGGGCGCACGAAGCGCGGCAGCCAGGCCGGCATTAGTCGGTCCTCCGCATCGCATCCTGGATGCGTCCGAAGCGGAACAGCTCGGTGAGCCTGTAGCCGGTGTAGCGTCCCAGCAGGAGGGTCACGGCCAGCAGGACCAGCAGCAATTCCGGGAACACGAACAACAGGTGTTCCAGCTGGCGGTTGGCCATCAGCCCGTAGGCCGCGGCCGCGACGGCCAGGCTGCCAATCCCTTGGGTGATGGCATCGGCGGGGCCGTGTTCTTCCCAGACCACCGACATGCGCTCGATGGTCATGGCGAGGATGACCATCGGGAACAGTGACAGCGCTAGGGCGCGCTCGAAGCCGAGCTGGTGCGACAAGATGCTGACGCCGAGCATGAGCATGATGACCACGCTGACCACTGCCGCCAGGCGCGGGACCAGTAGCAGTCTGAGGTGCTCGAGGTAGAAGCGCACCACGAGACCCAGCGACACGATCAGCGTGAACAGGACGATCCCGGCCAGCAGCTGGGTCTCGCGGAAGGACAGTGCGATCAGCACTGGCATGAAGGTGCCGAAGGTCTGCACGCCGATCACGTTGCGCAGGAACACGATGATCATCGCGCCCAGCGGCACCATCAGCAGCACCCGGTAGGTGTTCTGTGTGCCCAGCGGCAGGTTCAGGGTGGAGAAGTCGAGGAAGCGACTGTCCAGGGTGTCGCCGAAGCGCTGGATGGTCGCCAGGGCATCCTGCACCCCGCGGGCCACCGCAAAGCGCACCTCCGCGTTCTCGCCGTTGGATATCTCCAGGAGCGGGGCGTCGCCGTGCGACCAAACGGCCACGTCGGCGGGGTACTCGATCTCGCCGCTCTCCGGGTCGATGGGTACCCAGCGCCGCGTGTTGTGAACCTCGAGCCAGGTCTGCGGTTCGATGTCGCGGCGGCCGTCGACCAGGCGCAGGGCGGTCACCTGCCGGGCCGGGATGCGGGCCGTGGCCAGCAGCTCGATCAGGGTCTCGGCCCGGCGGGCGCGATTGTCGTCGCTCTCGATAAACACGGCCGCATTGGAAGCCGGTGCGGCATTGGCGAGGTCATTGACCAGTACCGAGGCAAAACTCTGGATGTCCGAGGAGCGTCCGCGGACGTCATCGATCAGCGCCTCGGCGGCCGAACGGAAGGGTTCGGTCCAGTCGGGCACGGCCACTGGCCCCGGGTAGTCGGATTCCGAGCGGTCGTCTCCGTCACGGTAGAGCGTGGCGCGGTAGTACAGCACCTGTTCGCCGCGCGGCTGACGGGTCGTCCACTGGGCCAGGCGATCCTCCGTCTGGAGGACGGTGTTCAGGCCGTAGCCGCGGGATACGAAGCCTTCGTCCAGGATGGAGAAATTCGGCAGGCGGTGTGGGATTCGAAGCTGCACCGTGGTGGCCTCGCCGGTGGCCTGAAAGCGCACGCGGGCCTCCACCTGCCAGGTCTCGGCGGTGGCGTCCGGCTGCAGGGGCATCCCCAGCGCGCTGACCTTGTAGGCGAAGACCCCGAGTCCGATCGCACTCAGCAGTACGATCAGGATCGGCAGGTGGAAGCGCCTCACTGGTCATCCGCCGCGCAATTGGGTGCGCGCAGATGTTCCTCCCCGGAGTCCACCAGGATGTGTCCGGCCATGTGGCTGCGTCCGATCAGGGCCTGGTAGGTCAGGGCCGTGCGGTCGATCAGGCTGGTGTCGGCGGTCAGGAGCTGGTCCCCGATGCAGAACTCCATGCGCACCACCGGACGCTCCTGCGAGTCTCCGCTGTGCCTGCGAATGCGCACGATGCGCTCGATGGGTCGCTCCAGGGTGATGCGTGCGTCCTCGTCTTCCGGATCGATGATCTCGAAGCGGATCCAGTCCTCGCCGTCCCTCTCGAAGCGCTCCTTGTTCAGCGCGTTCAGCGAGGAGGAGGTGGCGCCGGTATCCATGCGCGCCTCCAGCACAACACCTTCCTCGACGATCAGGACGTCCTCCACCACACCGAGGATGGCCAAGGAGGCCCCCGACTCGTGGGCCGCGGCGGATTGCGTCTGGACCGCCAGGCCAAGCAGCATGGTCAGCAGGATGGATTCGGTTAAGCTGGAACGACGGGCGGCTGGAGCAGTCACGCAGTCTCCTGAAGGTTGCAAAACGCTGAAGTGTAGCTGATCACGTTTGTTACCCCGTGTTAAGGGGTTCACAAAGCCTAGGGAAGCATTAGATCAGCGTGGCCCTAGGAGTTCAGGAGTTGCCATGAGCTGGGTAGTCGATCTCGCCGATCTGACCATGAACGATGTCGCCCGGGTGGGTGGCAAGAATGCCTCGCTGGGCGAGCTGCTGGGGCAGCTCGGCGCCGCCGGGGTGCGCGTGCCGGGCGGATTTGCCACGACCGCGGATGCCTATCGCGCCTTGCTGGCGAAGGACGGGCTGGATGCGCAGATCAAGGCCCGCCTGGCGGATCTGGATATCGACGACATCGAGGCCCTGCGCGCGGCCGGGCGCGAGGTGCGCGGCTGGGTCGAGCAGGCCGAACTGCCGGGCGAGCTGGAGGAGGCGGTGCGCGAGCACTACGCGCAACTGGGCGATAACGTGCCGGTGGCGGTGCGTTCCTCGGCCACCGCCGAGGACCTGCCCGAGGCCTCGTTCGCCGGGCAGCAGGAGACCTTCCTCAACGTGCGCGGCATTGATGCCCTGCTGCAGCGGCTGCGCGAGTGCTTCGCCAGTCTCTACAACGACCGCGCCATCGCCTACCGCGTGCACAACGGCTTCGCCCATGACGAGGTCGCGCTGTCGGCCGGCATCCAGCGCATGGTGCGTTCCGACATCGGCGCCAGCGGCGTGATCTTTACCCTGGATACCGAGAGCGGCTTCCGCGATGCGGTGTTCATCACCGGGGCCTGGGGCCTCGGCGAGACGGTCGTGCAGGGTGCCGTGAACCCCGACGAATATCAGGTCTACAAGCCGGCGCTGGCAGCTGGCAAGCGCGCCATCATCGGCCGTGCCCTGGGCACCAAGGCCGTGCGCATGGTGCTGACGGAGGACGGCACCCGCACCGAGGACACCCCGACGGACCTGCGCCACCGCTTCTGCCTCTCGGATGCCGATGCCGAGCAGCTGGGCCGCTATGCGGTCGCCATCGAGCAGCACTACGAACGGCCGATGGACATCGAGTGGGCGCAGGATGGCGAGACCGGCGAGCTGTTCATCGTGCAGGCACGCCCGGAGACGGTGGAGAGCCGGGTCGAGCTGGGCGCGGGCGAGCGCTACGAGCTGGCACCGCACGACGCCGAGCCGGTGGTGACCGGCCGTGCAATCGGCTCGAAGGTGGGGGCCGGTATCGTGCGCGTGCTGGATTCGCCGGATGCCATGCACGCCATGGAGGAAGGCGACATCCTGGTCGCGGACATGACCGACCCCGACTGGGAGCCGGTGATGAAGCGCTCCGCTGCGATCGTGACCAACCGCGGCGGGCGTACCTGCCACGCGGCGATCATCGCCCGCGAGATGGGCATCCCGGCGGTGGTCGGTTGCGGCGATGCCACCGAAGTTCTCTCCGATGGGATGGAGGCGACGGTCTCCTGCGCGGAGGGCGACGACGGGCACGTGTACCCCGGCAGGCTCGACTACACGGTCAAGAAGACCGATATCGGCGAACTGCCGGAGTTGCCGGTCAAGCTGATGCTGAATGTGGCCAACCCCGGGCGGGCCTATGCCTTCTCGCAGCTGCCACACGCCGGGATTGGTCTGGCGCGGCTGGAGTTCATCATCAACGGCACCATCGGCGTGCACCCGCTGGCGCTGCTGGACTATGCTGAGGACCCGAACCGCCTCGAGCCCGAGGTGCAGGAGCAGATTGCCGAGCACCTGCGTGGCTTTGACGACGGTCCGCGCGAGTTCTTCGTGCGCAAGCTGTCCGAGGGCATCGCCACGCTGGCGGCGGCCTTCGCGCCGGAACCGGTGATCGTGCGCCTGTCCGACTTCAAGTCTAACGAGTACGCCCATCTGATCGGTGGTGCCGGCTACGAGCCGCACGAAGAGAACCCCATGCTTGGCTTTCGCGGGGCCTCACGCTACCGCTCGGAGGTCTTTCGTCCGGCGTTCGCCATGGAGTGCGAGGCGTTGCGCCGGGTCCGCGACGAGATGGGCCTGGACAATGTTCAGGTTATGGTCCCGTTCGTGCGTACGCTTACCGAGGCCGAGGACGTGATCCGGGTGCTGGGCGAGGAGGGCCTGCGCCGCGGCGAGCAGGGCCTGAAGATCGTGATGATGTGCGAGATCCCGTCGAATGCCCTGCTGGCGGCGCGCTTCCTCGAGCATTTCGACGGCTTCTCCATCGGCTCCAACGATCTGACCCAGCTGACCCTGGGGGTCGACCGCGACTCCGGACTGGTGGCGGATTCCTTCGACGAACGCAACGATGCGGTGAAGGCGCTCTTGAGCATGGCGATCCGCGCCGCCCGCCGCGCCGACAAGTACATTGGAATCTGCGGCCAGGCCCCGTCCGACTATCCGGATCTGGCGGTCTGGCTGATGAGCGAGGGTATCGATTCGCTGTCGCTGAATCCCGATTCGCTGCTCTCCACCTGGGAGCAACTGGCGAAGGTCGGGGGGGGCGACAGATGACTGAGTCCGTCGCCCAATGCCCGCAGGTCTATCTGGTCTCGGACGGCACCGGGATCACCGCAGAGGCCCTGGCGCGCTCGCTGTTCACCCAGTTCCCGGATGTCGACCCGGCTTGGCACCGGCTGCCCTTTGTGCAGACGCCCGGGCGTCTGGCCGCCGTGTTCGCCCGGGTCGAGGCTGGGCCGCAGCCCGCACTGGTGGTGGCCACCCTGGCCAATGCTGACTTGCGGGCTGATCTGCACCAGAGCTCGGTGCCGGTGATTGACGTCTTCGGGGAGCACGTCGAGCGGCTGGAGGGGCTGCTGGGGGTGGCCTCGCAATCGGCTTCCGGGCGTGCCCACGGCATGGGCGATGTCAGCCGCTATGACCGGCGCATCGAGGCCCTGAACTACACCCTCGCCCATGATGACGGTTTGGCCGTGCAGGACCTGTCGGTCGCCGATGTCGTGCTGCTGGGTGCCTCGCGTTCCGGCAAGACGCCGACCAGCCTCTATCTGGCCATGAACTACGGGCTGTTCGCGGCGAATTACCCGCTGGTCCCGGAGGACCTGCGCCAGGGCGACATCCCGCACATGCCGGAAGGGCTGCGAGGTCTGGGTAGGCGCCTGGTGGGGCTGACGATCACCCCGCAGCGGCTCGCGCAGATCCGCGAGGGCCGACGGCCCGACAGCCGTTATGCCAGTCTGGCCCAGTGCCGGGCCGAGTGTGCGGCGATCCAGGAGTTCCTCGACAGCTGGCAGATCCCGCATCTGGATGTGACCGAGCTGTCGATCGAGGAAATCGCGACCCGGGTGCGCGACTGCATGGATGCCCGCCGCGGCGTTTGATCAGCGCCTCCCAGGGAGACGCTGATTCATTCGCACGACCGCGCTCGAGTCGATTTTGCTCGCTGACAAGGCGCGGTGAGCGAAGTGTAGCCGAGCTACATAAGCGAGCCGCAACGCAGTCAGCGAACCCGAATTTTGAAGGCAATGGCGGCCGAGCCCCTTCGGGGTTGACGCCCCATTTTCCCCGATCCTGCGTTGCCCGCTTGACCGTAGAGTGCTACGGCACTGCGCACCGCGCCTTGTCTCGGAAAAAATGGGGCGTCAACGCGGACGGGCGGATGGATCCGCGCCTCCCTGGCTTGGCATCCCGCCGGGCTTGCCGGAGAATGGGCGCGGTTCACTCGCTGCATCGCAAGGAGTCTGCATGCCCGCCACCGGAACCGGACAAGAGATCGCCATCTTCCTCGTTGGCGTTGTCTTCGGGATTTATATCATCCTGTTGATTTTGAGGACGATCTTCGGCCTGGTGCGGGCCGATTACTACAACCCGATCTCGCAGACCATCGTGATGCTGACCGACCCGCCGTTGCGGGTGTTGCGGCCCGTGATCCCCTCGGTCGGGCGGGTCGACTTGGCCGCGATCGTGCTGATGATCGTGCTCAAGTTCATCGAAATCTGGTTGCGCGTGCTGATTGTGGGTGTGGATGCCGGGGTCGGGATTATCCTTGCCGTGGCAATCCGGGAATTGCTGACCACGGTGATCTGGGTCTTCATCATCGCGCTTATTGCCGAGGTGGTGATGAGCTGGCTTCAGGCGGGGGGCGGTTCCACCAACAATCCCATCATGCGGCTGGCGGGGGCGGTGAACCGCCCCATCCTCGGCCCTCTGCGCCGGGCCCTGCCGAATACCGGCGCGATCGATTTTTCGCCAATGATCGCCCTGGTTGGGCTTTATATCTTGCTGATTATCGTGCGCTCTTTTTGAGGTGGATTGCCGTCCGGGCGAAATGCACGGGGCGGCCTTGCCTGTTCGGGTGCAAAACGGGCTAGACTCGGGACGAGGGGCCCCTGCGGCAATGCCGCCGCCAGGTCCCCGTTTCTCAAACGGAACAGGAGTCAGTCATGGCAAGAGTGCATCGGGTCATCACCGGCTTTCTCGTCGCATTGGCGGCGGTTGCTCTCGGAAGCTCGATCGCATCCGCCAACGAGGCGGAGTTCGACAATTACGTCGTCTACTACAACGTGATCAACACCACCTTCCTGTCCCCGGAGGTCGCGCGGGCCTATGACGTGCGGCGCAGTTCCAACCGGGCCATGGTCAACATCAGCGTGATGGAGCGGGGCGATAACGGCTTGCAGGCGGTCTCCGCGGAAGTCAGTGGCTCGGCCACCAACATGAACGACCAGATGCGCAGCCTGCGCTTCCGCGAGATTCAGGACGGTGATGCCATCTATCACCTCTCCGAGGTGACGGTGCGTGGCGGGGAAACGCTCGAGTTCCAGATCGACATTACCCCGGCGGACAGCGACCGCACGCTGCCGATCCGTTTCACCCGCGACTTTTACGCCGACTGAGCCCCGCCCCGGCGCTCGCGAACGATGCCCCGCTCGTCCGGGCGGGGCATCACAGCACCAGGCCTAGCAGCATCCATGCGCCGTACAGTGCGACCCCGCCGCCGGCGATCCGGCGGACCCAGGGGCGGCGCACGAAGGCCGCCAGGCGCGCGGCGAATACCCCCATCAGCAGCAGATTCGGCAGCGTCCCCAGGGCGAAGGCCCCCATCAGGGCGGCCCCTTCCAGCGCGCCGCCGGCACTGAGCGACCAGGCCAGCACGCTGTACACCAGGCCGCAGGGCAGCCAGCCCCACAGCCCGCCGACCATCAGCGCCTGACCGGCATGGCGCACTGGCAGGAAACGCCGGCCCAGCGGCTCGATGCGGCGCCACAGCACGCCACCGGCCTGTTCCAGGCGGGCCAGGACCGGCCACCAGCCCCCGAGATAGAGCCCGAGCAGGATCAGGAAGACGGCGGCGATGCCCTGGAGGATCGCCTGCCCGGCGGGCAGGCCGCCGAGCAGGCTGGCCCCCAGCCATCCCGCCAGCGCGCCGGCGACCACGTAACTCGCCATGCGCCCGAGGTTATAGGCCAGCAGGAGGTCGAGCCCGGGTCCGCGGCGGCCGTGGCCCATGGAGATCGCGCCGACGATGCCGCCGCACATCCCCAGGCAGTGCACGCCACCGAGGATGCCCACGGCCAGGGCCGCCAGCAGGGTACCCGGATCACTCATCAGAAAGTGCCTCGGTCAGCGAGGGTCGGCCGCATCGCCGAGCACCTCGTGCTTGGTACGGATGAAGGTCGCGTGCGGGATGTAGAGCAGGTCTGCCAGGTGCCGGATTACCGCTTCCTGGCGCTTGTTGAGGTCGCGGTTGGCCCAGGCGGCACGCCACAGGGCGCGCATGATGTCGGTCTTCTGCCCGGCATCAAAGGATGCGTTCACTTCGCGCACCATGGGGTGGATGGAGATCAGTTCGTCGCTGTCCTCCTGGGCAATCTCCAGCATCGCATCGGCGGTATCACTGTCCAGCCGGAACAGTTCGATCAGGCTGGCGCGCACGGATTCCAGTTCCTCGGCGTGCAGATCAAAGTCGGCCCGGCAGACCTCCATGATCAGCGCCGCCGCGGCGCGTTGCAGGCGCTCCTCGGGGGCGCCCTCGGGGCGGTCGCTGCGTTCGGCGCCCAGCAGGCGCTGCCAGTGGCTGCGTAGTTGTTCGATCAAGTCAGGGTCTCCGTGGTCTTGCGCTGTGCGGTATGGTGCCCGAATGGAACCCGCCCGGCCCGAATCCCCCGATCTGCTTCTGCTCTCCGGCGGCATCGAGAGCAGCGCCTTGTTGGCGCAGGAGCATGCCGCCGGCCGCTCGTTGCGTGCCGTGTGGGTCGACTACGGCCAGCGCAATGCCGCGCGCGAATGGGCCGCCGTGGAACACCTGGCGGGCGTGTACGCGTGCATGCCCATTGCCCTGGATCTGCAGTCCCTGCGCTTGGTGTTTACCCGTCGCAACGACTGGGTCGGGCATGTGCCGCTGCCGCAGCGCAATCTGTTGGTGCTGGCCCTGGCGGTCAACCTGGCCGAGCACCACGGCGCGGCACGCATCCTGCTGGCGCTGAACCGCGAGGATCAGGGGCATGGTCCGGGTTCGCAACCGGGGTTTGTGCAGCAGGTCTCGGACCTGGCCGCAGGTCTGGTGCCCGGCCTGCAGGTCGAGGCCCCGCTGATCGACCGGAGCAAAGCCGAGATCATTGCCGCCACCGACCCGCTGGGGATCGACTGGCGCCACACCTGGAGCTGCCTTCTGGCACAATCGCGCCAGTGCGGGCGTTGCCCGCAGTGTCAGGCCCGGCGTGCCGCGTTCGCCGCGGCCGGCATCCCCGACCCGACCGACTACCGCGAAGCCCCCCGATGACCGATCCCGCCATTCCCCGTCATGTCTCCGAGCGTCTGGAGATCGCCATCCTTACCGGTGAGACCCTGCAACTGAACTGGGTCGAGCCCAATTCCAGCCAGGCCTGGTGGGGCAAGGTGACCCCGCGCGAGGTGCGCGAGGCGGACGGGTGCCACTGGCTCGACGGGGAATGCGAGGGCCGTACGGTGCAGATTCGTCTGGACTTGATCCGCAATCTGCCGACACCGGTCAAGTAGCCGCCACGCCTCCCGGGTTGGTCAGGCCGGGCAACAGGTCCGCGAGCGATTCCAGCAGTTCGAAGTCCTCCGAGTGCATGGGCTCGCCGCGCTCGTCCGGGTAGCGCATCCCCCGCAGTTGGGCGATCCCTGCTCCGGCGGCGCTGGCCAGCGCCAGCAGGTTGTCGTCCACTAGCAGCGTACGTTCCGGGTCGTACGGTGCGACCCGCTGCAGGCGTTCCCAGAAGCTGCCGTCTTCCTTGGCGCAATCGAGGTCGTGGGCGGAGACAATGGTATCCAGGCGGTCACCAATGCGGGTGAGCCGGTGCTTGAATGCGTAGACCTGCGGGTGGGCGTTGGTGACCAGCACCCGCTGCCGCCCGGCCCTTTGCAGGGCACCCAGGACTTGATCGGCATGCGGTTTCAGGACGATGTGGTGGGCCAGCTCGCGTTTCAGGCCGAGGATGTCCAGACCGGTGAAGCGGGTCCAGTGATCCACGCAGTACCATTCCAGCTTGCCGCGCACCCGCTGCATCTCGTCCTCCAGGCGGCGGCGCGCGCATTCCGGGTCATCCGGTTGGCAGCGGATGTATTCCTGCGGGATCAGTTCACGCCAGAAGCGATTGTCGAAATGCAGATCCAGCAGCGTCCCGTCCATGTCGAACAGCACGGTGTCGATGCGATCCCAGGCGATCGCGTCGGGGGCCGCGGGCGGGTGCGGATTTTTTTCGGGGTTTTGCAGGTCCACAGCTAACGGCTACACGAAAGAGGGTGACGACGATGGCCCCCATGGTACCCCAATCGCGGTTCCTTCCCGCGCCCCTGCTTCTTGCGCTGATGGCGCTGCCGCTGGCGGTGCAGGGAATGGACCCCGGTGACCCGGACTACGACCCGCTGGAGGACGACAGCCTGTGGGGCGAGACGGTCTCGCCGGACCAGACCCAGACCACCAGTCCGGAGCTGACCTTCCTGCTGGAGGAGCCGGACCGGACTCCGCATCACCACCAGAACCAGATCCGCATCACGCAGTCCTCGCTGGAGGACGGCTGGGCCGATCTGCGCCAGTGCCACAATGATGTGGCAGCCATTCGGCGCATGGTCATTGTGTACAATGAGGCGACCATCGACGAGCTCCAGGTCGAGTCCACCCGCAACATCGAATCCGCGCGTGCCGAGGGCGATCGCGTGGACCTGCGCGGGGTGCAGCGGGACGCCGAGGTCTGCGTGACCGCGCGCATGAAGATCGTCGAGGACGAGGGGGATGGCGTCTATCGCCTGGAGAACGGCCCGTTCGTGCGCCGCTTCCTGGATGGCTACTTCCCGATGCGTGTCACCATGGCCGTGAGCTGGGGCGATCTCGACCTGCGCCTGGCGGAGACCGAGCCGGCCGACCAGGACGGGTTCGAGGTGGCCACCTCCGATCACGGCTTCATGTTCGACACCCTGTTCGAGGGCGAACTGCGCACCCTGGTGCGGCTACGCAACAGCCATTAGGGAAGCGCTGACGCATTTACCCGCTCGCGCTCGACGCGTTTGCGTGCGAACAAGGTGCGGTGACCGCCGTGTAGTCCCTTTGCTACAGGTGAGCCGCAACGTCATGCGCGCAAAAAAGCGGCCGACCCCCGTGGGGTGCCAACGCGAGCGTGTACATTAATCAGCGTTTCCCTACATCTCTCCCGGAGGGCGCATGAGCCGAGACAAGCCGGATGTCCAGGGGCGGCGTACGGTCGCCAGCAGCCGCCTGTTCGAGGTGGAGGAGCTGGATCTCGAATTCAGCAATGGCGCGCGCACCTGTTTCGAGCGTCTGGTCAGTCGCGGCCACGGGGCGGTGATCATCGCCCCGGTGCAGACCGACCGGACCGTCCTGTTGATCCGCGAGTATGCCGCCGGCACCCACCGCTACGAGCTGGGTCTGCCCAAGGGACGGATGGAGGCGGGCGAGGACATCCTGACTGCCGCCAACCGCGAGATCATGGAGGAGGTCGGCCACGCCGGGCATCGCCTGACCCACCTGGGCGCGCTGACCGTGGCACCCGGCTACATGGCCCACCAGACCCATCTGGTGCTGGCCGAGGACCTGTATCCGCAGGCCGCGGAAGGCGACGAGCCGGAGGCGCTCGAGGTGGTCCCCTGGTCGCTGGACCGGCTGACCGAGCTGGTCGCCCGGGAAGACCTGACCGAGGCGCGCTCCATCGCCGCGCTGTACATGGTGCGCGATTACCTCGACGCCTGAGCGCAACCCTGCCAAGCTAGGCGGAACGTTCCGGGAAAACGGGAGTTCCCCATGCATGCTCCGCCGAAGGATTCGGCTCTTACTGCCCTGATGCACGAGGTGGCTGCGCTGGCCGACCAGGCCGGCCACGCGATCCTCGAACTCTACGAGACGCGCTTTGCGGTCACCGAAAAGGCCGATCATTCGCCGCTCACCGAGGCCGATCTGGCTGCCCACCGGATCCTTGCCCATGGGCTGGCCGACATCGACCCCGACTGGCCCGTGTTGTCGGAGGAGGGGCAGGACGTGCCTTTCGAGCGCCGTCGCCAGTGGCAGACCTACTGGTTGATCGATCCCCTCGACGGCACCCGCGAGTTCGTCAAGCGCAGCGGCGAATTTACCGTGAACGTGGCCCTGATCCACGACCACGAGCCGGTGCTGGGCGTCGTCTGGTGCCCGGTGCTCAAGCGCCTGTACGCCGGTCATCGCGATGGCGTGGCCATTCGCCGTGATGAGGATCAGCCCCCGCGGGAAATCGCAGTGGCGCGCGACCGTATTGGCACCGATCACCCATTGGTGGCGGGCAGCCGTTCGCACGGGGCGGAGCGACTCAAGGTCGCCCTCGACCGTCTGGGTCCCCACGACCTGGTCAGCATGGGCAGCTCGATGAAGCTGTGCCTGGTGGCCGAGGGAGCCGCCGACATCTATCCGCGTCTGGGGCCCACCAGCGAGTGGGATACCGGCGCGGCGCACGCCGTGGTCCGGGCCGCGGGCGGACGGGTGACGGATCTCCACGGGCAGGAGCTGCGCTACAACACGCGCGAAAGCCTGCTGAACCCGGAATTCCTGGTGTGCGCGGGCAACCCCGACGGCTGGTTGCGCCGCCTGGGGCTTCCCGACGCCTGAGTCCCGCGCTCCGTGTCAGGCGGCGCCGTTGGTCCGCGACGGGGCCACCGGCTCCGGCGTGATATCCCAGATCCGGTCGGCGTAGTCGCGCACCGTGCGGTCGATGGAGAAGTACCCCATGCGCGCGACATTCAGGATGGCTGCCTCGGCCCATGCGGTACGGTCGGCGTACAGGGCATCCGCCCGGTCGCAGGCCGCGGCGTAGGCCGGATAGTCGGCGATGACGAAGAACGGGTCCTCGTGGCGCAGGTAGCGCCCAAGGTCGCCATGGGTCCCCGGGTCGTCGCAGGTAAAGAACCCCGATTCGATCATCTCCACCGCGGCGGCCAGGTTGGGCTGCTGCGCCAGGATGGCCTCGGGGCTCGGGCCGTTGCGGCGATGCTCGACCACCTCGTCGGCAGTCATGCCGAAGATGAAGATGGACTCCTCGCCCACCGCGTCGCGGATCTCGATGTTGGCGCCGTCCAGCGTGCCGATGGTCAGGGCGCCGTTCAGCGCCAGCTTCATGTTGCCGGTGCCGGAGGCCTCGAAACCGGCGGTGGAAATCTGTTCGGAGACATCGGCCGCCGGGATGATGATGCTGGCGGAACTGACCTCGTAGTTGGGGAAGAACACGCACTTCAGGCGGTCGCCCACGACCGGATCGTGGTTCACGATGTCGGCCACCTCGTTGATCACCTGGATGATGCCCTTGGCGCGGGCATAGCCGGGTGCGGCCTTGCCGCCGAACAGGACCACGCGCGGCGGGACGTCCTCGCCGGCACGGATGCGCCGGTAGAGATCCACCACGTGCAGGAGCTTCAGCAATTGACGCTTGTATTCGTGGATGCGCTTGATCTGCACGTCGAACATCACGTCCGGGTTCAACTCCACGCCGGTGCGCTCGCGGACCAGGTCGGTCAGGCGCTGCTTGTTGGCGCGCTTCACGTCCATGAACGCCTTTTGCAGTTCGGGATCCTGGGCGTAGGGCTCCAGCGCGCGCAGACGGTCCAGGTTGTACTGCCAGTCGTTGCCGATGCGCTGGCCCAGCAGTTCGGTGAGCGCGGGGTTGGACTGGATCATCCACAGGCGCGGGGTCACGCCGTTGGTGACATTGACGAAGCGCTCCGGCCACAGGGCGTAGAAGTCCTCGAACAGGGTCTCCTGCAACAGCTGGGTATGCAGCGCGGCCACGCCGTTGACGTGGTGCGAGCCGACCACGGCCAGGTGGGCCATGCGCACGCGGCGGCCATGGTCCTCGTCGATGATGGACAGCCGGGTCAGGCGGTCATTGTCCCCGGGGTAGCGGTGACGGACCTCTTCCAGGAAATCCTGGTTGATACGGTAGATGATCCCCATGTGCCGTGGCAGCACGCGCTCCATCAACTCCACCTGCCAGGTCTCGAGGGCCTCGGGCATCAGGGTGTGGTTGGTGTAGGCGAAGGTGCGCCGGCTCAGGTCCCAGGCGTGGTCCCAGGACTGTTCATGGTGGTCCACCAGCAGGCGCATCAGTTCCGCCACGGCGATCGCCGGGTGGGTGTCGTTGAGCTGGATCGCAATCTTGTCGGGCACTTCATCGAGGCTGTAGCCGAGTGCCAGATGGCGCTCCAGGATGTCCTGCAGCGAAGCGGAGACGAAGAAATACTCCTGTTTCAGCCGCAGTTCCTTGCCGACCGCGGTGGTGTCGTTGGGGTACAGAACCATCGAGATGGTCTCCGACTCGGCCTTGTCCGAGACGGCGCGGATGTAATCGCCCTCGTTGAAGTAGCGCAGGTCGAAGTCGCGGGTGGCCTTGGCCGCCCACAGCCGCAGATTGTTCACGTTGCGCCGGCCGTAGCCCGCCGTCGGGTAGTCGTAGGCCATGGCCAGGACTTCCTCGCCGTCCTCCCAGGTGTAACGAGTGGAGCCGTCGGGGCCATGATGCTCGACCACGTAGCCGTAGAAGTGGATCGGGAATTTGCGATCCGAGCGCGGGAATTCCCAGGGGTTGCCGTAGCGCAGCCAGTTGTCCGGGTGCTCGACCTGTTGGTAGGGCTCGAACTCCTGCCGGAACATCCCGAATTCATAGCGGATGCCGTAGCCGTAGCCGGGGTAGCCCTGGGTCGCCAGCGACTCGAGGATGCAGGCGGCCAGGCGCCCGAGGCCGCCATTGCCGAGGGCGGCGTCGTCTTCCAGGTCGAGGATGGTATCCAGGTTCACGCCGAGGTCCGCCATCGCCTGGCGTGCCGGCTCGAGGATGCCCATGTTGCGCAGGTTGGCCTCGAGCATGCGCCCGATCAGGTATTCCAGCGACAGGTAGTAGACGCGCTTGACGTCCTCGTCGGCGAATTGCCGGCGGGTCAGCAGGCGCCGCTCCACCATGCGTTCACGGATGGCGAAGGCGAGAGCCTCCATCCAGTCGCGTTCGGTGGCTTCGCGCGGGTCTTCCCCCACCACGCGGACCACGGCATCGCGGATCGATTGCCGCAGGCCCTCCGCGTCGTTGGGGAGGTTGGGCAGGTGCGTGACTTCGGGGGCGGCCATCGGGTGGTTCTCCAGGAGGGGTAGACGCGCCGTTGCCTGGGGTTATCCCTCCCGGGCGACGGCGCGATAGCCGATATCTGTTCGGCAGTATATATCGTCGAAATGAATCTGTTGTACGGCCGCGTAGGCCTTTTTCTGCGCGGCCTTCACGTCCTCGCCGAGACCGACCACGCACAGCACGCGGCCCCCGGCGGTGACGATCGTTCCGTCTTCGCCCTGTGCGGTCCCGGCGTGGAACACGTGGGCATCGGGATCGCGTTCCACGGCCTCCAGGCCGGTGATGGCGTCGCCCTTGCGGTAGGTTCCAGGGTAGCCGCCGGCGGCGAGGACCACGCCCAGTGCCACGCGCGCATCCCACTCGGCCCGGACCTGGTCCAGGCGCCCTTCCAGCGCGGCCTCGACCAGTTCGCCGAGGTCGGAGTCCAGGCGACTCAGGATCGGCTGGGTCTCGGGGTCGCCGAAGCGGCAGTTGAACTCCAGCACCTTCGGGTTGCCCGCGGCGTCGACCATCACGCCGGCATAGAGAAAGCCGGTGTAGCGTTCGCCATCGGCGGCCATGCCCTGCACGGTCGGCTCGATAACCTCGCGCAGGATGCGCGCGTGCAGGGCATTTGTCACCACCGGGGCGGGCGAGTAGGCCCCCATCCCGCCGGTGTTCGGGCCCTGGTCGCCGTTGTCGCGTGCCTTGTGGTCCTGCGAGGAGGCCAGCGGCAGGACATGCTCGCCATCCACCATGCAGATAAAACTGGCCTCCTCGCCGCGCAGGAATTCCTCGATGACCACCCGGTTCCCGGCCTCGCCAAAGGCATTGCCGGCCAGCATGTCGTGTACTGCGGCGCGCGCCTCGTCTTCGGTCTGCGCCAGGATGACGCCCTTGCCGGCGGCCAGGCCGTCGGCCTTGACCACGATGGGTGCGCCGTGGGTGGCGATGAACTCAAGCGCTGCGGTCTCGTCCTCGAAGCTGCCGTAGGCGGCGGTCGGGATGCCGTGGCGTTGCATGAAGTCCTTGGCGAAGCTCTTCGAGCCCTCTAGCTGCGCCGCCTTCGCGGTGGGGCCGAAGCAGCGCCGGCCGGCGGCGCGGAACGCATCCACTACACCGGCGACCAGCGGGGCCTCCGGGCCGACGACCGTAAAGGCCACTGCCTCGCGCTCGGCCAGGGCCAGCAGCGCGTCGATGTCGGTGACGCCGATGTCGACGTTCTCGCACTTTGCCTCGCGCGCGGTCCCGGCGTTCCCGGGGGCCACCAGGACGCGCTCGATGCGCGGGGACTGCGCCAGCTTCCACGCCAGGGCGTGTTCGCGGCCGCCGTTGCCGATTACCAGTACGTTCATGGAATGCCCCGGATCAGTGGCGGAAGTGGCGCATGCCGGTGAACAGCATGGCGATGTCGTGCTCGTTGGCCGCGTCGATCACCTCCTGGTCGCGCATCGAGCCGCCGGGCTGGATCACCGCGGTGATGCCGGCCTCGGCCGCCGCGTCGATACCGTCGCGGAACGGGAAGAAGGCGTCCGAGGCCATGACCGAGCCGGCCACCTGCAGGCCCTCGTCGGCGGCCTTGATGCCGGCGATGCGCGCGGAATACACCCGGCTCATCTGCCCGGCACCGACCCCGATGGTCTGTTCGTCGCGGGCGTAGACGATCGCGTTGGACTTTACGTACTTGCCCACCTGCCAGGCGAAGCAGAGGTCCTTCATCTCCTGTTCCGAGGGCGCGCGCGCGGTCACGGTCTTCAGCTCCACATCGGCCAGGCTGCCGCGATCGGCATCCTGTACCAGGAGCCCGCCGCCGATGCGCTTGTAGTCGAGGCCGGGACCGACACCCGCCGGCGGGATCTCCAGCACGCGAACATTCTTCTTGGTGGCCAGGGCGCGCAGGGCGCCCGGGGTGATCTCGGGGGCGATGACCACCTCGACGAACTGGCGGCTGACGATCGCGTGCGCGGTGTCGCCGTCCAGCGGCCGGTTGAAGGCGATGATGCCGCCGAAGGCCGAGGTCGGGTCGGTCTGGAAGGCGCGTTCGTAGGCCATCAGCTGGGTCGGCGCGACGGCCACGCCGCAGGGGTTGGCGTGCTTGACGATCACGCAGGCCCCGGCCTCGAACTGGCGCACGCATTCCCAGGCGGCATCGGCGTCGGCCAGGTTGTTGTAAGAGAGTGCCTTGCCCTGGTGCTGGCGGTAGCTGGCCAGGGTGCCGGGTGCAGGCTGTGGATCACGATAGAACGCGGCACGCTGGTGCGGATTCTCGCCGTAGCGCAGGGTCTCGACGCGTTCGAAGGTGGCGTTCAGCTGTCCCGGGAACGGAGCCGCTTCGCCATCCTCGTCGAGGGCCGAGAGGTAGTTGCTGATCGCGGCATCGTAGCGCGCTACGTGATCGAAGGCCGCGACCGCCAGGCGGAAGCGCAGCGACTGCGGCACCTCGCCATGGTCGCCGATGGCCGCGGCGATCTCGCTGTATTGCTCGGGGCTGGTGGCCACGGCCACATCGCGGTAGTTCTTGGCCGCGGCGCGCAGCATCGCCGGGCCGCCGATGTCGATGTTCTCGATGGCGTCTTCCAGGCTGCAGCCGGGACGGGCCACCGTCGCCTCGAAGGGATAGAGGTTCACCACCAGCAGGTCGATCGGCGGGATGTCCTGCTCGGCCATCACCGCGGAGTCGATGTCGCGCCGGCCGAGCAGCCCGCCGTGGATGCGCGGGTGCAAGGTCTTGACTCGGCCATCCATGATCTCGGGGAAGCCCGTGTGCGCGGAAACCTCGATTACCGGAAGGTTGTTTTCGGCCAGCAGGCGGGCGGTCCCGCCGGTGGACAGAAGCTCGACGCCGCGTTCATGCAGGGCGCGGGCGAGCTCCACGACGCCGGTCTTCTCGGAGACCGACAAAAGGGCGCGCTGGATAGGGCGGCTGGGGGTCATGCGGGACCTCGGGATCGCTGCAAAACGACCATTATATCGAACGCGCGGCCCGGATGGATCGGCATTCGGCGTCGCGAAGGCGAGGTCGCCAGACGGGCCCTCAGCTTGTAATTTTTGCGCAAAACCTTCAGGGTATAAAAACGATTTCGGACACAACGCCCGCGTTCAGACGCATCGCGCGGCGCCGTAAACGATCCCCGAGCCAGGCGGGATGGGCCCGCCAGACCACGGCTCGGCATCCGGGTACCGATTGCCCTCCGGATGTGCAGGAAGAACCGGCCAGGCCGGTGTCGGGTGCTGCGAACAACGCACCTGGCGCATTGATACCCGAACACCGGGCGGCACCCGCCTGGCTCGATCGGGCTGCTGGCGAGACCGCCGTGTGATGCGGAGGTCGCGGTTTACTGCGTTTGCGGGGTGTTGTGCCGACGGATCGGCCTAGGGTCGGTCCAGTCACGCTTACAACAGCAGCAAAGCCAAGAGGAACCAGCATGGCAGCGAATATCAAGAATGATCAGGACTTCGGCGAGAAGCCGACCGAACGTCGCGATACCGAGAATTATCTCAACGAGTACACCACCGGCTTCGTCGACAAGTGGGATGACCTGATCGACTGGGACAACCGCGCCAAGAGCGAAGGCACCTTCTTCATCGAAGAACTGAAGAAGCGCGGCGCCAAGCGCGTGCTCGACGTCGCCGCCGGCACCGGCTTCCATTCCGTGCAGTTGCGTGAAGCGGGCTTTGACGTGGTGACCGCCGACGGCGCCCCCGAGATGCTCGTCAAGGCCTTCGAGAACGGTCGCAAGCGGGGTCACATCCTGCGCACCGTGCAGGCTGACTGGCGCATGCTGAACCGCGATATCTACGGCCGCTACGACGCCGTCGTCTGCCTGGGCAACTCGTTTACCCACCTGTTCAATGAACACGACCGCCGCAAGGCCCTGGCCGAGTTCTACTCCGCCCTGAACCACGATGGCGTGCTGATCCTCGACCAGCGCAACTACGACACCATCATGGACCACGGTTACTCGTCCAAGCACACCTACTACTACTGCGGCGACAACGTCCAGGTGCAGCCGGCCCACGTTGACGAAGGCCTGGCGCGCTTCCAGTACAAGTTCCCGGATGGCTCCGAGTACTTCCTGAACATGTTCCCGCTGCGCAAGGCCTATGTCCGCCGCCTGATGCGCGAGGTCGGTTTCCAGCATATCGAGACCTACGGGGACTTCCAGGAGACCTATCGCGAGAGTGATCCGGACTTCTTCATCCACGTGGCCGACAAGCGTTATATCGAGGGTGAGGAACGATGAGCGAGAACTACTCCGACGTAGTCGAAACCGCTCGGGACTACTACAACAGCGAGGACGCCGACACCTTCTACAAGATGGTGTGGGGTGGTGAAGACCTCCATATCGGGCTGTACGAGTACAAGGACGAGCCGATCGGCGACGCCAGCCGGCGCACGGTCGCCCACATGTCCGACCTGCTGGGCGAGCCGCAGCCGGAATGGCGCGTGCTCGACATGGGCGCCGGTTACGGCGGTGTCGCCCGCTACCTGGTGGAAAACTACGGTTGTGATGTCACCGCGCTGAACCTGTCCGAGAAGGAAAACGAGCGCGATCGCGAGATCAACAAGGCGCGCCACCTCGACGACAAGATCACCGTGGTCGATGGCTCCTTCGAGAAGGTCGACGAGCCGGACGCGTCCTATGATGTCGTCTGGTCCGAGGACTCCTTCCTGCACAGCCAGAATGAAGACAAGAAGAAGGTGATCCAGGAGGCCGCGCGCGTCCTGAAGCCGGGTGGCTGGCTGATCTTCACCGATCCGATGCAGACCGACGATTGCCCGGATGGCGTGCTGGACCCGATTCTGGCCCGCATCCACCTGGATTCGCTGGCGAGCCCGGCGCTGTACCGCGAGGCGGCCAAGGCGGCCGGCCTGGAAGAGGTCAGCTTCGAGGAGCACTCCGGTCAGATCTCGACCCATTACGGTCGCGTGAAGCAGGAGCTCGAGTCCCGCGAGGAGGAGCTGAAGAACTACATCTCGCAGGACTACATCGACCGCATGAAGCAGGGCCTGCAGCACTGGATCGATGGCGGCAACTCGGGCTACCTGACCTGGGGCATCTTCCGCTTCCGCAAGCCGGCCCGCTAGGTCGCGCGCGAGGAGGCTGCTGGCCGCCGTCAGGCGGGCAGCCGCCTCCAGACCCCGTCCATGCGGCCTTCGAGCGGCTGGAAACGGGTCTTGTATTCCATCTTCGGTGCCTGGTCGATCCAGTAGCCGAGGTAGACATGGGGCAGGCCCAGGCGGTGCGCATGTGCCACCTGGGTCAGGATTGCGAGGGTGCCCAGGCCGCGGCGCGGCTGATCCGGATCGAAGAAGCTGTACATCGCCGACAACCCCTGTGGGGTGCGATCGGTGACGGCCACCGCGACCAGCGTGTCGGCCTGGCGGAATTCGATTAGATCCACTGGGCCGTTGCGGTGGGCGAGCATCCCCGCGTATTCCTCGCGACCCATCTGTTCCATGCCACCGCCCGTGTGACGGGCGGTCTGGTAGCGCGAGAACAGCGGCATGTGCTCGTCGAGATCGGCGGCGGGCGATGTCCCGGGCTGTTCCGGCGGCCGGCGGATCGTCACCGCGAGATCGCGGTTGCGCTCCAGGCAGCGGCGCTGGCTCCGGTTCGGGCGGAAGGCCGCAACCGGGATGCGTACGGGCACGCAGGCCGCGCACCCGGGGCAGTGATGCCGATAAACAAACTGACCGCTGCGGCGAAAGCCCTCGGCCAGTAGCTGGCCGAAGCGCGCGCCGCCCAGGCTGACCGCGGGGTCGACCAGCAAACTCTGCATCTCGCGGTCGTCCAGATAGGGGCAGGCCTGCGGGGCAGTAATGAACCAGCGGATCGGATGTTCCTGCATGACGCTATCGTGACAGCTCTGTTCATGGGCGCAACCAGGCCGCATCCGGGGCTGCGACGCAATTTGAAAGAGCCTGCCACCAGGGTGGGCTCCACGCGCGGGATGGAACCCCGGCGTGTACACTTATCCCATTCGAAACCAATGGTGTACGGCACATGACGGCAACACGAAACGATATCGAGAACGCGCTGAAAGAGCGCATCCTGATCCTGGACGGCGGTATGGGCACGACCATCCAGCTGTACAAGCTGGAGGAGGCCGACTACCGCGGCGAGCGCTTCAAGGACTGGGAGTCCGACCTGAAGGGCAACAACGACCTGCTGTCCCTGACCCGTCCGGACATCATCGAGCAGATCCATAACGACTACCTCGAAGCCGGTGCCGACATCATCGAGGCGAACACCTTCAACGGTACCCGCATCGCGATGGCGGACTACCACATGGAGGACCTGGTCCCCGAGCTGAACCGCGAATCCGCGAAGCTCGCGCGCAAGGCGGCCGACGCCTGGACCGAAAAGACCCCGGACAAGCCGCGCTATGTCGCCGGCATCCTCGGCCCGACCAACCGCACCGCGTCGATCTCCCCGGATGTGAATGACCCGGGTGCGCGTAACGTGGACTTCGACACCCTGGTCGCGTCCTACAAGGAGGCCGCCGAGGCCCTGGTCGAGGGTGGCGTCGATCTGCTGCTGATCGAGACGGTGTTCGATACCCTGAACGCCAAGGCCGCGATCTTCGCGGTGAAGACGCTGGAAGACGAACTCGGGAAGGAACTCCCGATCATGATCTCCGGCACCATCACCGACGCCTCCGGCCGTACCCTGTCCGGCCAGACCACCGAGGCGTTCTGGAACTCCGTGCGTCACGCCAACCCGGTGTCCATCGGCCTGAACTGTGCCCTGGGCGCGAAGGAAATGCGCCAGTATGTGGCCGACCTGTCGCGCATCGCCGATACCTTTGTCTCCGCGCACCCGAACGCCGGTCTGCCGAACGAGTTTGGTGACTATGACGAGAGCCCGGAACAGATGGCCGAGGACGTTGGCCCCTGGGCCGAATCGGGTCTTCTGAACATCATCGGCGGCTGCTGCGGCACGCTGCCGGAGCATATCCGGGCCATGCGCGAGGCGGTCGAGAAGCACGCCCCGCGCAAGCTTCCGGAGATCGAGCCGGCCTGCCGCCTGTCGGGTCTCGAGCCGTGCAACATCACCGACGACTCGCTGTTCGTGAACGTCGGTGAGCGCACCAACGTGACCGGCTCGCGCAAGTTCCTGCGCCTGATTCAGAACGAGGAATTCGATGTCGCGCTGGAAGTCGCGCTGAACCAGGTCGAGGGCGGTGCCCAGATCATCGACATCAACATGGACGAGGGGATGCTGGAGTCGCAGGACGCGATGGTCCGTTTCCTCAACCTGCTGGCCGGCGAGCCCGACATCGCCCGCGTGCCGGTAATGATCGACTCCTCCAAGTTCGAGATCATCGAGGCCGGCCTGAAGTGCGTGCAGGGCAAGCCGGTGGTCAACTCGATCTCCATGAAGGAGGGCGAGGAAAACTTCATCAAGCAGGCCCAGCTGTGCCGCCGCTACGGCGCCGCGATCGTGGTCATGGCCTTCGACGAGGACGGCCAGGCGGATAACGAACAGCGCCGCGTCGAGATCTGCACCCGGGCCTACAAGCTGCTGACCGAGAAGGTTGGCTTTCCGGCCGAGGACATCATCTTCGACCCGAACATCTTCGCGGTCGCGACCGGCATCGAGGAGCACAACAACTACGGCGTGGACTTCATCGAGGCCACCCGCCGCATCAAGAACGACCTGCCGCACGCGCTGATCTCCGGTGGCGTGTCCAACGTATCGTTCTCCTTCCGCGGCAACGAGCCGGTGCGCGAGGCGATCCACGCCGTCTTCCTGTATCACGCCATCAAGGCGGGCATGGACATGGGGATCGTCAACGCCGGTCAGCTGGCCGTCTACGACGATATCGACGCGAAGCTGAAGGAAGCGGTCGAGGACGTGGTCCTGAACCGCCGCGACGACGCCACTGACCGTTTGCTCGAACTGTCCGAGGAGTACAAGGGCCAGGGCGGCGGCAAGAAGGAAGAGAACCTCGAATGGCGCGAATGGGAAGTCTCCAAGCGCCTCGAGCACTCCCTGGTCAAGGGTATCGACACCTACGTGGTCGACGACACCGAAGAGGCCCGCCAGGCTTACGACCGCCCGATCCAGGTGATCGAGGGGCCGCTGATGGACGGCATGAACGTGGTTGGCGACCTGTTCGGCGAGGGCAAGATGTTCCTGCCGCAGGTGGTCAAGTCCGCGCGCGTGATGAAGAAGGCCGTGGCCCACCTGATCCCGTACATCGAGGCCGAGAAGACCGGCACCGAGAACAACGGCCGGATCCTGATGGCCACGGTGAAGGGCGACGTCCACGACATCGGCAAGAACATCGTCGGCGTGGTGCTGCAGTGCAACAACTTCGAGGTCATCGACATCGGCGTGATGCAGCCGGGGGCCGATATCCTGAAGGCGGCCAAGGAGCATGACGTCGACGTCATTGGCCTGTCCGGCCTGATTACCCCCTCGCTGGAGGAGATGGCGAACTTCGCCGCCGACCTCGAACGTGAAGGCATGAAGACCCCGCTGATGATCGGCGGCGCGACCACCTCGCGCGCCCACACCGCGGTGAAGATCGAGCCGAACTACTCCGGTCCGGTGGTCTGGGTGAAGGACGCCTCGCGTGCCGTGGGCGTGGCCCAGAGCCTGATCAGCCCCGAGCTGCGCGAGAAGTACGCCGCCGACATCCGCGAGGAGTACGAGAAGCTGCGCGTGCAGAACGCCGGGCGCAAGAAGAAGACCCAGTGGGTCACGCTCGACAAGGCGCGCGCCAACAAGCCGAAGATCGACTGGTCCGACTACACGCCGCCGAAACCGAAGGCGCTGGAAACCGACGAACTGCCGGGGCAGCCGAAGGTGCTGCACCCGCATGGCGACGGCACCGTACTGCTGCGCTTCGATGATTACGATCTCAACGAGGTCGCCAAGTACATCGACTGGACGCCGTTCTTCCACTCCTGGCAGCTGCACGCCGCCTACCCGCGCATCCTGGATGACGAGAAGGTCGGCGAAGAGGCGCGCAAGCTGTTCAAGGATGGCAAGGAGATGCTGAAGCGGATGATCGACGAAAAGTGGGTCACCTGCCGTGGCGTGGTCGGCTTCTTCCCGGCGAACACCGTTGATGACGACGACATCGAGGTGTACACCGACGACAGCCGCTCCAAGGTCCTGAAGAAGCTGCACCATCTGCGTCAGCAGACCGAGAAGCGTCGCGGTCAGCCGAGCCATTCGCTGGCCGATTTCGTGATGCCGAAGGAAGCCGGTGGTCCGGACTACATCGGGGCCTTCGCGGTCAGCGCCGGTGGTGATGTCGACGCCAAGGCCAAGGAATACGAAAAGGCCAACGACGACTATCACGCCATCCTCGTGAAGAGCCTGGCGGACCGTCTGGCCGAGGCCTTTGCCGAGTGCATGCACTACCATGTGCGCCGCGAATACTGGGGCTATGTCCCCGACGAGTCGCTGGAGAACGAGGACCTGATCGAGGAGAAGTACCAGGGTATTCGTCCGGCGCCCGGCTACCCGGCCTGCCCGGAGCACACCGAGAAGGCGACCTTGTGGGAGATGCTGCAGCCGGAAGAGCACGCTGACATGACGCTCACCGAGAGCTTCGCCATGCTGCCGGTCTCGGCCGTCTCCGGCTGGTACTTCGCGCATCCGGAATCGCGCTACTTCGGTCTCGGCAAGGTCAACCGCGACCAGGTCGAGGACTACGCCAAGCGCAAGGGCATGTCGTTCGAGGAGGCCGAGCGGTGGCTCGCGCCGAACCTCGGCTACGACGACAGCGACGAGGCCAAGGCGGAAGCCAAGGCCGAGCGCGACGCCCGGACCGCGTAACTTCGCGATCCTGCCCCGGGCGGGCCGGCTGACCGGCCCTTACCCGGCAAACTGCGAGCCCCGCCCCGTGCGGGGCTCGCTTTGTTTGGGGTGCCGCGCCAAACTGGACGGGCTTGTCCCCAACTGGAGTCCGCGCATGTCCGCTCGTGAACCCGCGATCGACGCTCGACCGGCGATGTTCCGCAATCATCCGTTCGGTTTCATCCTCAGCGTGTTACTGATCCCGGCCTTCGGCCTCGGCTTGCTGATCCTGTTGTGGTGGTACCTCCAGGCGCGCTCGGTCCGCCTGCGCATCGACGCCGATCAGGTCCATCTGGAGCGGGGCCTGCTGTCGAAGTCGCATGTGGACCTCGACATCGGCCAGATCCGCACGGTGAAGGTCGATCAGAGTTTTTTCGACCGCATCTTCCGCGTGGGTCGCATCGCGGTGTACACCACCGGGGACAACCCGGAATTCCGGGTTAACGGCATCCCGGACCCCAACCGGGTGCGCGAATATGTGCGAGGCCGTCGGGAGGGCGTGGCATGAGCCGTGCGGACCGGCGGGACAGCCGTCTGGCGCTGCGCATCCTGCTTGGCACCTCGGCGCTGGTCGCGTTGCTGGTGGCTTTGCTGGTGCTGGCGGCAGCGGTGTCCCTGCCGGGGCTGTCGGACTGGGTCGCGCTCACCTTTGATGATGGTATGGGCCTGAAGAACGCGGCCCTGGTCGCGGCCATCGTCTCGGTGCTGGTGTCGATCGTGTTCGCCCTGGCCGCCGGCGAGGGCCTGATCGGGGAGCTGCAGTTCATGATCCCCGGTTTCTTCCTGTTCTTTGTGTTCTTCTGGTTGATGCTGGCCTGGATCTTTTGATCCACGCCCGCTCCCCGTGCATCCTGCCCCTCTGTCTCAACCCCGGAGCCCCCAAGCGTGACCACTGACGCGGACAACGAGTCGAACCCCCAGCACCACCTGACCCTGCGCCCGACGCGGGTCGAGGACTACGAGGACATCCGCGAGATCATGGAGCGGGTCTATGACGACCTCGACGGTGCCTGGAGCGAGGCGCAGTTCCGCTCCCAGGTGATGCGCTTCCCCGAGGGCCAGATCTGCATCGAGGACAACGGCAAGGTGGTCGCCGCGGCGATCAGCCTGATCGTTGAATACAAGCGCTTCGGCGATCAGCACAATTACTGGCAGATCACCGGGAATGGCTTCCTGACCACCCACGACCCGGACGGCGACACGCTGTACGGCGTGGACATCTTCGTGCATCCGGACTATCGCGGGCTGCGCCTGGGCCGGCGCCTGTACGACGCGCGCAAGGAGTTGTGCGAGAAGCTGAACCTGCGGGCGATCGTCGCCGGTGGGCGTATCCCCGGCTACGAGCCGTACCGCGACGAGCTGACGCCGCAGCAGTACGTACGCCGGGTGAAGAACCACGAGATCATCGACCCGATCCTGACCTTCCAGCTGGCGAACGACTTTCACGTCCGCAAGATCATCACCAACTACCTGCCGGACGACGAGAAGTCCGGGGCCTACGCGACGCTGATCGAGTGGCTGAACATCTACTACGAGGAGAAGGAAAAGCTGATCGGCGGCAGCCGCTCGGACGTGCGCATCGGCGTCGTCCAGTGGCAGATGCGCCCGACGGTGGACTTGGACTCCCTGTTCCAGCAGGTGGAGTATTTCGTCGATGCGGTTTCCGGCTATCGCTCGGACTGCGTGCTGTTTCCGGAGTTTTTCAACGGCCCGTTGATGGGGGCCTTCAACCAGGACTACCCGGCCGAGGCCGTGCGCCGGCTGGCCGAGTACACCGAGGCGGTCCGCGAGGAGATGGTGCGCCTGGCGCTGGCCTACAACATCAACATCGTGGCCGGCTCGATGCCCGAGTACACCGACGACGTGCTGCGCAATGTCTCCTATCTGTGCCGCCGCGATGGCACCTGGGACCGCCAGTACAAGATCCACGTGACCCCGGACGAGGTGTCCTACTGGGGCCTGCAGGGCGGCGACGAGGTGCATGTCTTCGACACCGACTTCGGCAAGATCGGGATCCTGATCTGCTACGACGTGGAGTTCCCCGAACTGCCGCGGGTGATGGCCGATCACGGCCTGCAGATCCTGTTCGTGCCCTACTGGACCGACACCAAGAATGCCTATCTCCGGGTACGGCGCTGCGCCCAGGCCCGCGCGATCGAGAACGAGTGCTACGTGGTCATGTCCGGCTCGGTAGGCAACCTGCCCAAGGTCGAGAACATGGACATGCAGTACTCCCAGGCTGCGGTGTTCACGCCTTCCGACTTTGCCTTCCCGCATGACGCGGTGGCGGCGGAGGCCACCCCGAACACCGAGATGACCCTGATCGTGGATCTCGACCTCGACAACCTGAAAGAGCTGCGCAACCACGGCTCGGTGCGCAACCTGCGTGATCGTCGGCGCGACCTCTATTCGGTCAAGTGGAAGTCGAAGCCCGTGTAGCAAACACGGAGCGGTGTTCGCGCATGATGCTCCGCGGGCCGATCGCCCGGAGCGAGAAAGTGTGAACCGGTTCCGGTTGCCCCGGCGACCCCACTGGCATCCGGACGCGGGGGCCCGTAGTCTTGCGACTCTAGGGATGCTCGGCCACTGGGAATCCAGCGTGGTCGACGGCCGTGCCGCTGTCAGGCGGGCGGATGTCAGTCAGGGGGAAGCATGAGCGATCAGATACCGGACCCAAAACGCGCCGCGATCCTCGTGGTGGATGACTCCAAGGTCATCCGGGTTGCGTTGCAACGTATTCTGCAGGGTCAGAACACCGTCTACGAGGCGGCCGACGGCGAACAGGCCCTGGAGCTGCTGCAGCAGTATCCCGATATCGGGCTGGTGCTGACCGATCTCTCGATGCCGGGCATCGACGGCCAGGATCTCCTGCTGCGTATTCGTGATGGCGTCGATGATCTCCCCACGGACCTCCCGGTGGTGATCGTGACCGGTCAGGAGAGCGACGAGGCGGCCAGCGACGAATGGCGTTCACTGGGGGCCAATGCCGTCCTGATGAAGCCGTTTGTTCCCACCCGCGTGCGCGAGGTCGTGGCCGAACTCCTGCCACCGCCGCCGGTCCCCGAGCCGCCCCCCTCCGGAGCGGCCCCCGACTCCGCCGAGAACCAGGCGCTGCGCGACGAGGTCGAGCGCCTGCGCCGCGAGTTGATGCTGCGACAGCAATCCTCCAATGAGCGCGAGGCGCAGAAAGAGCTGGAGCGTCTGCGCAACGCCCTGGGCGAGGCCCGCGACGAGTCCACAGCGGCGTTCCAGCGCGCGGAAGAGCGGGATCGCGAAATCGAGGCCCTGCAGGGTCGTCTGGAGGAGGCGGAGACGGCGCTGGCCGAGGCGCGGGCGCGGGACGAAGAGGTCGCGGCAGCAGCCGAACAGGCCGCGGCCCGCGAGGAGGAGCTTGCGGCCTTGCGTGTGCGTGTGGAAGAACTCGAGGCTGAGGGCGCCCCGGAGTCGACCGAGCCCGACCGCGAGACCGAACAACTGCGTAGCCGGGTGCGCGAGCTCGAGAGCGAGAATGTCCGTCTGGACCACGAGCTCGTCGACCTGGAGCGCCAGCGCGAGGAGGAGCAGACGGAGCTGAAGGTGGCGCGGGGCGAGGCCGAACGCCTGCGCCGCGAGCGCAACCAGCAGTGCGAGCGCGCCGCGGCGGCCGAGAAGGCCCAGGCCGAGGCCGAGCAGCGCTGTACGGATAGCCAGGATTCGGCTTCGGATCTGGGTGACCGCCTGGTGGCCCGCGAGCGGGAGCTGGCGGAGGCCCAGCAGCGCAACCAGGACCTGCGTGGCCGCATCCGTGATCTGGAACATGCCCTGACCGGCCACAGCACCACCGCTGCTGCGGAGCCGGCGAGCGAGCCGAGTCGGGGCGAACCGGTCAAGGCGGAGCCGGAGGACAGCCTGCGAGCGTCCCTGTTCGATGCGCAACACGCGCGACCCGCGCGTCTGGGGCGTCGCCGCTGGTTCCGGCTGGCGTTTTTCGGGGTGCTGGCGGTGATCGTGGTCCTGGGGGTGGCGATCTACCTGCGCGGGATCTGAGGCTCCGCGTGAAAGTGGCGGGCACCTGGCAGTGCCCGCCGTACATCGGGTTTAGTGCCGATCGCGTAGGACACCCAGCAGGTGGTTCCAGGAGTCGTGGTCGGCGCGGGCGTCATAGCCGACCGGCATGCCGAACTCCTCGGCAATGGCATCGGCCCCCGGATTGGTGAAGCTGTGCTTCACGCCGGAGAATTCCACCACGGTGTAGCGTACTTCGGCCTCCTGCATCTCCTCCTGGAAACCGGCGACCTGCTCCGGCGGGATCATCGGGTCTGCGGTGCCGGTGAAGGACAGCAGTTCGGCCGACACCTTGCCGGCCTCGGCCCGGTGCTCGGTTCCCAGGCCGCCGTGGAAGCTCGCCGCCACGTTCAGGTCCATCCCCGCGCGCGCGGCCTCGAGGGCCACGGTGCCGCCGAAGCAGTAGCCGACCGCGGAGGGCGCCGCATCCGCGCTGGCATCATGCGCGCGCAGCCAGTCGTAGGCGGCCTGGAAGCGGCTCAGCATCAGGTCGCGATTCTCGCGGATTTCCCCGGCGAATTCGCCGGCGGTAGACGGGTGATCGGCCAACTTGCCGCTGCCGTACATATCCAGGGCGAAGGCGGTGTAACCCTCGCGGGCCAGCTGCTCGGCACGGTCGCGGGCGTAGTCGTTGTGGCCCCACCATTCGTGAATGACCAGGACCGCCGGGTGCGGCCCGTCGCCTTCGGGGTGGGCCAGGTAGCCGGTCATCTCGTCGCCGTCATGGTCGTAGGCGATCTCTTCGGTCTGGATACCGGCCAGGGCCATGCCGGGGAGCAGGCCGGCGAGCAAAACGGCCAGCGGCGCAAATGCGGGCTTGCTAAACATATGGGCACCTCCTTGGTGGTCGACGCGTCGTTTTTTCGACCCGGGCCTGCGAGTATGGTTCGCGCCCGGCCGGGTTACAACGAAGGGGACAGCGGCTACAGTAGAGAGGTCGGGGCCACGTGCGCGAGGTGGCCTCGAAACAGGACGAGTGAGGCGCAGCGATCCCCGTTCCGCCTCGGCAAGAGGATCCACCCATGTCCGACCGATCTGCCAACGATTCCCTTGAGGCCCGCGTCCAGTCGGCTGACAAGCTTCTGGCCATGCCACAGGTGGTGTTCGAGGTTGCGCGCCTGCTGGAGGAGGACGACGCCACGGCTGCCAGGATCGCCAGCAGCCTGGGACGCGATCCCGGCTTGGTGGCCCTGGTCCTGCGCATCGCCAACAGCCCTGCCTATGCCCCGGCGCGTCCGGTTGACTCGGTGGACCGCGCGATTGCCATGCTGGGCCGCGATGCCCTGCAGCGTCTGGTGGTGGCGAGCGCGATCACGCGTGCCACGGCCAGCATCCCGGATCAGGAGCGCCTGCCGCTGGAGGTGTTCTGGCGCCATTCGGCCTATTGCGCGGTTATCGCGCGGCAACTGGCGATGCGCGTGCTGCCGCGCCAGGCCAGCGGGATCTTCCTGGCCGGCCTGCTGCATGATCTCGGCAAACTGTTGTTGTTCTCGCAGTCGCCGGAATCGGCCCACCGGGCCTTCCTCTCCAGTCTGGATGTTGGCGACGGCCTGAGCCCGCAGGGCGCGGAGCGCGCGCAACTGGGCTTCGATCATGCGGAGCTGGGTGGGGCCCTGGCCGCGCACTGGGGTCTGCCGGAACTCCTGGTCGACTGCCTCGCCGGTCACCATCAGCCGCTGCAGGCGCCGGAGCGCAATCGCACCGCCGTGATGCTGGTGCATCTGGCCAACACCGGTGCCCATCTCGCCGAGATTGATTCGCGCGACTGGGCGGATGCACCCCCGGTAGATCCGGCGGTGTGGGACGCCCTGCACCTGGCCCCCGAGGTCCTGCTCTCCGCGGTGGAGGAGGCCCAGCACGAGGTACTGGCGGTGCAGGACCTCTGCGATCCGGCGCACGAGGGGGAGCCGCGGCCATGACCGCTGGCCGTGAACTTGGGGATGGCGCTCGAGTCCCATCGGCTATGCAGAGTCGGGCATTGCCACTTGTACGATTGCGCGCGCTGGTCCTGGCGGCGTTGCTGCTCCTGCTAACGGGTTGTGCCGGGGTTCCGGCGGCCCTTTCCCCGTTGCCTGCTGCCGCCCCCGATCGAGATCAGGTGCTGGCGGATTCCGAGGCCGTGAAGGGCGAGACCGTGGTCTGGGGCGGAGTGATTGCGGACATCGAGAACACCTCGGGCGGTACCCGGCTGGAGGTGGTGGCCCGCGAACTTGATCGCCAGGGGCGACCGCAGGAGGCGGATCGCTCACCCGGGCGCTTCCGCGTGGTCAGCAGCGGTTTCCTCGACCCGCAGATCTACAAGGAAGGCCGCGAGGTGACCGTGCGGGGTGTCATCCACGGGATCGAGGAGGGCCGCATCGGTGACTACGCCTATACCTTCGTTACGCTGCAGGCGGACGCGGTCTACCTGTGGCCGCGGCGCCCGCCACCGACGGAGCGCGGCTATCGCGATCCGTTCTACGACCCGTTTTATGACCCGTTCTATAGCCCCTGGGGCCCGCGTTACGGCCTCTATGGGCGCTATCACCCGCATCCCTGGTACTGGTGAGCATGACCCGATTCCTGCGTCCTTTTCTGGCATTGCTGCTGCCCGTGTTCCTGGCCGCCTGCGCCTCCGGCCCGCTGGAGGCCCCGGATGACCCGGCCGTGCAGGTCGAGCCGCGTGCAGTCACCGCCGATAGCCTGCCGCCCGACGAGCAGGTATGGGGCGGGGTGATCGCGCGCGTGGACAATCGCGCCGAGGCGACCTTCATCGAGGTGGTCGGGTACCCGCTCAGTCGTCAGGAGCCACAGACGCGGCAGTCCACCACCGGGCGTTTCCGCCTGCGTGTGGAGGGCTTCGCCGACCCGGTGGACTATCGTGCCGGGCGCCGGGTTACCGGTGTCGGCACGGTGACCGGGGTCGAGGACGGCCGGATCGGCGAGCTGGACTACGTCTTCCCGGTGCTGGAGGCCCACTCGGTGCACCTGTGGCCGGAGCCCGAGCCGGCACGATCTTCCGGTGGTGTGCGCTTTGGCATAGGCATCGGGATCGGCCTGTAGGCCGCACTCGGGGCGGCCGGCGCGCGTTTCCACGAATCCCCATGCAACGAGGAGTATTCATGCGAGCAGTCGTGTTCGACGAACCCGGAGCCGCCGAGGCCCTGCGTCTGGACGAAGTAGCGGAGCCGGCGCTCACGGCCCCCGACCAGGTCCGCATCCGGATGCTGGCGGCCGGTGTCAATCCGGTGGATACGAAGGTGCGCGCCGGGGGCATGATCGTCCCCGGTGCGCCGCGCAACACGCCGGGCTGCGATGGGGTGGGCATCATCGAGGAATGTGGCAGCGCCGTGCATCACGCGCGGCCGGGGCAGCGGGTTGCCTTCTGTTTTGGTGGGGTCGGGGCCGATCCGGGGACCTACGCCGAACAGGTCGTGGTGCCCGAGGCCGCGGTGGTCCCGGTGCCGGCGGCGGTATCCGATGCCCAGGCCGCTGCCCTGCCGCTTACCTGGCTGACCGCCTGGGAGTCCCTGTTCGAGCGGGCCGACCTGCAGCGCGGCCAGAGCGTGCTGGTTCACGCGGCGGCCGGCGGGGTCGGGCAGATGGCCGTACAGATCGCACGCGCTGCCGGCGGCCGGGTACTGGGGCTGGTGCGGCGCGACGAGGCGGGCACGATTGTCACCGCACTTGGGGGCGATGTCGTCGACCTGCGCAAGCCGGATGCCGCGGACGCGATCATGCAGTACACCGATGGGCGTGGCTTCGACATCGTGCTGGACACCGTTGGTGGCGAGGTCTTCCGCGAGGGACTGACGCAGGTGGCCTATGGCGGGGATCTGGTGACCCTTCTGGCTCCCCCGGCGGATACCGACTGGAACCCGGCGCGGCTGCGCAACCCGAGCATCAGCCTGGAGCTGATGCTGACCCCGATGCTGGAGAATGATCGCCGCCGTCTGAAGCACCAGGCCACCCTGGTGGCCGAGGGTCTGGCCCGGCTGGCCAGCGGTCGCTTGCAGGTCAACGTCGAGGATACTCTCCCGCTGAGCGAGGCCGCCGAGGCCCACCGGCGCATCGAAGCCGGTGGACGCCGCGGCAAGCTCGTGCTGCGCATCCCCGAATAAGCGGGTCTTGCAACCACGAAGCGCGTGAGGGGGGAGATTAGCTGCCGAAGAGGTGGCTGAAGACGCGGGCGCCGCCGATGTAGGTGCCGGCGGCCGAGCCCAGGGTGGTCAGCAGGAAGACCAGCAACACGCGCGAGACGCGGTTGCGCCACCAGCCGCGTGGCGTGGTGGTGTCCTGACGCAGACTGGCAAAGTCGGAGACCCGCGGCTTGCGCAGGAACAGCTCGGCCGCGGCCGCCACAAAGCCGACCCCGATGGTGGGATTCAGCGAGGTCAGCGGGGCCGCCAGGGCCGCGGTGAGCACGGTCAGTGGATGGGCCAGGGCGATGATCGCGCCGAGGGCCGCCAGCCCGCCGTTGATCAGTACCCAGTCGATCACCATCTGCAGGCCGATATCCGGGTTGCGCGAGAACCCGATGGCAAAGCCGGCGAGGATGATCCCGATCACCACCCACGGGACGACCTTGGGCCAGCGCGCCTTGGGCGGGGCCTGGTCCAGGGCGTCGAGGATCGCGTCCGGTGGGGTCAGGTGATCCTCGGCCTGTTCGGCAATCCCGGGCAGGTGGCCAGCCCCCACCACCGCCAGGATGCAGCGCGTCTCCGGGTTGGCCGCGAGGCGGCGCAGGTGGGCGGCCATGTAGTGGTCGCGCTCTTCGATCAGGGTGCGGTAGAGGTCCTCGGACTGCTCGGCGAACTCGCTGAAGGTGGACTCCAGCATGTCGCCTTCCTTCAGGCGCTCGATCTCGGATTCGTCGATCTTCTCGCGCGAAAGTACCGAGCTGAACAATCCGCCGATCAGCCCCATGCGTTCCCACCAGCGCACTGCGCGGTAGGTGCGGCGCAGGGTCAGGCCGATATCCCGGTCGATCAGGGCCAGGGGGAGGCCATTGTCCAGGGCGCCGTCCATGGCCGCGCGCATCTCGGCGCCGGGTTCGATGCCGTACTGGTCGGCCAGGCGTTGCTGGTAGGCCCCGAGCGCCAGGCTGGCGGCGATCATCGGGGCCTGGCCCTTGCGCATCACGCTGAACAGATCCATGCGCCCGACTGCGTCGGGGTCCAGCATCGCGCGCTGACGGCTTTCGCAAAGCTCGACCGCCACGCTGTCAAAGGCCCCCGTGTCGATCAGGGCTCGGACCTTGTCGGCGCTGGCGCGCGACACGTGCGCGGTGCCCAGCACCACGACTTCAGTGTCGCCCAGTTGCAGGACGCGGTGGGGTTCGTCGGCGATCAGTTCCTGGACGGCGGGATTCATGCGTGGCGGGCTCTTGCTCCGGTGGGCGGGCCGTATTCTACGGCGAATACGCGCGGCCCGCAGCGCCGGCCGCCGGATCGCGCGCTACGGGGCATCGGGCTCGGCCTGTGGCACGTCGTCGGGCGGGCTGTCTGCCTCCGCTTCGGGGAGCGGTTCCGGCACGCGCAGGCTCTCCAGGCGTTCGACGACGCGCAGCGCACGCTCGTGGGCCGAGAGGAGTCCGGCATGGTCGGGCGCCAGTTCGAGCCCCTCTTCCCAGTGTCTCAGGGCCTCTTCGATGTCACCGGCGGAGTAATGGCTGCGGCCCTCCTCCAGCAGCGTCTCGGCGCGCGCGTCTCGGCGCTCGCGCCATTCCTCGCACAGCGCGCGATGGGCTCGCTGGGCGGCCTGGTCCGGGCCGGAGGCGTCGGTGTCGGGGGTGATCTCGTTGCGACACCAGCGCGCTGCCGTGGCCAATTCGCCGGCCTCCAGGGCCTGACGCAGGCGTGCATTGATGGTGGAATGCGGGACCTCTTCCTCGATCTCGGGGGCTTCGGCCTGGCGCAGTTCCCGCTCCAGGCGCGCGATGCGTTCTGCGCGTTCGGAGTCGGAGGCCAGGCCCTGGGCCAGGTGCAGTAGCTCCAGGCGTTCCTCGCCATCGGTGTCGGCGGCGTAGCCATCCAGCGCCCGCGCCAGGGGCTCGCGACGATTGGCAAGGCGGTCGGGATCGTCCGGCAGCCGTTCGCTGTGGCGCACCAACGGACGCATCACCTCGAGCAGGCGCAGCCGCTGGACCAGGGCGCGCGCCTCGAGGATGTCGTGGCGTTGCTGCAGGGTCTGCAATCCAACCTGTCGCTGGCGTTCCAGTTGGCTGATGAATTCCCGACGTTCGCTGTCCGGCGGCAGTTGTGCCTCGGCCGTCTCGAGGATCTCCAGGGCCTGAGCGACCGCGCCTTCGGCCGAGGCGGCGCGCGCTTCGTGCATCGCCTCGGTCGCGGCGGTCGCGGCCTCGTCCTCGATGGCTGCCCGGCGCTCGGCCCATCGGGCTCGCGGTTCCGGGTCGTGCTCGTCGATCAGCTCGAGGGCATGCTGGTAGTTACCCGTCTCCAGTGCGCGTTCGATGCGCTGCTCGGGCGGGGCGAAGGGGTCCAGAGCGGCGCAGCCCTGGACCAGCAGAAGGGCCAGCAGGATACTCGCGAGCGGGAACAGGCCGCGGGCTGCAGTCATGTGCGATCCGTAGCGTTCAGTACCCGGGTGGTGGGCACGGCTTCGCTGACCCCGTGCAGCTCGTGGGTGCCCCAGTCTTCGGTGCGGAACTGTCCCTTCACCTGCTCGTGCTCCATGAATGCGGCAGTCGTGACCAGCCCGCCGGCGGGCGCGACCGTGACCAGGCGGGCCGCGAGGTTGACGGTGTCGCCGACTACGGTGAACTGCATGCGGTCTTCGGCCCCCATGTTGCCGGCCAGCATCTCGCCGGCATTCAGGCCGATACGGAACTCCACCCGGGTATCGCCGCGGCGTTCACGCTCGGCGTTGATCGAGGCGACGGTGTCCAGCAGGGCCAGGCCGGTCTGCACAGCGGTCAGGCGATGGTTTCCGGCATCCGCCGCGAGGCCGAAGACCGCCATGGTACAGTCGCCCATGTACTTGTCCACCGTGCCGCCGTGACGGGCAATGCATTCCGACATCGGCCCGAAGAATTCGTTGAGCATGCGGCCCAGGGCCTCCGGGCTGCAGCGCTCCGAAAGCGCGGTGTAGCCCTGGATGTCGGCAAACAGTACCGATCCCTCCAGCGCGCGACCGCCCAGCTCCACCCGGTCCAGATTCTCCAGGATGTCCTGGGCGATGGCGTCCGACACATAGCGGCGCAGGGCGGCCTCGACCTGGTCTTTGCGCAGCAGGTCGCGCGCCATATCGTTGAAGGCGTCGGTCAGCTGGGCGATCTCGTCCTGGCGCACCATCGGCAGCGTGTTGCCCTGGTCATCCATGGGGCGGGCGCGCGAACGCATGCTCTCGGCCAGGCGTTCCAGTGGGCGCACCAGGCGCTTGCTGATGTCGATGGCCAGGATCAGGCTCAGCAGAAACACCCCGACGGCCGTGGCGATCCCGGCGTTCAGGGTGTTGCGGATTAGCTCCTGCATTGGCGAGGTGTCGATGTAGGCCTCGATGTAGCCCACCTGTACGTCCTGAAAGCGCACGTTGCGTCGGTAGGGCTCCATCGTCGGTGCCAGCGGCCACACCCCGTCGGTGAGGGATTGGTCCGGGGGTGTCCCGGCGCGGGCAACCTGACCGCGGTCGATCGCGTAGGCGGCGATGGACTCGACGCGCCCCTCCTCCACCAGTGAGTTCAGCAGGGTCTCCAGGGTCAGGTAGTCCTCGGCCAGCATCAGTTCCGCCGAGGTCCGCGCGACTGGCGCCACGGTGCTCTCGGCCTGGGCGCGAATCTGGTTGTCCAGCACGTTGCTGACCTGGTTCAGCACCACAGCCGACAGGGTCACGATCCCGGCCAGTGTCAGCCCGGCGATCGCCGCGACGATCTTCCATGCGATCGGCAGGTAGCGTGGGGTGAAGTCGGTGCTGCCGACGCCCAGGCGTGCGCCACTGCCGGACTTGCGGCGGCGGATCACGAGGGGGTCTCCGGGGCGGCAAGCCAAGGGGCTAGCCACGCCCGCCAGTCGGCGAGCAGGGTGTCGGAGCGCGCCGCCACCGCGGAGCGCTTGGTCAGCGATCGTCCGAATACGGGCTCGCCCGCGAGGTTGCACATGGCACCGCCGGCGCGGGCGAGCATCAGCCCACCGGCCGCGCTGTCCCATGGGGCCTGGCCACCGTGCAGGTACAGATCGGCGCGGCCGGCGGCCAGCCAGGCCCACTCCAGGGCGCAGGCGCCGAGGTTGCGTTGCGAGCGAAACGGTGCGTTGCAGGCCAGCTCACCCGCCAGGGGGGCATCCAGGCGCTTGTAGTCCACCAGGGCGATGGCGCGGCCCAGCTCCGTGACGGGAGGGCGAGTGGTCGCCGGCGGGGTGACCCCGTTGAGTTCCAGCGCGCTGTCTTCGGTGGCGGTAAAGAGTTCTTCGCGTACCGGATCGTAGGTCGCGCCATGGGTGACCCGGTCACCCTCGATGCGGGCGATGGAGATGGCGAAGAAGGGCATGCCACCGGCGAAATTGGAGGTGCCGTCCAGCGGGTCCACCAGCCAGAAGGCGGGGGCTGTCTCCAGTACGCGTGCCTGTTCGCCGCGTGTCTGTTCCTCGCTCAGTACCGGCGTGTTCTGTCCGTATGCGCCCAGCAGGGTGCGTACACGCGCATCCACCGCGTGGTCGGCCTCGGTGATCACGCTGCCGTCCGCCTTGTAATCAACGGCGATATCGGCCTCGAAGCGGGGCAGCAGTTCTTGCTGCCCGATCTCGCGCAGGCCCTGCGCGAGATCGGAGAAGGGGATGGCAGTGGTAGTCATGCAGACCCGGAAACGCTGGTGGCAAGGTAAACGAACCGGAGACGGCCGGGCATGCCCGGAAAAACTCGGGTTCGATTGCGCTTATCATACCGGTCCATGACCGGCTTGATCATAATCATCTCCATTACCTTGATAGGGTTTTACGTTAATGACACCTGGCGTGCCAACGAACGTGCCCGTCGGGTGGGGCGGCAGGCCTGCGAGCGGGCAGGGGTGCAGTTGCTCGATGCCACCGTCGTGCGTACCGGTCAGCGCCTGGTCTGGGGCGACCGTGGCCTGGCCCTGCAACGCCGCTACCGCTTCGAGTTTTCCGCCGATGGGGCGGGGCGACACCCCGGCGAGATCTCGCTGGAAGGCCGGCAGTTGAAACGCGTGACCCTGGACTGGCCGGACGGCGGCCGCGAGTTTCAGGGGCCGGACCGCGACGACCCGAACGGAGGCGCATCCCGGTGACGCTGAGCGAGTTGCGATACGTGGTGGCCGTGGCCGATGCCCGTCACTTCGGGCGCGCGGCCGAGGCCTCCCACGTCAGCCAGCCGTCGCTTTCGGTGGCAGTGCGCAAGTTCGAGGACGAACTGGGTGTGACCCTGTTCGAGCGTGGCCGCGGCGAGGTCTCGGTGACGCCGGCGGGCGAGCAGGTGATCGCACAGGCACGGCGTGTGCTGGCCGAGGTCGAGCAGCTGCGTTCGGTGGCTGTGCAGAGCCAGGACCAGCTGTCCGGGCCGCTGCGCCTGGGCGCGATCTACACCATCGGGCCGTACCTGCTGCCGGAGCTGATCCCCGCGCTGCGCGAGCGCGCGCCGAACATGCCGCTGGTGATCGAGGAGAACTACACCGGGCGGCTGCGCGAGCGGCTCAAGCAGGGTGAGCTCGACGCGATCCTCATTTCGTTGCCGTTCGAGGAGCCGGGCGTGGTCACGCTTCCCTTGTACGACGAACCGTTCATGGCCGTGCTGCCGGCGGCGCACCCGCTGAAGGACAAGGACCCCCTGCGCCTGGAGGACATGGCCGATGCGACCCTGCTGATGCTGGGCGCCGGACACTGTTTTCGCGACCAGGTGCTGGAGCGCTGCCCGGACTGTCAGCGTACGGTGACTGCGGATGGCAGTACGCCGCGCAATCTGGAGGGGTCGTCGCTGGAGACAATCCGCCACATGGTGGCCTCGGGGATGGGGGTAACCATCCTCCCGTGCACGGCGGTGGGGGCGGATCGTTATGCCCAGCGGCTGCTGGCCGTGCGCCGGTTTCAGGATCCGGCGCCCAGCCGCCGCGTCGCCCTGGCCTGGCGCACCAGCTTCCCGCGTCCGGAGGCCATCGAGGCGCTGCGTCAGGCGGTGCTGTCGACCCCGCTGACCTGCGTCGACTTCATTCCGCCTGGCAGCGGATAGGGGCGGCTTTCCGGGAATTCAGTTCCCGGCGAGGACGCGGTTGCGTCCGGCCCGCTTGGCGGCGTAGAGGGCCTCGTCGGCCGCCTGGTAGGCGGACTGCAGCGTGGCGTTGGGTCCGATGCCGGCCACCCCGATGCTCGCGGTCACCTTGACCGATCCATCGCTCTCCAGTGTTGACTTGTCGCCGGCGGTGGCGCCGGCGCGCAGACTGGCGAGTGCCAGGCGGATGCGTTCGGCACATTCCATCGCGCGGCTCAAATCCGCGCCGGGCAGGACCGCCAGGAATTCCTCGCCGCCCATGCGCACACACAGGTCGGACTCGCGGGTGGTGCTGCGCAGGGTCTTCGCCACCAGGCGCAGGATGTCGTCGCCCACGCTGTGGCCGTATTCATCGTTGATTCGCTTGAAGTGATCGAGATCGATGGCCAGCACCGACATCGGGCGATCCTGGCGGCGGCAGTCGGCCAGCCACTGGGCGCCCTGTTTCTCGAAGGCGCGGCGGTTGCCGAGACCGGTCAGTTCATCGGTCTCCAGGCTTTCGTTCAGGCGCTGGAAACGCAGGGCGTTGGCCAGTGCCGGGGCGGCCAGCCCCAGCAAAGCCTCGATCAACTGCTGTTCGTCGTCGCTGAAGCGGCGGCCGCGCATCAGGATCAGCGAGCCCATGGTCTCGTTGTTGAAGCTCATGCCGTACTCGATGCGATGGCGATCCTCGTCGCCGCCGGACCAGGTCTCGTCACTCTCCTGCAGGATGAAGAACCAGCCGCTGTGGTGGACCTGGGCGTGCAGGTGTTCCTGCAGGCGGGCGAGGACGGTCCCGAGCTCGAGGCTGGAGGACAGGGCCTGCACGAAGGCCAGGGCATCAAAGGGCGTCCCGGCATCGCCAGTCGTCTTGCCCTTGGCGGATACCAGTCGCAGGTTGTGGGCGTTCCCGTCGCGGTTCATGGCCGTCTCGCTCGCATCGATCGTTGGGTCGAGAGTAAAGCCAGATCCATGCCACTTATCGTATATTTAGTTAAAACAGTGATTTGCATCACGGATAACAGAGGTCTTGACGGAAATTCGGCGATTTTTCGCCGCCCCCGGCAGGTCCTCACCGCCGCAGGCGGCAAGGGGTGGCAGGATTCTGACACCCTGCGCCGGGGCGGCGTTTCCCGAGGAACGGCCGGCCTACATGAGCCGGGCGCGCGCTTGCCCTACACTGCGCCGCATGATTCGAATACAAGATATCGAGCTGCGTCGCGGCCGCCAGATCCTGCTGCAGCACGCCAGCCTCACCGTGCATGCGGGCTGGCGCGTCGGCCTGACCGGCGCCAACGGGTCCGGCAAATCCAGCCTGCTGGCGGCGTTGCAGGGCGAATTGAGCCTGGATGCCGGCGAGATCGACCAGCCCGCGGAATGGGTGGTGGCGCACCTTCCGCAGGAGGTCCCGGGGAGCGAGCGCTCGGCCGTGGACTACGTGCTGGATGGGGATACCGAACTGCGCGACCTGCAGCAGCGCCTGGAGCAGGTGTCCGATGGCGCCGAGCAGGCCCGCCTGTTTGGCGCGCTGGAGGCGATTGACGGCTGGACGGCCGATGCCCGTGCGCGCCGACTGCTGGCAGGCCTCGGATTCGCTGCGGCGGATGCGGATCGGCCCATGAGCGATTTCTCCGGCGGCTGGCGCATGCGCCTGGGCCTGGCGCGCACGCTGATGACGCGCTCGGATCTCTTGTTGCTGGACGAGCCCACCAACCACCTGGATGTCGAGACCATCCTGTGGCTGGAGGACTGGCTGGCGCGTTATCCGGGGACGGTGATCGTGATTGCGCATGACCGTCGGTTTCTCGATTCGGTCTGTACCCATATCGCGCACATCGAGCGCGGTGGTATCGCGCTGTACGCCGGCAGCTACACCCACGCCGAGGCCAAGCGCGCCGAGGCGATGGCCCAGAGCGAGGCGTCGGCCGCAAAGGTGGCGGCCGAGCGCGCCCACCTGGAGGACTTTGTGCGTCGCTTCCGTGCCAAGGCGAGCAAGGCCCGCCAGGCCCAGAGCCGACTGAAGCGTCTGGAGAAGCTCGACGAGGTTGCGGTGATCCGCGCGGCCCGGCCGATTCATCTGGAGATCCCGACCCCGGAGCGCCTGCCCGACCCCCTGCTGGCGCTGGATCATGCCGAGGTGCGATCCGGGGATCGCGTCCGCCTGCATCCGACGACTTTACGTCTGCGCCCCGAGGACCGGATCGGCGTGCTGGGCCCGAACGGCGCCGGAAAATCGACACTCTTGACGCTGCTGGCCGGTGAGCTGGCCCCGACCGCGGGCGAGCGCCGCGTGGAGCCCAACCTGAAGGTCGGCTATTTTGCCCAGCACCAGAGCGAGCAGCTGGACCTGAAGGCCTCGCCCCTGGTGCACCTGCAACGTCAGGACCCGCGCGCCGAGGAGCAGCGCCTGCGCAACTTTCTCGGTGGCATGGGTTTTCCCGGCGAGAAAGCGGACGCTCCGGTGGGTCAGTGTTCCGGCGGGGAGCGGGTGCGCCTGGTACTGGCGCTGCTGATCTGGCAGGCGCCCTCGTTGCTGCTGCTGGATGAACCCACCAACCACCTGGATCTGGATATGCGCGAGGCGCTGGCCGAGGCGCTGGAGAACTATGCCGGTGGCCTGGTGGTGGTGGCGCATGACCGTGAACTGCTGGCTCGCGTCTGCGACCGTTTCTGGAAGGTGGAAGGCGGCCACCTGAGCGACTTCGAGGGGGACCTGGATGACTACGCCCGCGAGCTCAAGGCCCGCGAGCGGGAAAGTGTCGCCGCGAAAGACCCCGGAACGCCCGCCACGACGTCCCCGAGTGGTCCGGCACTGTCACAGAAGGAACGGCGGCAGCAGGCGGCGCAGGCGCGTGCCGCACTCAAGCCACTGAAAAAGAGTGCGGACCGAGCCGAGCAGGAATGTGTCCGTGTTCAGGAGCGACTGGATGCGCTGGAGACCGAGCTGGCCGATCCGGCGCTGTACGCCGATGAGGCGGCGGATCGCCTGGCCCAATTGACCCGCGAACAGGGCGATTTGCGCAGTCGGCTGGAAACGGCGGAGGCCGAGTGGATGGAGGCGCTGGAGGCCCTTGAGGCGGCGCAGGGAGAAACCACCGAATGAGGGGCTCGTCAAAGACCAACCCTTGAACTCGGGTATTGCGGGGTCTATACATCAGGGTGAACGCATTGGAGCGAGGAGTGATCCCCATGAATGCACAGGAACTGAATCGTCGCTGTGTCGAGCTCTTTCACAACCCGGATGCGAAGCTGCATTGCTGGCACCCGCGCATGTTCTGGAAAACCAACATGCTGGAGAACCCGAAGCCGGAAGACCTGCAGGAACCCAAGGTCGACCTGCGCGAGCTGGAGGTCATGCTATCGGAGGCCGCGCACGAGCCTTCGCAGTGCGCCGACGAGCTGGAGCAGGAAGAGCCCGGTCGGGCTGCATTGATCCGGCACATGATGGAGCGTGGCGAGATGCCGCTGCTGCATCGGCCGCACTGATCGTTCCATCAAGGAGCGATGATCGATTAAGGAGTGAGCCCCCAGCGGGGCTCGATCCCGTCATGTACTGGCGGGAGCATCGGCCCCCGGTAGCCTGTGCTGCCGGGGGCTTTTCCTTGCCGGCGAGTGAGGATTACTGGCGGATGAAATCCGAGAAGTAGAGGGCTGCGATCCGCGGCGCCCCGGTAATCTCATCGAGCAACTCGTTCAGCTCCTCCGTGGCCTCGTTGCGCAGGTCCTCGCGCGCGCCACCGCCGGTCAGGCTGTCGGGACTGCGCCCGCCAAGGATGCGGATCAGTCGGTCGCGCACTGCGGGAATGTGCTCGCGGATCGCGCGGGCGTCTTCCAGATCGTTGCCTTCCAGCTGGATGGAGGCCTGCAGGTAGCGCCCGCGGTCGGAGGACGCCATGTTCACCACCACGGGCTCCAGGGTCACGTAATGGCTGTCCAGGTCGTCCACGGCGAGCGCGAGGGGCGCGGTCAGCATCAGGACAATCCCCAGAAGAGCAAGGTGCAGGGAACGAAAGGGACTGCGGATCATGGTGTGTGCTCCGGGGCGGGTTGCGTGCTGGAGGCGATCAGGTCGCCGCGTCGATGGGGCTCCTGATCAAAGTATGCCACCAGATGCTCATAGATTTCGGGCATGGCCTCGCGCAGGCGCGCCGGCTCGAAGAAAAAGGACTCTGTCGCGACGGCCAGGAACTCCTCCGGGGCGGTGGCCGCATAGGGGTCCAGCGGCAGCTCCGCCTCGTCGATCTCTCCGGACTCCACGGCCTCCACGAATGCCTCGAAGGCCCGCGAGAAATCCTCCGTCCAGGCACCGGCCGACTGCCCGCGGCGTAGCGGCGGAAACCCGTTCACCTCGCCGTTGCCGGCGTCCAGTACGTGGGTCATCTCGTGCACGACCACAGCGCCGTCGCGCTCGACATCGTTCCACGACAGGATGACCGGGCCGCGCTCCCAGGCCTCGCCGGACTGGGGTATCGCCCCCTGGTGGACGACGCCAGCCTCGTCCACCCACTCGTGCTCGGGCACGAAGGTGTCGGGATACAGGATCAGCGTGCGCCAGTCACGGTAGGGCTCGAGGCCCAGTTCCAGCACCGGCAGCGCGGCGTAGGCGGCGATCACCTGGCACTGCCAGGGTTCCGGTTCCGCGGCGATGCCGATGAATTCCTTTTGCGCCAGGATCTGGCCGACCAGTTCGCGCAGCCGGGAGCGCTCTTCCGGTGTGAGGCGGGCGACGAACGGGACCCGCCGGCGCAGGGTCTCCCACTCATCGTTGTCCAGCTGCACGGCCTCGGGCTCCAGGCCGGCAAACGGCCCCAGCAGGCGGCGGAACAGGCCACGCAGCGGAAAATGCGGTGTCGAGTGCATCGTCCAATCGTCGCATGTTTGCCCGCCGGGCGCCGTGCAGGACCGGAAAACAGGGGGCACCCGCGCGAACCCCGAGCGCCTCCCTGGCCTGCGGGGCGTGGGCAGGAACCGCTACCATGGGGATCAATCCCAACGGTCGGTCGCCCGCGGGAGCACGATGGCACCGCGCGCCCCCCTCGCCAAACAGGTCGCTGCACATGCCGAACATCCAGGATGTGCCCATTCGGCTGGATGCGTTTCCGGATGCCGATTATGTCGCGAAGATCCGGCGCATCTTTCCGGCGGCCTCGCCGGACTCGCAGCAAGTGACGGTGGAGATTGCCCTGCCGGCCGAGGCGGCCGACAACGGCGTGCGCCCGGGCAACCTTGCGCGCATCCGCATGACCGTCGACGAACGCCCGGATGCGCTGGCGGTCCCGGCCGCCGCCATCGGCGAGGACGGCGACCAGCGCTATGTCTACGTGGTGGTGGACGAGCAGCTGGAGCGCCGCAGCGTCGAGACCGGCGTGACCCGAGGCCCATGGACCGAGATCACGGACGGCCTGGAGGACGGCGAGATTGTTTTGGCCACCAACCCGATCGATATGCGCGAGGGCCAGCGCGTGCGCATCGTTGGCTGGCGGGGCTAGGGGGTGGCGGCCGAACCGGAGGACCGTCCGCGCGGGCGGGTGACCAGCTTCTCCATTCGCCGGCCGGTGGCGATCATGGCGCTGGCCTCGGTGGTGATCGTGCTCGGCATGTTCTTTGTTGATCGCCTGCCGGTGGACCTGCTGCCGCACGTCGAGTATCCGCATATCCGCGTGACCGTGAACCATCCCGGCACCGCGCCGGAGGTGATGGAGGAACAGGTGACCCGCGTGCTGGAACGCAACCTCGCGGCCACCGAGAACCTGACCCGCATCTACAGCCGTGCCTCCGAGGGCCGCACCAACGTCAATCTGTTGTTCGAGTACGGGACCAACCTGGATCTGGCGTTGCAGGATGCGGCACGCCACCTGGAGCTGGCGCGCACCCAGTTGCCGGACGATTTCGAGTCCCTGCGCCTGTACAAGTACGACCCCTCGCAGGACCCGATCTGGGAGGCGGGGTTTTCCTCCACCGTGCGCTCGGAGACCGCGGTCCGCGACTGGGTGGAACATCAGCTGGCGCCGCAGTTGATCGCGATCCACGGCATCTCCTCGGTGGAGGCCTCCGGTGGCCAGCAGCGCGAGCTGGAGGTGATCCTCGACCAGGAGCGGGTGCGCGGCTACGGCCTGTCGCTGGCGGCGATCAGCACGACGCTGGCGGCCGAGAACCGCGAGGTGGCCGGTGGCTGGGTGACCTCCGACACCTTCGATGTGATGGCCAAGACCGAGGGGCTGTTTACCTCCGAGGCGGACGTGCGCAACGTGCTGATCCCGTTGCCGGGCCCGCAGTCCGCGCATGTGCGCCTGGGCGAGCTGGCCGAGGTGCGCGATGGTCACCGCGAGCAGCGCCTGTTCATCCGCCTGGATGGCACGCCGGCCGCGCGTGTGTCCGTGTTCAAGCTGCCGGATGCCAATACCGTCGAATCGGTGGACTCGGTACGCGCCACGCTCGAACGACTCGAGCGCTCGGGCTTCATCCCCGAGGACATCCAGTGGGAGGTCGTCAGCGACTCCGCCCCGTTCATCCGTGGCGCGGTCAGTTCGGTGGGTACCGCCGCGATCCTGGGCGGCGTGCTGGCGATGCTGGCGGTGTTCCTGTTTCTCGGCAGTCTGCGCAAGAGCTTCATTATCGGATTGTCGATCCCGATCGCGTTGATGGCGACCTTCGCCATGATGGGCCTGGGCGGGCTCACCCTGAACATCATCAGCCTCGGCGGGCTCGCGCTGGGGGTGGGGCTGTTGCTCGACAACGCCATCGTGATGCTGGAGAACATCGTCCGCCATCGCGACAAGCTCGGAAAGTCGCCGGAGCAGGCGGCCCATGACGGGGCCGGCGAGGTGGTCTCGGCGGTGACCGCTGGCACCCTGACCAATCTGGCCGCGGTGCTCCCGTTCCTGCTGATCACCGGGATCGGCGCGCTGATCTTCCGCGAGCTGATCCTGACGCTTTCGTTTGCAATCATCGCGACCCTGGCCGCGGCCATCACCCTGGTGCCGATGCTCGCGGCCCTTCTTTCGCGCATCCGCTGGGAGAGCGGGCTGGACCGGACCTGGCTGCTGCGCGGGTTCGATCGCGGGGTGCAGGGGTTGCGCCGGCGCTATCGCCGTCTGCTACCGAAGATCTTGCGCCTGCGCTGGGCGGTGCTGGGGGCGGCCGTCGTTTTGCTGATCGGCGCGGTGCAGGTGGGCGGTGAGCTGGGCACCGAGTTCCTGCCGCAGGTCGACGATGGCCAGGTCAGCGTGCGCATGGTCCTGCCGCCGGGCACGCCCCCGCACGAGACGGATGCGGCCGCACGCGATATCGAGGCCGCGCTGGAGGCGTTGCCGCATGTGGAGAGCGTGTTCGCGATGGTCGGCGGGCATCTCGGTGGCGGCGTGGTCAACGAGCGCCCCGGCACCTCCAATATCACCGTCCAGCTGACCCCGGCCGGACAGCGCGAGATGAGCGCGGGACAATGGGTGGCCGAGGCGCAGGAGGCAATGGATGCGCTGGAACTCCCCGGGGCACGGATTACCGTGCGACCGCCGAGTATCCAGGGGCTGCAGTTCAGTATCACCGGGGATGACCTCTCGATTGCGGTGGTCGGGGCGGATCTGACCGAGATGCGCCGCATTGCCCGCGAGATCGCCGGGCGCCTCGAAGGCATCCGGGGCCTGGAGGGCGTCGAGGTCGGGCGCGAGGACCAGAGCCCGATCCTGCGCGTCCATGTGGATCGCGAGCGGGCGGCTGCGCTGGGCCTGCAGGTGGGCCAGGTGGGGCAGGCGATCCGCGACGCGGTGGAGGGCGCCGTGCCGACGCAGTACGTCCGTGACGATCGCGAATACGACCTGCGCGTGCGCCTGCCGCGCGAGGATGTGCAGGATACGGCCACCCTGGGGCGGATGATCCTGTTCCGCGACAACGGGGATCCCGTGCGCCTGGCGGACGTGGCCGAGTTCGAGATCGGCGAGGGACCCGCGCATATCGAGCGCGAGAACCAGAGCCGGGTGGTGCGGGTGAACGGCGATATCAACACCGAGGTGAACGATGTCGGTTCGGTGATGACCGCGGTCGAGCAGCGCCTGGCCGAGGTGGATGTGCCCGAGCACTACAGTCTGCTGATCGGTGGCGAGTGGGAGACCATCCAGGAGACCCAGCGCGAGATGGCCACGGTGGTGGCGCTCGCGATCTTCCTCGTGCTGGTGGTGCTGGCGGTGCAGTACGAGCGCCTGGCCAACCCGCTGGTGATCGTGGCGGCCGCGCCACTGTCGCTGATCGGGGTGGTCGCGATCCTGTGGGCGACCGGCACACCGGTCTCCGCCCCGGTGATGATCGGCGCGATCCTGCTGATCGGGGTGGTGGTGAACAATGCGATCCTGCTGGTGGAGTACATCGAGCAGGGCCGTCGACTCCGTGGCCTGAGCCCGGCGCGGGCGGTCGTGGAGGCCGGGGCATTGCGCCTGCGCCCGATCCTGATGACCACGCTGACGACGGTGCTCGGGATGCTGCCGCTGGCGATCGGCCTCGGCGAAGGGGCGGAGATCATGCGCCCGCTGGCGCTGACCGTGGTGGGTGGCCTGGTTGCCGGGATGATCCTGACGCTGCTGGTGGTGCCCTGCCTGTACCTGGTAGTGAACCGCGCTGCGGAGGGACTGAAGCGGCGCCTGACGAGTAGCGCATGGGGTGCCGCCCCTGTCACCTGAAAAACCCGCCATTGAAGTGGCGGGCATCCAGTCAGGCTAGAAGCGGTAGCCGAGACCGACCATGAAGCGCGAGGCGTCGGGATCGAAGTGCAGGGTTTCGCCCTCGATGTGATAGCGCTCGCTTTCGAAGAGCGTGTAAGAATACTCGGCACGCATGAACAGGCGGTTGTCCATCTGGTATTCGACGCCTACACCGAGCCGGGCACCGTTGATACTGTCCTTGAAGCGAATGGATATGTCCTCGTCTGTATCGGTAAGGCGGTAATCCAGGCGCGAGTGCTGGTAGCCGGCCAGGCCGTAGAACAGGACGTTGTCGTTTACCGTGGTGCCGAGCCGGCCGGTGATGCCATAGCTGTACTTGCTATCCACGCCCAGTTCGTTCTCATCAAGGGTGACCGTCAGGTCGGCGTCCTCGTTCTGCGCATCCAGTTCCAAGCCCAGGTACAGGCCGTTGTCCAGGACCGTACCCCAGCCGGTCATGATACCCCCGGTGAAGCCGGAGGCGCTGAGCCCGGAGATGCGACCATCGCTGGTGGGGTCGCGGTAGTCGATGTCATAACCGACCCAGCCGAGCTGGCCGCCGATGTAGGAACCGTGAAAGGGGCTCGCCTGAACCGCTCCGGCCGAGGCCAAGAGGATGCAGGTGCCGGTCACGGCGGTGGCAAGGCGATAATAGCTGGACATGGTGGCTCTCCTTTGTGGTGTGGTGGCGGAAGTGAACGGGTGCCCCGTCCGGGCGCATAGTGGCATAGGCGGCTAGATGGGGCGCCCGCCCTTGTGTGCCAGAATGGGACGATAGAGCGCCGGGCGTGTGGGTGCCCCTGCATGAATCTAGGGCATGCGTTGCGCCGCTCCCGGTACGATTCGCCCAAGGAGGCGCTGATCAGCGCCTCCCGTACGCACACAAGAAAGTAAAAAGAACAGGAGTCGAGCAATGCGCGGACAAGCGGGAATTCTGGCCGGACTGCTGGCGGGGCTGCTTTGGTGGGGCGTGGCTGCTGCCGAACCGATGCATACCGTGGAACAGCTGAATCAGGCCCCGTCCGAGCTGGATGGGGAAGAGGTTCGGCTCGACGGCATTGTGGCCCGGGTGAACGACGACATCATGGGGCGCAACTTCATCCACTTCGTCGACGGTACCGGCAGCGAGGGCGATTACATCACCATCACCTCCACCGAGTTGCCCGAGGTGGGCGACCGCGTCTTGGTGACCGGAACGCTGATCCTGGATCGCGACTTCGGGGCGGGTTACAGCTATCCGGTGATCCTCGAAGGTGCCAAGTTCACCGAGCAGTAGCCGCATGTCATGATTGCGCATGTCGGGGCACTCCGACATGCATCCAGGCCGCACAGGGTGGTGCGGCTTTCAGATATCCCAGGGAGGGGAGACGATGTCCATCAAGGGTCTGCTGTTTCGGTTTGTACTGCTTTATTTCTCGCTGTCGATCGCTGCCATGGTAGCGGGCGCCTATGTCGATCTGGATCAAGCCGGTACGGCGATCGGGATGGGCATTCTGGCGCTGGCGGTGGTGTGGCCCTGCGAGTCCTTCGGGCGCAGGAACGGGCGCTATCTGTCGCGCGCCGAGAAGTGGCGCGTGATCGCCGCCATGATCGCGGTGCTCCTCGGTACACAGATTCCGCTCACCCTGCTGGTGATGTGGGCCGAGGGGATTGCACTGGACGCCGTGATGCTCGGGATCGTGGGGGGCGTCGCGTTGTTGTATGCCGGGACCGTGGTGGCAATGGTGAACTTCACGGGTCGCAACCTGCGCAAGCGAGGCCTGGTCGCCGGGGAAAGCGCGGGGTAGGCACCCTGTCGGTCACTCGGCCAGGTGGCGTTTGAGCCACTCGATCTCGTCCGCGGACCGGTCTGCGTTGGTCACTGCCTGCCAGGCGTCGATGTAGTGCTCGGTGGCGTAGACGTGGCCGTAGCCGCGCGGGGCGGCATCGCCGATCGCTACATCCACCGCCAGTTGCAGCATGGTGATGACTGGGTACCAGGTCAGGTCCGGGGAGACATCCGGGCCGCGCGGTGCCTGCATCCATTCCGGCTGGCGGTACAGCGCCTGGGGCTCGAAGAAGGTGACCGGGTCGCTCGCGTATTGCAGGTAGACGATGCGCATCGGGCCCCATTCGGCGCCGGGGATATCCAGGTGGTTTCCCTGGTTGGTGAAGCGCACCACCGAACTGTCGCGAAAGCGCGGCAGCCAGGCCGGCGAGTCGGGCTGGCGCTGGCGTTTGATGTCGCGCCAGGTCTCGCTGCGAAACGGCGGGCCCGCCCACAGCGCGCCGGAGAACGGGTCGCCGATCACGTCGTACAGGTCCGCGGCCCGCTCGGAGTTCAGCGCGCCCAGGCTGAGGCCGTAGAGGTACAGGTCCGGGCGGGCGTCCGGCGGTAGCTGTTTCCAGTAGCCGTAGATCTCCGCGAACACCGCCTGGGCGGTCTCATGGCCGTACTGCGATTCCGCCATGAGCGACAGCCAGCTCGGCAGGTAGGAGTACTGCACGGCCACCGTGGCCACATCGCCACCGTGCAGGTACTCGACCGGCTGGATCGCGCGATTGTCCACCCAGCCGCGTCCGGTGGGCGTGGCCAGCACCAGCACCGAGCGGTCGAAGGCATTGACCCGCAGCATCTCCTGCAGGGCCAGTCGCGCGCGTTCCTCGATGGTCTCGGCGGCGTTCAGCCCCACATACACGCGGATGGGATCCAACGCGGTCTCGCCGGAGAAGTCGCTAATGGCGGTGGCGTCCGGGGCCTGGTGGATGAAGCGCTGGCCCTGGCGCCCCAGGCCCTCGTCCCAGCTGATCAGCGAGGCCGGGCTGCCGGTGCGGAAGGTCGCGCCCGGTTGCTCCGCCCCGGGGTGTTCGCGTACGTCGAACTGCTGGAAGCTGCGATCGGCGGCGCGCAGGCTGTATTCCAGGATGACCCCATCGATCACCGCCCAGAACACCCCGGCCGCCACCAGCACGCCAATTACGTTGGACAGCCGGCGCGGGATGAAGCGGCGCAGGTGCCGCGCGAGGAAGCGCACCAGCAACTGGAACAGCCGTGCCACGGCAAGCGTGGCGATGAACACCGCCGCCGCGATCAGCCCCAGGCGGATGGGGAAGCCGCCATCCACCGGCTCCTGTTCCATGAGCGCGCGGATGCTGTTCTGCCACTCGGTGGCTTGCCACAGGAAGATCAGCACGATCAGCACGGCCCCGCCGCCGGCGATCACGACCAGGGTGTTGTGGGTGCGCTCGCCGAGCTCCGGCAGTTCCAGGTACGACCACAGCCAGTGGAAGAACACGCCCAGGCCGTAGCCGGCCGCCAGCGACACCCCGGACAGGATGCCCTGGACGTCGTCGGTACGCGGGATCAGGCTGGGGGTCAACGAGGCGGCAAAGAACAGCGTGGCCAGGATGAGCCCCGGGATCGACAGCGTCCCGAGGATGCGGGTGGCCCAGGCCGGCCAGATGAAGGCTCGCAGGCGGGTTTGCAGGCGGCCGACGACGGACATCGCGTTCGCGCTTCCTTGGCGGGGTATGGAGGCGCTCATCCTGTCCGCCCCGCCGGCTGGGTTCAAGTTTCCGCGCCCGCGGGCGGCCCGCCGATATCGCGTTTTGTTGTGTCCCCGTCATTGCGAGGAGCGCAGCGACGAAGCAATCGCTGTCCGGCGCCACCAATGCCTCTTAACGTGCTTCGACCCCTCGTGCTTCGCTGCCTCGTAATATGGCCTATTGGGTTGTGACGGACTTGCGAAAGCGAAAGCTGCCCTCGACCATGCGCAGGGCGACACCGAACAACGCGACTTGCAGCAGGAGTCCGCCGGTTGCCGCGCCCACCGCGAGGCCGGTGGCGAGCCCCAGTGCCATCAGCAGCATCAGCAGTGTGGCGGCGACCCGGCTGCGCAGCCAGCCGCCCACCAGTGCCAGCAGGGCGACCAGCGTGCCTTCGAGCATGGTCGGCGTGTGCTGCACCAGGACGCCCAGCATCACCACCACGACCCCGGCGAACACCAGCACCCAGCCGGTCACACGCGCCAGGCGCTGGGCCTGTTCATGGTTAGTGATGGATTGCAGCAGCAGGAGCAGGTCGGCGCCGGCTCCCGCCCAGTGACGCGATCGCGATTCGTTCATTGTGTCCACGGTACTACAGGGGCCATGACAGCCCGGTGACAAGCGCCCACCTATCGTTTGGCCAGGAGCGAATCAAGATCGAGTGTATTGACCGCGGGGGTGCCCGTCTTCGCGTGTTGCACAGTGCCATGATCGGACCAGTGCAGCAGGCTGAGGTTGCCGGCGCGGTCCTCCACCAATGCGGTGCAGTGCTCGACCCAGTCTTTGCATTCGCCGATGTCGCCCCGGTGCTGGCCGGCACTTGAACACCTGGCCTGGGTGGTGTCTCCTTAGCGGTAGACCCGGACTTCCTGTTCCCAGCCTTCCACGCCGCGGTTGGCGCAAAACTCCTGTACCTGCCCGTCGGCGTAGCGGATTTCCATGTTGAAGCCGGCTGCGGGGACATGGTTCAGCGCCACCCGCCGGTGTTCCCCGGGCCGGAGCTGGCCCTCGCGGATGCTCGATTCCGACAGGTCGTGGCCGAAGTCGAAGTGGATTGCCTGGATCAGTACGTCGCTGTCATTGTGCACCGTGACCATCAATGCCCCCTCGGCCGGTGGGCGCTCGACGCCCCAGTGCACGGCGGCGGCACCGAGCACGAGCCCCAGCACGAACAGCCAGGTCGCGGGCGCGCGTAGCGCATCCACGATCCGGTCCTCCCAGCTGCGGTGTTCTCCGGACGACTCCACGTCTCATCCCTTGATTATTAGGGATTGCTAATCTACAAGATCGGCCGGCATCGGGATACCGGGCGGCCGCGATATCCGGGAAGGCCGCCGCCCCGCAGAAAGCGCCATGGGCGCTGCAGCGGGCTGTCAGTCGAGCCCGAGGGCGCGCAGGCGCTCGAGCAGGCGTGGATGATCGAAGTCGCGGGCGCCGATGGCGCGGTAGGCGATGCGGCCCTCGGGATCGATGATGAACGTGGTGGGGATGCCGCGAACCGGCCAGCGGTCGATGGTGGCGGAATCCTGGTCCAGCAGCAGAGGGAAATCGACCGGGTAGTCGGCGGTAAAGAAGAAGATGCGATCGGCGTCTTCGCCCACGTTCACGCCCAGCACCACCAGGCCCGCATCGCGCAACTGCTCCCAGAGTCGTTGCAACGACGGCAGCTCGTCGCGACAGGGTGGGCACCAGGTGGCCCAGAAGTTCACCACCACCACACGTCCGCGATAATCCTCCAGTCGGTGGTGCTGCCCATTGATGTCCTCCAGTGCCAGGGGCGGGCCCTTGGGGCGTGGATCCAGCGCGGTCAGGTGCGTGGCCTCCGCCCACACAGGCCGCAGCGAAAGGCCGAGCAGGCCACCGGGAATGGCAGTCAGGAAGCGGCGCCGGTTCATCATGGTTCGGCCTCGTCCCGTTCCGGTTCCCCGGCGCAGCGCAGGTCGGGCAGGGTGGACTGCCGCAGGGTCGTCTGCTGCCGCCTGTGCACGGTCAGATCAAATGTTGTGCTGGGCGGGTGCTTGAAGACGATCATGCCCATCAGCCAGTCGCCAGGCTGGAACTGGTGTTCGCCAGGGAACAAGGCCCAGCGAAAGGCGATGCGGGCCGCTTCTGGAACCTCCCGGCTCGCCCACTCGTCCTGCCAGTCGCGGTTGGGGAGCGGTCGCGCGGCCCCGTTTGGCGTTTGGCTGCGCCATTGGCGCAGGTCCACGGTGGCCGATGCGCTGTGGTCGGTATTGCGCAGGACGCCCTGAAACACGCAGTGGCCGGCGATGAACGTCGCATCCTCGGTGTCGAACCCGCGGCCCAGGAAGAACGCGCGGGTCTGGTCCGGGAGCCGCTGTGCGAGTTCCAGCGAAAGCCCCTCGCCCTGCCAGTGCCAGGTCATCAGCCCACTGTCGGGGTCGGTATGCACCTGCATCTCCTCCGCCGTCCCGGCGCCGCCCGGAAGGGCCGGCCCCGCCAGAGCCAGAAGCGACCATGCGACGACCGTCAACCCTGGGCCGGGCATTGGGCGCCTCGTGGCAAACCGACGGGGTGGCCTGGCGCGGCGTCCCTACGACCCACCAAGGACATGATCCAGCAGCGCCTCGAAGGCGGGCTCGGCGTTTTCCACGGCACGTTCAAGGCTCGGGTGCGGCTGCAGTGTCGTCATGAACTTCGGGTGCAGCATGGACAGTTTCGTGCCCCCGTCCTCCTCGTACAGGCCGATGTGGCCGCAGGGCATCATCGCCCCGACATGCAGCCCGGCATCCAGGATGTCCGGTCCCAGCGGCAGGTAGCAGACCTTGAGCGCGGTGATGTCACCGCCCGCCAGGTCGAACTCGGCCAGAAAGATCCAGTCCTCCTCGTTTTCGGCGTATTCGCGAATCGCCCCCGCCAGGTCCGCGCGCGACTGTTCGCAGTCGCGGATGATGAAGTGGTCGTCTGGCTCGGTGGCTGCCAGCGGGGCGGACAGCGCCAGTGCAGTGGCCAGCGTGAAGGCGGCGATGGGTGTGAGTGTTTTCATGATCGTGTCCTCCAGGTGTGTGGGTGAAGGCGCGTCAGACGCGAACGATCTCCGGTTTCAATGACCCGGAGATCATCGGCAGCGCTTCCTTTTCGCGCTGCCCAATCCAGAGTTCTTCCAGGGTCTCGGCGAGGTCGTCGACCACGCCGACGAATGCCTCCTCGCGGATGTTCATGCCGCGATGGATGGTCAGCATGTCGCGGTCCCTGCAGGCCTGCGGGCCGCCGGTGCCGTTGCAGATGCATCAGTGTTCCCCTTGTCGAAGATGCTGCCTGGCGAGCCCGCGGATCCGTGCCTTGCTGCCCAGGCGTTCGTAGAGATTGGCTTCGGTCATGGATGAGTCCTCCTCGCGCCGTCGTTAACGGGTGGCCACGTACCAGTTGTTCTGAGGGTCGTGGACCAGCTGGTGGACCCGGATGTCATGAAAGCCGGCGCGCTCCAGGTAGTCACGTGCCCGGGGCTCGCCCCACATCGCGCCCAGGCCGGGTCCGCCCCGGGCGAGCGATACCGGCATGCAGTGCATGCAGGAGATGGTGTAGAGAAAGGGTCCGAGCGGATGCTCGAGATCGCCATGAATCTGTCCGGAGCCGCGGATGTCCTGCATCAGGTAGATGCCTTCGGACTTGAGCGCGCGGTGAATGCCCGTCAGTACGCCCAGCGGGTCGGCCTGGTCGTGGATGGCATCGAAGGTGGTGATCAGCGCGAACTGTTGCGCGGCGACATGCCGATCCAGTTCGGCTGCGTCGGCCTGGATGAATTCGACGTTCCCCAGCCCGGTGGCGCGTGTCTCGGCGCGGGCGCGCTCGATGGCCTCTGTGGACAGGTCCAGGCCGGTGAACCGGCTGTGCGGGTAGAGCGTGGCCAACTGGTTGAGGATGCGCCCGCTGCCGCAGCCGATATCCAGGACCTGAATGCCGCGCTCGAGGTGGTCGGTCAGGCCCGGAACCAAGGGCAGGATGTCGCTTTCCAGTGACGACAGTACGGACTGGCCGCTGTCCTCGGCCATCACCTCGTGGAAGCGCGCGAAGTGCTCGTACCCCACGCCACCGCCGGTCCGGAATTTCGCAACGATCGTGTCCTCCACCCCACCCAGCAGGCCGATGTACTGCGCAAACACGGCCAGGTTGTCGGCCGCTGCCGCGCACGTCAGGCAGGCGGCGTGTTCCGCGGGCAGGGCAAATCGTGGGCCATCCGCATCCACCGTGACGATGCCGCCGGTCGCCATGACCCCGAGCCATTCCCGTACGTAGCGCTCGTTCAGGCCCGCGGCGGCGGCGATCTCGCCGGAGGTGGCAGGCGGCCGGTCGCGCATGTGGTCGAACAGCCCGGTGCGGTGCCCGATCGACAGGGTCAGGCACAGCGCGCCGTGGTTGAGCACGCTGACCAGATGCTCGCCGAAGGCCTCGGCGGCAGATGGGGGTGACAGGCATTCCGGGGCTGACGACATGCAGTGGACCTCCGCCAGGACAAACCGGGCCGGGTGTCGGCGTTACTTCGAGCCTAGGCCGGGAAGCCCTTGCGGGCGGTCACGATCTTGCGGGGGTGGGGCGAATCTTGCGGTTATTTCAGGGGCGCATGGATCCGTTTTAATGCTGGCGCCGGTATGCCGCGGGGGCCACACCCAGGGCCTGGCGGAAATGGCGGACCAGCTGTTGCGGGGAGTACCCGGTCGCGGCAGCGATCTCGGTGATGCTCAGGGATGTTCGGGTCAGCAGGTCGCGGGCGTGCTCCACGCGCAGGCGCGTGAGATAGCGATGCGGTGGCAGGCCGTGCGTATCGCGAAAGGCGCGCGCGAAGTGCCAGGGCGAGAGTCCGGTCAGGGCCGCCAGATCGCGCAGGGTGATGCGCTGATCCAGGTGGCATTGCATGTAGTCAATCACCCGTGCCGACTGGTGCGGTGCCAGGCCGCCCCGGCGCCTGTCCAGGTCCCGGTCGTGTTCGGCCATGCGGGCCAGGCGCACAATCAGAACGGCGAGCATGCTCTCGACGAACAGTTGCGCGGCCGGGTCGTCGCGGTCCATCTCCTGCCACAGGGCATCCAGGGCCTGGGTGATCAGGGGGTCCCGGTGGTGGCGGGTATGCAGGTGGCCAAAGTCCAGCGGATCGCCGGGGTCGCGCTCCAGGCAGTCCCGGGCCAGCTCGGGCGGGATGCCGAAAAACCGCATGCGTGCCGGGTCCCGCATATGGCAGCGTCCCGCGACCTGCGGGGCGATCACCACGAATTCGCGCGGGCCGGCGCAACCGGAGAACGGACCGGCCCCGATGTCACAGTGGTAGCGAAAGGGGGCGCCCACGGACTGGCTCAGCATCAGTTCGCAGACTGGCGGGGTGCTCAGGTGGCCGGCCGGGTGCGCGTTCTCGATCATCGGCACCGGGAGATCGGGTCGCGCACGGGCCTCCTCCAGGAACGGCGCGTCACGTCCCCGGGCGAAAAAGTCGAGCATGCTGGATGAAGGTTGCAGCATTCCGTGTACCCCGCAAGTTTGTTATAGGCCATTTGGGAACCGCTTGCGGTGCAGGCGTCGCACGAACCTCGCGGACCACACCGGGTCGTATGTGACCGTGGCGTTGCATTCGGGTATGTTCGCCGGGTTTCGATGACCGCAGGGTTACCATCACGTGAGTACGGACGAGCGCAAGCTGCAGGATCTGACGCACCAGCTGGCCGAGGCGCTGGCGGGTGTCGGGTTGCACGGGCAGATCGGGCTGGAAAAGGAGACCCTGAGGGTCGGGCCGGAAGGCTCGCCGGCGCTTACGCCGCACCCGGCCGCGCTGGGATCCGCGCTGACGCATCCATACATCACCACGGATTACTCCGAGGCGCTGCTGGAACTGGTGACGCCGCCGTTCGAGGATGTACGCGAGACCCTCGGTTTCCTGCACGACCTGCAGGCCTTCGCCGCCGCCAACGTCGGCGACGAGACCCTGTGGTCGACCTCCATGCCCTGTGTGACGGCCGATGACAATGCGATTCCGGTCGCGCAGTACGGTGCCTCCAACGCCGGGCGCATGAAGACCGTCTACCGCATCGGTCTCGGGCATCGCTACGGGCGCAAGATGCAGGTGATCGCCGGGGTCCACTTCAATTACTCCCCGCGCCCGGAATTCTGGCCGGCGCTGGCGGAGGTGCTCGGTGCGCCCGACGGCCGCGCCTTCCGCGACGAGCGCATGATGGGGATGATCCGCAACCTGCTGCGCTTTGGCTGGCTGGTGCCCTATCTGTTCGGGGCGTCGCCGGCCGTCTGCAACTCCTTTCTCGAAGGCCACGGCGCGGTGCTGGAGGACTTCGACGACGACACCTCCTATCTGCCGCATGCCACCAGCCTGCGCATGGGCGATATCGGCTACACCAACCGCAAGGAGGCGGACACCGGCATCAAGGCGGACTACAACTCGCTGGCCGGCTATGTCGACTCCCTGCGCTGTGCGATCAATACCCCCAGCCCCGAGTGGGAGCACATCGGGGTGAAGGTGGATGGCGAGTATCGCCAGCTGAATGCCAACATCCTGCAGATCGAGAACGAGTACTACTCCACCGTGCGGCCCAAGCAGCCGCTGGAGCGTTTCGAGAAGCCGACCGACGCCCTGGAGGCGCGTGGCATCGAATACGTCGAACTGCGCTCGGTGGACATCAACGCCCAGCACCCGCTGGGGGTGGACGAGACTCAGCTGCGTTTTCTCGAGGTGTTCGCGCTGGCCTGTCTGCTGCAGCCGAGCCCGCTGCTGGCCGACGGCGAGCTGGACGCGATCGACCGCAACCTGCTGGACGTCGCGCATTACGGGCGTCGCCCGGGCCTCGAGCTCCGCCGGGGGGGCGAGAGCGTTGCGCTCCAGGCCTGGGCGCGCGAGCTGCTGGCGCTGATGCGACCGGTGGCGGCCGTTCTGGATCAGGAATTGCCGGGTGACCCCTACCGCCGTGCGCTCAGTGAGCAGTGGGGCAAGGTCGAGCAGGCGGATCTGACCCCGTCCGCGCGCATGCTGGAAGACATGATGGCGCGCGAGGAGGGGTTCTACTCCTACGCGCGCCGCCTGTCGGCCCAGCACCGCGAGGCCTTTCGCTTTAACGGGCCGCTGCCGCGCGCCGAGACGCTAGAGGCCCTGGCCCGCGAGAGCCTGGCCGATCAGGCGGCCATCGAGCAGGCGGACGAGCTGGACTTCGATACCTTCCTGATGCGCTATTTCGACGGCACCCTGCGGGCCTCCTGAATCGGTTTCGTTCGATTTTTCAGAACGGTCGACCGCATTTAACGCGATTTATCTTCGATAAAATCGATGGGATGATCGGGCTATCACATACATTCAGCCGTTGAGGCGTGCGCGCATTCGGTGCCGGGCACAGACGGCGGGAGCATGGCATGAGTCTTTTGATCAACGGTGAATTGCGCGAGGGCTGGCTGGAAGAAGAGTCGGACGAGAGCGGCGAGTTCGTGCGCCAGGACCAGCAGTACCGTAACTACGTCACCAGGGATGGCTCGCCGGGCCCGATGGGTGACGGCGGCTATCCGGCCGAGTCAGGGCGCTATCACCTGTATGTCTCCTACGCCTGCCCCTGGGCACACCGCACGCTGATCCTGCGCAAACTGAAGGGTCTGGAGCCGCATATCGGGGTTTCGGTGGTGCACCACTACATGGGTGACGCCGGCTGGTCGTTTGATGACTGCGACGGTTGCACCGGGGACCGGGTGCACGGGTCGCGCTACATGCACGAGCTCTACACCCGTACCGATCCAAACTACACCGGCATCATCACCGTGCCGGCGCTGTTCGACACCCAGACCGACCGCATCGTGAACAACGAGTCGCTGGACATGGTGCGCATGTTCAACAGCGCGTTCGACGGCATTACCGGCAACACCCTGGATTTCTATCCGGAAGATCTGCGCGAGGAGATCCACGCGGTCAACGAGCGGGTCTACGAGAACGTGAACAACGGGGTGTATCGCAGCGGCTTCGCGACCAGCCAGCAGGCCTACGAGGCGGCCTTCGACCGTCTGTTCGAGACCCTGGACTGGCTGGAGGAGCGCCTGGCACGCCAGCCGTTCCTGATCGGCGAGCGACTGACCGAGGCCGACTGGCGGCTGTTCACCACGCTGCTGCGCTTCGATCCGGTGTACTACAGCCATTTCAAGTGCAATCGCCAGCGGCTGCTGGACTTCCCGAACCTCTCCGCCTATCTGCGCATGCTGTACCAGCGCCCGGGGGTGGCCGAGACCGTGCGCATGGATCACATCAAGGCGCATTACTACGGCAGTCACCCGATGCTGAATCCCAGCGGCATCGTGCCGAAGGGCCCAATGATTGACTACGCCCGGCCGCATGGCCGCCCCCTGGGCGACCTGCCGGCCGCGTTGCGGAACGTCGACGAAACGTGACGGTCGTTACACTGTTGGGACGTTCAACCGTGGCCCGGCTAGATGCCGGGCCGCATTCGTGTCGGGGGAAAGGCAAGTGAAGGCGATAGGCGGGTTCCTGGGGCTGGTCCTGGTTGTGGCGATCGTGGCCGCGGCCTGGTTTGCGTTCGGCCCCGAGGATGGCGCCCGTGACGAGGGAGGCGATGCCCCCGCCGCGTCCCAACGCGACGAGCGCACGCCGGTGCGGGTCAGCGAGGTGGCTCCGCGCACCTTCGAGACCATGGTCGAATCCCTGGGCACGGTGGAGGCCAACGAGTCGGTCGTGGTGACCGCGAGCGTGACCGAGCGTGTGGTCGAGATCCTGTTCGATGATGGCGATGCGGTCGAGGCCGGCGACGTGCTGGTTCGCCTGGACGCCGACGAAGAACGCGCGGCGGTACGCGAGATCCGCGTGCAGGTGGACGAGGCCCGGCGCGAGCTGGAGCGCGTGCGCGACCGGGTGGCCGATGGCGTGGTCACGCAACAGCAGGTGGATCAACAGCGTTCGCGGCTGAACGAGGCCGAGGCCCGCCTGGCGGCAGCGGAGGCGCGGGTCGCGAACCGGGTGATCCGGGCTCCGTTCAGTGGCCGTTTGGGCTTGCGCCAGGTCAGCCCCGGCTCCCTGGTGAGTCCGGGTACCGCGATCGTGGAGCTGGATGATGTATCGGTGGTGAAAGTCGATTTCGCCGTGCCCGAGCGCCATGCCGCCGCCATCGGTCTGGGTATGGAAGTCGCGGGCCGCAGCGCGAGCGGAGAGTTCGCGGGGCAGGTGGCGGCGGTCAGCAATCGTCTGGACGTGGCTACCCGTACCCTGACCGTGCGCGCCCTGGTCGAGAATCCCGATCTATTGCTGCGCCCCGGCATGCTGGTAAACATCCGTCTGCCGCTGGACCCGGTCGAACGCCCGGGGGTGCCAGAGGGGGCCATCCAGCAGGTCGCCGATCAGCACTTCGTGTTCCGGCTGCGCGACGACGGCACGGTGGAGCGCGTGCGCATCCGTATTGGCCGCCGCGACCCGGGCTACGCCGAGGTGCTGGATGGCCTGGAGCCGGGGGATACCGTGGTCTCCGAAGGGGTCTCGCGGGTCCGTGACGGGCGGGAAGTACGAGTGCTCCCGCCGCGCGTACCGGATTCCGATAACGGCAACGGCGAGGCCGGGGCCGACACATGATTATCTCGGACGTCGCCAATCGCCGGCCGGTGCTGGCGATTGTCTTCAACCTGCTGCTGATCACCTTCGGCCTGATCGCCTACGACAGCCTGCCGCTGCGCGAGTATCCGGATGTCGATCCGCCGGTGGTGACGGTGGACACCATCTATCCGGGCGCCAGTGGCGAGATCATCGAGCGCGAGGTGACCCAGCGGATCGAGGACCGCATCGCGGGGATCGAGGGGATCCGTTTCATGCAGTCCTCCAGCGAGGACGGGCGCTCGCGGATCACCATCGAGTTCAATCTGAGTCGCGACATCGACGCCGCCGCGAATGACGTGCGCGAGGCGGTCAGCCGGGTACTGGGCGATCTGCCCGACGAAGTCGACCCGCCCGAGGTGACCAAGGCGGATGCCGATTCCAACCCGATCCTGTGGCTGAACCTTGCCAGCACCACGATGGATGCGCTGGAGCTGGCGGACTACGCCGAGCGCAACCTGATCGACCGCCTCTCGGTGGTCGATGGCGTGGGCCTGGTGCGCCGGGGCGGCGCCCGCAGCTACGCGATGCGTATCTGGGTCGACCGCGAGGCCCTCGCCGCGCGCGAGCTGACCGTGACCGACATCGCTGACGCCTTGCAGCAGGAAAACGTGGAATTGCCGGCCGGGCGCCTGGATTCGCTGGAGCGCGAATTCACCGTGCGCGTGGAGCGCCAGTACCGCACGCCCGAGGATTTCTCCGGTCTGGTGCTGAAGCGTGGCGAGGGCGGACAACTGGTGCGCCTGGGCGATGTCGCCGAGGTGAACGTGGGCGCGGATACCGAACGTAGCGAGTTCCGCGGCAATGGCGAGGACATGATCGGGCTGGGGATCATCCGCCAGTCCAACGCCAACGTGCTGGAGGTGGCCAACGGCGTGAAGGCCATGGCGGCCAGCCTGCAGGGCTCCCTGCCGGAGGGCACCTCGCTGGTGACCACCTACGACGAATCGGTATTCATCGAGGGCGCGATCCGCGAGGTCTACATCACCCTGGCGGTGGCGACCGCGGCCGTGGTGTTCGTGATTTACCTGTTCCTGGGCAGCTGGCGCGCGACCCTGATCCCGGCGGTGACCGTCCCGGTGGCGATCACCGCGGCCTTCATTGGCATCAGCCTGTTCGGATTCTCGGTCAACCTGCTCACCCTGCTGGCGCTGGTGCTGGCGGTCGGCCTGGTCGTGGATGACGCGATCGTGATGCTGGAGAACATCCACCGGCGCATCGAGCGCGGCGAGCCGGGACTGTTGGCGGCCTATCGCGGCGCCGGGCAGGTGGGCTTCGCGATCGTCGCGACGACCTCCGTGTTGATCGCGGTATTCGTGCCGCTGGCCTTCCTCGACGGCACGGTGGGCCAGCTGTTCACCGAGTTCGCCATCGCCATGGCCATTGCCGTGTTTTTCTCCAGCATCGTGGCACTGACCCTGGCCCCCGTGCTGGCCGGGCGCCTCATGCACAAGGGCGACGACGAGACCGGCGTGGCGCGTTATATCGGCCGCGGCTTTGCCGCGCTGGAGGCTGGCTACGGTCGGATACTGGCGAAGGGGCTCAAGGGCTCCTGGCTGGTCTTGCCGCTCCTCGCCGCCGTGTTGGCGGGTGGCTGGTACCTGTTCGCGGAACTGCCCGAAGAATTTGCCCCGCAGGAGGACCGCGGATCTTTCTTCGTGCTGGTGGATGGCCCCGAGGGTGCCAACTTCGAGTACATGAGCCGGCAGATGGCCGAGGTCGAGGCACGCATCCAGCCGTTGATCGAGGATGGCCCGATTCGCCGTGCACTGGTGCGCACGCCGCGCGGTTTTGGTGGTTCGGAGCTGATGAACAATGGCTTCGTGATCGCGATCCTGGAGCACTGGGATGACCGTGACGTCTCGGGCCAGGAGGTCATCAACCAGATCCGCGGCATCATCGACGAGATGCCGGGAGTCGAGGCGCGGGTGATCATGCGTCAGGGGCTATCGAGTGGCCGTATCGGTCCGCCGGTGCAGTTTGTCATCTCCGGGCCGGATTACGATCAACTCGAGGAATGGGGCGAGATCATGCGCGAGGCCGCCGAGGGCATCGACGGCCTGACCCGTGTGGACCTGGACTACGAGCCCACCCAGCCGCAGCTCAACGTGCGTCTGGACCGGGATCGGGCCGGGGACCTGGGCGTTTCCATGCGCGATGTTGGGCGCACGCTGGACATCGTGCTGGGCGGCCGCGATGTGACCACCTTTGTCGACCGTGGCGAGGAATACGACGTCATCATCGAGGGTCTGGCCGACCAGCGCCGCACGCCCGGGGATATCGACAACCTCTACGTGCGTTCCAGTTCTGGCTCGATGGTGCCGTTGTCCAGCCTGGTGACCTACGAGGAGCAGGCCGGTCCGTCGTCGCTGGAGCGCTACAACCGTTCGCGCGCGGTGACCCTGACCGCCGGGCTGCGTGACGGCATGACCCTGGGCGAGGCCCTGGACGCCCTGGACGCGAAGGCGGCCGAGCTGCTGCCGGCCGAGGCGGGGATCGACTACAAGGGCGAGTCGCTGGATTTGCGCAGTGGCTCCGAGGCCATCCTGTTCGTGTTCGCGCTGGCCCTGCTGGTGGTGTTCCTGGTCCTGGCGGCGCAGTTCGAGAGCTTCGTGCACCCGCTGGTGATCATGCTGACGGTGCCGCTGGCGGTGGTCGGGGCGCTGATCGGGCTGACGGTTACCGGTCAGACGCTGAACATCTACAGCCAGATCGGCATGGTCATGCTGATCGGGCTGGCAGCGAAGAACGGCATCCTGATCGTGGAGTTTGCCAACCAGCTGCGCGATCGCGGGCGCGATTTCGATACCGCGATCCTCGAGGCCTCGCGCATGCGTCTGCGGCCGGTCCTGATGACCGCGTTGACCACTGTGGCCGGTTCGATCCCGCTGATCCTGGCTTCCGGTCCGGGCGAGGAGACGCGCTTCGTGATCGGGGTAGCGGTGTTCTCCGGCGTGCTGTTCGCCACGCTGTTCACGCTGTTCGTGATTCCGGCGGCCTATCGCCTGGTCGCCCGCGGAACGACCTCGCCGCTGGCGACCACCCGCCGCCTGCACGACCTCGACGCCGAGGTCGATGACGTCGACGGCGAGCGCCGGGGCGCCCGCGCCGCGCCCTGATCGCTCAGGATTTCGGTAGACGGCTGCGGACTGCTGCCGTCGAGGATTGTGGCTAGGCCGGGTTCGTCATCTGGTGTTTACGGTGCTTTCGTCTGGCCGCCTGCCAGGCGCTCTCTCGCGAGCGCACCGCGAGGTGCTTTCTTGCTTGCCCAAGAAAGTACCTAAAGAAGGGCCCCCGGATTCTGCCCGGGAACCTCGCTCCGGACGTGCTGGGCCGGCGGCGCTGAACTCGCTACGCTGCGCTTCGCTCAGACATCCAGCGCCCCGAATTTGTAGAAAACGGTCCGGCCCATCACGCCCTCCGCGAGGGGCTTCATACGGGAGGAGAAGGTCAAAACAGACGGTATCCCGTAGGGTGCGGTTGAGCGCAGCGAAACGCACCGTTCCCCACGCCGTGCGACACCCTGATGCGATTCGCTACGCTCATCGGCATCCTACGCCCCCCGGCGCCCGCTCTGCGGGCGCGGCACGCAACGGCCAGGGGCCGAGCGTGCCCAGGATGTTCGAAGACCTAGCCTTTATCCATGAGCACAATTGTCAGGCCAGCCGTTGTTTGATCTACCTCCCCGTTGTCGTCGCGCCGAGTGGAGAGGGTTTTCGCGGGATTCAAGGCGCTGGATGTCTGAGCGAAGCGCAGCGTAGCGAGTTCAGCGCCGCCCGCGAAAACCCTCGGAGCGAGGGAAACCCCGGACCGCTGCGCGGGCCGGGGTCGCGGCAGTCGGGCGTGTTTCTTGGGTACTTCTTTGCACGAGCAAAGAAGTACCTCGCGGCGCGCTGGCGAGTCAGCGCCTGGCAGTATGTGGACCGGAGCCACCGTAAACACTGGATGCCGAACCAGGGCCAGCCAGAACAACGCCGGTTGTGCGTAAAAGGCAGCATAACCAGCGGATGACCACTCGGGCCCACGGATCATCCGGCCGCTTGCCGGGTCCAACCGGCGCGAAGAGTCGCGTCAGGCGCGTGCCGGGGCGCGGGCGTCGTCGCGCCAGAGCCAGAGGATGGCGACGGTCAGTACCGCGATCACCGGCAGCATCGCCAGGTTCAGGCCATCCCAGCCCAGCGGGCGCAGCAGCGCGCCGGCCAGCAGGGAGCCGGTGGTCACCAGGGCGAACACCGTCAGGTCGTTCACGCCCTGGACCTTGCCCTTTTCGCCGGCCGTGTGGGTCGTGGTCAGCAGGGTACTGCCGCCGATGAACAGGAAGTTCCAGCCGACCCCCAGCAGGAACAGCGCCAGCCAGAAGTGGCCCAGGGTGTCGCCATGCGCGGCGGTGGCCACGCTGAACAGCACCAGCGCGTTGCCCAGCGCCAGCACCCGCGTAAGTCCGAGACGCGTGATCAGGTGGCCGGTGACGAAGGAGGGGGCGAACATCCCGAGCACGTGCCACTGCATCACCAGGGCAACCTGGCCCATGTCGAAGCCGGCCTGGCGCATGGCCAGCGGGGTTGCGGTCATCAGCAGGATCATCACCGCGTAGCCCAGGGCGGCCGTCGTCAGCGCAACGATGAAGCGGCCCCGGGGCATGATCTCGCGCAGGGGACGGGATACGGCACGTTCTGCTGCCGGGGGTGCGGGTACGCGCAGCCAGGCCAGCAGCAGCATGGCCAGCAGGGCGAGTGCCCCGAGCAGCAGGTAGGGACCGGCTTCCGGCGTCTGTGGCAGCAGGGCCTGGGCATGGTGGGCGTTCCACGGGCCGAGGAAGGCTGCGGCCACGCCCCCGGCCATGACCAGGGAGATGGCGCGCGGGCGGAAGGCGTCGCTGGCGACATCCGCCGCGGCGAAACGGTAGTACATCGCGAAGGCCTGGTAGGCGCCCAGCAGGAGATTGCCGAGCACGAAAATCCAGAAGGCCTCGGCGAATACCCCGACCGCGGCGATTGCCGCCCCGCCGAAGCCGCCGACGCCCGCCCCCAGCAGGAAGCCTGTGCGCCGCCCGAAGCGCTTCATGAACAGCGAGGCCGGCAGGGTGGTGACCAGGGTCCCGATCATCATGGCGGCGACCGGCAGGGTGGCCAGCGACGGGTCGCTGGCCAGGCGCTCGCCGACCACGCCGCTCAGGGTCATCACGGTCACCGCGGCGATCAGGAACAGGGCCTGGCCGAGGGCAAGGATCAGGACGTTCGCGCGCTCGCGCGGGGTGGTCTGGCCGGACATGAGATTCCTTTCGGCATTGGGCCCGGGCCTCATGGCCCGGTTCGGGTAACTGGGTCAGCCGCGCGGATGGAACTCGAGCACCGCCGAGTTGATGCAGTAGCGCAATCCGGTGGGCGCCGGGCCATCGGGGAAGACGTGGCCCAGGTGGGAGTCGCAGGCGGCACAGCGGACCTCGGTGCGCTCCATGCCCAGCGCGCGGTCGCGGTGTTCGTCGACGGCGGCAGCGGACACGGGGGCCGTGTAGCTGGGCCAGCCGCTACCGGAGTCGAACTTGGCCGCGGAATCGAACAGCGGCGCGCCACAGGCAGCGCAGTGATAGAGGCCGTCGGCCTTGTGCTCGTTGTAGGCGCCGGTGAATGGCCGCTCGGTCCCGCCCTCGCGGGCGATGTGATACTGCTCCGGTGTCAGGCGGTCGCGCAGTTCGGCGTCGGTCGGGCGTTGGGATGAGCTCATGCAATCTCCGGGTTGATGCTATTGTTTGCGAACCGAGAATGGGTCTTCCGGTGGACCGGGAAAATTATCCCCGGTTCTCGGCCGGGTGGCCAAAGACTGGACCGCTGGAGGTGGTCGTGGGTTGTCCCGATTGCGAACGTATCGATCTGCTGCCGGCGGCCTCCGGCACTCTTTACCTGGCACCGGTGCTGGCGCACACCCGCGCGGCCCTGCGCCAACGCATGGTGGACGAGCAATTGCCCTGCGCAGAGCCGAGCTCGGGCATCCTGGCCCTGCCGGTCAAGGGTGCCGGCGGGCTGGGCGAGATGCTGGTGCGGCTGGAGCAGGCCCTGAGCAGCTCCGAGCAGGCCGGTTGCCGCGCGACCTTCGTGCCGGAAGGCGAGGACTTCGGGCTGGCGCATCTGCAGGACACCCACCTGCTGTCCACGCTGATTGCGCGGCACAACGCGCGCGATCTCTCCGCGATCCTGGCCAACGACACCCTGGACTTCCACTTCCAGCCGATTGTGCATGCCGCGAACCCCACCGAGGTCTTTGCCTACGAGGCCCTGGTGCGCGCCTCCACACCGGGCGGCGACATCATCCCGCCGCTGGACCTGTTCAAGACGGCGCGCAATGCCGAGCTGCTGTTCCATCTGGATCGTTCCGCCCGGATCAATGCCATCCGTCGTGCCAGTGAGCGCGGGGTCCGTAGCCATCTGTTCATCAACTTCAACCCGACCGCGATTTATGACCCGGCCTTCTGCCTGGAAACGACCGTGCGCGAGATCATGTCACGCGTGCCGGGCCAGCCGGGGCCCGCCGGCTTCGTGTTCGAGGTGATCGAGAGCGACCAGGTCAACGACATGGAGCACCTGTCGCGGATCGTCGAGCGCTATCGCCGCGCCGGGTTCCAGGTCGCCCTGGACGACCTGGGGGCGGGGTACGCATCGCTCAACATGCTGTCGCAACTGCGCCCGGATTTCGTGAAGATCGACCGCGAACTGGTCAGCGGGATCGACCAGGACATCTACCAGCAGAAGATCCTCGAAAAGATCATCGAGCTGGCCAAGGATCTGGATATCCGGGTGGTGGCCGAGGGCGTGGAGACTGTGGACGAATGGCGCTGGCTCAAGGAACGCGTGGATCTCTGTCAGGGCTACCTGTTCGCGCGCCCGGCCGCGGAGCCGCCGCTGCCGAACCACCCGGAGTCCTGACTGCCCATCCGTTCTACCCCCGGGCGTTGGCGGTCATGGGGCCGAATCGGTGCAGAAGCACAAACAGGGCCGGAATCACCACCAGCGTCAGAACGGTCGCAGCCAGGATGCCGCCGATGATCACTGTGGCAATCGGCGAGAAACGTTCGGCCCCGACGGCCATCTCCAGGGCCAGCGGCAGCATCCCGGCGATGGTGGACAGGGCGGTCATCATGATGGGGCGCATGCGGGTTTCCACCGCCTCGGTCACGGCGGCGTAAACGTCCCGGCCCTCGGCCAGTCGGCGCCGGGCCAGGTCGAGCAGGATGATGCTGTTGTTCACCACGATGCCGATCAGCAGGATGATCCCGAGCAGCGCCGGCATGGAGACGTACTTTCCGGCGATCAGCAGTGCCGCGACTACGCCGATGAACTGCAACGGAATGGCGGCCATGATGATGACCGGGTGGGCGAAGCTGCGGAACTGCACGACCAGCAGGAGGTAGACGGCCAGGGTGGCCAGCAGCAGCGCCCGCATCATGTGGCCACGCGCCTCGTCGAAGTCTGCCTGCTCGCCGGCCAGCGTCGCCGGATAGCCGTCGGGGGCGGTGAAGCTGTCCAGGCGCTGCTGGACGTCGGCTACCACCTCGGACAGTGGACGCCCCAGGTGGAAGCCGAGGATGTCCAGGGTCCGCTGGCCGTTTTCCCGCGTGACGATGCGTGGACCCAGGGTGTGTTCAAGGCTTGCGACCTCGCTCAGGGCGATCGGGCCCTCGCGGGTGGGCAGCAGGATGCCCTCCAGGTCTTCCGGATAGCGGCGGTCCGATACCTGGTAGCGCACGACCACGTCCAGATCCCGCTTCGGCGGCTGGCGGAAGCGTGTGGCCACGGCCCCGTCCATGGCCTGGTGCACCGCGCGGGCGATCGCGGTGCCGGTGAGGCCGAGCTCGGCCGCGCGGTCATGGTCGACCCGGACCCGCACCTCGGGGGTGTCGAGGGCCCAGTCCTTGTACAGGTCGGTAATGCCGGGGATGCCGGCAAGATAGTCCAGCAGCTCGCTCGCCGTGTGGTCCAGGATTTGCGCCTGCTCGCCACTGATCCGGGCGATGATCGGGGCGGCGGTTGACGAGCGCGCGGTGCCGCCGAGTTCCCGGGGCACGGCGAGGGTCACGCCCGGGGTGGCCTCCAGGCGCTGGCGCACGTCGTTCATGATCTCCCACTGTGTGAGGGAACGTTGCGTCCGCGGCAGCAGCGTCACCGTGATCTCGGCCTGATTGACGCCCATGGCGCCGCGGTCGCCCATCGAGCGGGCGCCGGCTTCGTGGCCGAACTGGCTGCTGACATCCACGACGTATTCATGTTCGGCCAGATACCGCTCGACGGGTTCCAGGGTTGTCAGAGTGGTGTCGAGCCGGGTTCCCGGCGCCATGTCGACCAGAACCTGGAAGCTGCCCGAGTCGAAACGCGGCAGCATCTCGCTTCCGGTCATGCGGAGCATGCCCAGGCTGAGTGCCAGGAGCATGACCGCCACCACCAGCGTCGCCAGCGGACGATGCAGTGCCAGGGCAAGGACGTCCAGATAGAGGTTGCGGACCCCTCGCGCCGGCGCCTCCAGGGTCTCCCTCCAGCGCGGGGTGGTGGTCGACGTTGCAGGGCGCAGCCAGTAGGTGGCCAGCAGCGGGATCAGGGTGACGGCCATCACGAACGACGCGCCGAGGGCGAACGCCAGGGTCAGCGCCAGCGGACGGAACAGCTCGCCGACAAAGCCGCCCATGAACGTGAGAGGCAGCAGTACGCCGAGCGTGGTCAGTGTCCCGCCCAGCTTGGCGCCGAAGACCTCGCCGACCCCCTCGATGGCCGCCTGGCGCGGGGGGTGGCCCTCTTCGTCCAGGTGGCGGTGGATGTTCTCGAGGATCACGATGCCGTCATCGACCAGCAGGCCGATGGCCAGGATCAGCGCCGACATGGTGACCATGTTCAGATCCAGGCCGGCCAGTTGCATCAGGCCGAAGGTCGCCAGGAACGCCGCCGGAATCGAGAGGGCGATGATCCCGGCCTGACGGAGGTCGGCGAGAAACAGCAGGACGATCACCATCGTCAGGGCGATGGCGATCATCACGGTCTGTGTCATGTCGGCGATGACCTTCTCGGTGAACACCGAATCATCGTCGGCGACGACGATGTCCAGTTCGGGCGTGGCGTCGCGCAGGGGTCCCAGCGCCTCGCGCACGCGCGCGGCCACCTCCACGGTGTTGGCATCGTCCCGCCGCAGCACCTGCACGGCAATCGCCGCCCGGCCGTCATGACGGTAGGCCGAGCGGGGCTCGCCGGGCTCCAGACGGACGCGGGCGATATCGCCCAGGCGTACACGCGTATCGCCGTCTGCGATGAGGATAATCTCGCGTGCATCGGCCTCGCTTCGCAGCGGCGCATCGAACCGCACCACACTCTCGAGCTCACCGATGCGGACACGACCGCCCGGCGCCATGAGATTCCAGTCGTCGAGGGCCTCCAGTACCCGGGACATATCGATCCCGAGGGCCTCGGTGCGTTCGGGATCGAGCGCAACATGAAGTTCCCTTTTGTGTCCGCCGACCACGTCGATCGCGGCGACACCTGGGATCCACTCCAGGGTTTCGCGGACGGCGTTATCGGCCTGTTCGCGGATCGCGTCGAGCGGCAATGTGTCGCTGGTCAGGGCGATGGTGATGATCGGCTTGTCGGCGGTGGAGAACTCCAGAATCTGCGGTTCTTCGATGGTGGCGGGCAGGTCCGGGCGCAACCGGCCGACGGCGTTCTGGACGTCCACCGCGGCGAGGGCGCTGGTGATGCCGTAGTCGAATTCCACCCGTGCCACGGACAGGCCGGTCTGGCTGGAGGAACGGATGCGGGTGACGCCATCGAGGCTGGCAAACTCCTCCTCCAGCAGGCGTGTGAGTTCGCGATCGACATCCAGGGCCGCCATGCCGGGGTATTCCGTGATGACCGTGACGGTCGGCGGATCGGTATCGGGAAACAGCTGGACGGGCAAATCGAAGCGCGCCTGCAGGCCCAGGATCAGGGCGGCCGCCAGAAGGGCCAGTACCGTGTGCCGGTACCGAAGGAGGCCTTCGACCCAGGTCATCGGGGGCTGTCGTCCACGGCGTGCACGGGCCCCCCGTCCCGGATCCGGCGATCCGGCGTCACGATGATGCGGTCACCCGGCTCGATGCCCTCGAGAATCGCCTGTTCTCCGTTCGGCAAGGACCGTGTCACCACTTCCGTGCGGTATGCGCGTCCGTCTTCCAGCCGATAGACCCACTGGTTATCGGTGTCGCTCCGCACCGCGTGAGCCGGCACCCGGATGACCCGGTCCAGGTGATCCAGGACGACCCGTGCCTGTACGGCCATGCCGGGGCGCAGCCCCTCCGGTGGGTCGGTCAGGTGCGTCTCGAAGCGCCCGCTCCGCCGGCTGGGGTCGAGTGTGGGATGGACCCGGTCCAGCCGGGTCGTCACGGTATGTTCCAGGGCGGGGATGGTCAGCTCGACGTCCAGGCCGGGCTCGAGCAGCAGGGTGTCGCGCTCCGGGACGCGCAGGACCGCATGCAGGCCCTCGAGGCCGACCAGCTCGATCAGGGGCGTGCCCGAAACGGCCAGGTCGCCGGGGCGGACATGGGTGCGCTGCACCTGGGCGGTGAAGGGGGCCCGCTCCGTTGTGTATTCCAGGCGTTTGCGGGCCAGTTCCAGCGCGGAGCGGTTCTCCCGGAGCTGGGCTTCCAGTGTGGCGACGCGCTGGCGAGCGTCGTCGAGTTCGCTTTCCGGGATCAGATCCCGGGCAAAGAGGTCCTGCTGGCGATCGAGGTTGCGCTGGGCGGTGGCCCGTTCCCCATCCAGGCGCTGGTCCGCGGCCTCTCTCTGGCGGACCTCCAGACGCGTCTCGTCGGTATCCATGCGCACCAGGACTTCACCCGCTTCGACCCGGTCGCCGGCGTTCAGGGGGCTTTCCAGTACCCGGGCGGTGATCCGGGCCGAGATGGTCGCCTCTTCGTGGGTCTCAATGCTGCCCCGATACGCAGGGCTATAAAACGTGGCCCGCGTGGGTTCCGCGGAGATCGTGGTGACGGCCGGCGGTGGCGCGGCGCGCGCGGCCTCGGGGGAAAACCTTTCCGACAGCCGGTCCGTCGCGCTCCAGGCCGTCACGATCACCACCCCGGCCAATGCGAGGAGGCCCAGGGTCCGCCGAAGGCCACGGCGTCTGGATGAGGTGCGGGAGGCGTTCATGTGCTGCTCAGCGTTCCGGCGCATTTTCCGGGGACAGGGCGCTGACCACGTCCTCGCGGAATGCACTGTGGCAGGCGATGCAGGCATTCACGAGCCTGCCGTGGTAGCGGATGGACTGGTCCAGATTCTGGTCCCGCGCCGCGTTGGCAAGCCCTTTGGCGGTTTCGTGCACCCGCTGGTCCAGCGCACGAAACTCGCTGATTCGCGACCCGACTGCCGACAGGACACGCCGCCGCTCGCCGAGCGAGGGTTTCGGATGATCCGCGATCGCCTCGGCTGCCTCGGTGGCGGTGTCGAAGTCCTCGACGAACAGCGCGGACTGCACCCGGTTCATCTCGTCCGCGAGCCCTTGCATCACGGACTGAAAGGTATCGGCCGCCGCAGTGCTGGCCAGGGGAACGGCGAGAATCGTGACGACCAGGGCGGTACGGCTTGTGGCTCGGGGGAAAAGCATATCCAGTCTCCTCGGGTTAGTCGGACGTGTTCGCGTGCGGGCCGGATGCCTGAGCTGGCTGGCCCTGCGGTGCCCGCAATGCAGGCTCCAGCAGGCGCCAAAGCACGTCGCCCTGCTGGTCAAGCGGAAACTCGAAGTCGGAGAGCGACCAGCGCATGACCAGCCCCTGGATCAGCGCCACGATCAGGCGCGCGGTCTCGGCCGTGTCCAGGTCCTGGCGAAAGCATCCCTGGTGGACGCCGTCCCGGAGCAGTTCCTCCAGCCGCGCGGTATAGCGGTCGATGATGTCGCGGACCACGGCCTTCAGCTCGGGGTCTTCCAGATGCAGGCGTTCGGAAAAGATCAGACGAGGCAGCCCCTTTCGGCGACTGATGAACCGCAATTGCCGGCTCAGGAGTTTGCGCAGACGGACGTCGGCTGGCCCTCGTCCGGAGAGCATCGGTGTGAGTACGTCCAGGAGCTTGCGGCCAATGGAATCCAGGGCCGCGCGGAAGATGGCGTCGCGGGTCGGAAAATGCCGGAAGATCGTGGGCTGGGCGATCCCCACCCGGTCGGCAATGGCCTGGGTGGAAATCTCCCGGGTACCGCGCTCGGCCGTGAGGTCAAGCAATGCCCGAACGATTTCCTCGCGTCGCTCTTCACCCGACTTGCGCTTCATGCAAGTAATCACTCGCTTTCTTGATAATAATGCATACTGTATGAAGTTTATGGGAGCGCTGCAAGCGGTCCCGGTGCGTGCACAAACGCACGCGTTTACATAGACTCGGGGTCATGAATCAGCTCCCGCCCGACGCCCGCAATCCGACGCTCGAATCCGCCTACCAGCTGCTGCACGATGCCGAGGTGCGCTATCGCGGGCGCACGGTGGGCACGGTGGCCAGCCTGGACGAGCGGGCGCCCGCGGAAAACTATGCCGACTGCTTCATCCGTGACTTTGTGCCGTCGGGGCTGGTTTATCTGATGAACGACGAGCCCGAGGTGGTGCGCGACTTTCTCGCGCTGATCCTGCAGATCCGCGATACCCAGGAAGAGATCGAGGGCCATCGCCGCCTGCCGCGAGTGATGCCGGCGAGCTTCCGCGTGTTCACCGACGAGAACGGCCGCGAGTCGCTGGCCGCGGACTTCGGGGATCGCGCGATCGGGCGCGTGGCGCCGGTGGACTCGATGATGTGGTGGGTGCTTTTGCTGCGCGCCTACCAGAACCGCACGGGCGACGATGCCTTCATCAAGAGCGCCGACGTGCAGCGCGGCATCCGGCTGATCCTGAGCATCTGCCTGCAGGACCGCTTCGAGGTCTTCCCGACCCTGCTGGTCCCGGACGGCAGCTTCATGATCGACCGGCGCATGGGGGTGTTCGGCCACCCGCTGGAGATCCAGGCCCTGTTCTACGGGATGCTGAAGGCCTCGCTGGCGATGCTCGAACCCTGCGACAAGGATTCGGAGCTCTTGTGCGAGCAGTCCGCGATTCGTACGCGGCAGCTGTCCGATTACATTCGCAATTACTACTGGCTGGATCTCGAGCGGCTGAACGATATCCATCGCTATCGCACCGAGCACTTCGGCCACGAGTCCGAGAACTCGCTGAACATCTATCCCGAGAGCATCCCCGACTGGCTGGTGGACTGGATCCCTTCGGAGAGCGGCTACCTGGTCGGCAACCTCGGCCCCGGACGCATGGACTTTCGCTTCTTCAGTTTCGGCAACCTGCTGGCGGTACTGTTCGGGCTGGCCGACGAGCACCAGTCGCGTTCGATCATGCAGACCTTCGAGCAGCGCTTCGAGGACCTGATCGGGACCATGCCGGTCAAGATCTGCTATCCGGCGATGGTGGGCGAGGAGTGGCGGCTGCTGACCGGGTCCGATCCCAAGAATACCCCGTGGTCCTACCACAACGGCGGCAACTGGCCGGCGCTGTTGTGGGCGTTCACTGGCGCGGCCCTGCGCGTCGGGCGGCCGGATCTCGCGCGTAGCGTGCATGCGGTCGCGGCCGAGCGCCTGTATCGCGATAACTGGCCGGAGTACTACGACGGGCGCCATGGTCGTCTGGTCGGCCGGCGAGCCAACTATCGCCAGACCTGGTCGGCGACCGCGGTGCTCGTTTCGCAGGGCCTGATCGACAATCCCGAGACCCTCAGCCTGTTCGACAGCCCGGAACCCGAGGTGCCATGAAAAAGACCCAGAGCAAGTCACGCGACGGTGAAGGCCTTTATCTCGTCCTGATCAGTGTCCACGGCCTGGTCCGCGGGCGGGAGATGGAGCTCGGCCGTGACGCCGACACTGGCGGGCAGACGCTCTATGTGGTCGAGCTCGCGCGGGCGCTGGCCCGCCACCCGCAGGTCGGCCGGGTTGACCTGCTGACCCGGCGGGTGGTCGACAGCAAGGTATCCGCCGACTACGCCGAACCGGAAGAAGACCTGGGCGATGGGGCCCATATCGTGCGTCTGGACTGCGGCCCGCGGCGCTACCTGCGCAAGGAGAAGCTCTGGCCCTATCTGGACTGCTTCGCCGACAACGCCCTGGGGCATATCCGGCGGGTGGGGCTGCGGCCGGACGTGATCCACGGGCATTACGCCGATGCCGGGCATGTCGCGGTGCAGCTGTCGAACCTGCTGGGCGCGCCGATGCTGCAGACCGGCCACTCGCTGGGGCGGGTCAAGCGCGAACGCCTGCGCGAGAGCGGGATGTCGGATGCCGACATCGAGGCGCGCTACAACATCTCCACCCGCATTCATGCGGAGGAGGAGGCGCTGGCCCATGCCCACCGCGTGATTGCCAGTACCCGCCAGGAGATCGGGGAACAGTACGCGACCTACGACAACTATCAGCCGGAGCGCATGGAGGTGATTCCGCCGGGCACGGACCTGACGCGCTTCCATCCGCCGAAGCGGGGCCAGCGTAAGCCCCCGATCTGGGCCGCCGTCCGGCGCTTCCTGGAAACCCCCGATCGCCCGCTGATCATGGCCCTGTCGCGCGCCGACGAGCGCAAGAACATCCGCGGCCTGGTGGAGGCCTACGCCGGGAATGACTGGCTGCGCGAGAACGCGAACCTGCTGATCGTTGCTGGTAACCGTGACGACATCGCCGACCTCGACAAGGGCGCGCGCGACGTCATGACCGATCTGCTCCTGCGGATCGATCGCCACGACCTGCATGGCCTGGTGGCCTACCCGAAGCACCACGACTCCGACGACGTGCCGGATCTCTACCGCCTGGTGGCCTCCAGCAAGGGCGTGTTCGTGAACCCGGCGCTGACCGAGCCCTTCGGCCTGACCCTGATCGAGGCCGCGGCCAGCGGCGCCCCCATCGTGGCCACCAACGACGGCGGACCGGAGGAGATCATCTCGCGCTGCCACAACGGACAGTTGATCGATCCGCTGGACCCGGAGGGCATCGCCGCCGCGATCCAGGCCATCCTGGCGGATCGTCCGCGCTGGCAGCGTTACTCGCGCGCCGGGCTCAAGGGCGTGCGCCAGCACTATTCCTGGGACGGCCACGCCGAGAAATACGTCAAACTGGTGAAGTCGCTGACCCGCGAGGTGCGCCAGGAGCGCCACCACGAGCGCCGGGTCTCCGGTCATCTGGCGCAGATGGATCGCGCCGTGATCACCGACATCGACAACACCCTGCTGGGCGATGACAAGGCCACTCGTGCCTTCGTCGCCTGGCTCAAGCGCAATCGCAAGCGTGTCGCCTTCGGCGTGGCCACGGGACGGCGCATCGATTCGGCCGCGGCGATCCTCGAGGAGCATGGCGTGCCCACCCCGGACGTCTGGATCACCTCGGTGGGCAGCGAGATTCATTACGGCACCAAGCAGACCGAGGATCGCGGCTGGGCGCGACATATCAGTCATCGCTGGGAGCCGGACCGGCTGCGCGAATGTCTGCAGCAGGAGAAAAATCTGGTCCTTCAGCCGGATGTGGACCAGCGCGCATTCAAGGTCAGCTTTTTCGTCGAGCCGCCCGGCAGTCTGGATGCGAAGGCGGTGGAGAGCCGGCTATACCGCGAGGACCTGCACGCCCGGGTGATTTACTCGCACGACCGGTTCCTCGACCTGCTGCCGGTGCGCGCCTCCAAGGGCCTGGCGGTGCGCTATCTCTCCGACAAGTGGGGCATCCCGCTGGAGCACGTGCTGGTCGCCGGCGATTCCGGCAACGACGAGGACATGCTGCGTGGGCGCCTGCTGGGGACGGTGGTGGGCAACCATCAGCCAGAGCTGGAGAGCCTGCGCGGCTTCCAGCGCATCTTCTTCGCCGGGGCCACGCACGCGCGGGGCCTCCTCGAAGGGATCGAGCACTTCGACCTCCTCAACCGCTGCGAAAGCCCGGGCGACGCCGAGGCCGAAGAATAGGTCTTTTTCACCCCGAAGCACACGAAGGAGCGGGTTCCAGGTCAGCAGCCATTCCCAGGGAGGCTGGAAGGCCGGACCTGATAAGCAAAGACGTTCAGCCAGCCACCGGGTCGTAGGATGGGATGAGCGCAGCGAATCCCATCAAGGGACTGGCACGCTGCGGGAATGGGTGCGTTTCGCTGCGCTCAACCGCATCGTACTGAACGCCCCTCCGGGCCTCCCTTCTTCCTTCCCGTGCTTTCTTTTTCTGTCAGGGCACGGGCAGCAGCAGGGCGATCCCGGTGAGGACGGTGACGACCTCGAAGGCGCGTTTGACCAGGCGGTTGCCGTAGTGCTGGGCCGCCCAGGCGCCCAGATATCCGCCAACAAAACTGCCCACCAGCAGCGCCGGCAGCCAGTCCCACTGCACCGTGCCGAGCGTCCCGAGCATCAGGGCGCCCGCCCCGTTCCAGACCAGGCCGACCAGGACCATGGTGTAGGCGACCGCCTGGGTATAGTTCATGCCGTACCAGCGCACCAGCCACAGGGTGACCATTAGCCCCGTGCCCGAGGCCAGCGAGCCGTTCAGGATGCCGATCAGGAACAGACCGGCCGCGCCGATCAGGGCGTGGCTCCAGGAAAAGCCGATCTCGCGCACCACCTGCCCGAGCTGCGGGCGGCGCCAGGAGTACCAGCCGAGGCCGATGGTCAGCAGACCCAGGGCGATTTCGCCGGCCCGCGGCGGGATCCCCAACACCAGCCAGGCACCGATTAACACCCCAGGCAGACCGGCCAGCAGGATAATGGCTAGGCGCCCGGGCTCGAATGTGCTTTTCTTGAAGTGGCGCAGGCCGGCACCGGCACCCAGGGCCACGGATGCGATCTTGTGGGTGGCCAGTGCCACGGGGTAGGGAAGGCCCAGAAAAATCAGGGCGGGCAATTGCAACAGGCCCGCCCCGCCACCGGCCAACGCGGAGAACCCGTTGGCCACGATGGCGATGAAGACGAGTCCGAGGTGTTCGAAAATGGTCATTTGGGGTGTGTGGAATGGGCAGCGGTCAGGGCTTTTTCGCCCGGCGCTGGCCGGTGCGTTGTTGCTGGGGCTCGCGGTCCCGGTCCAGGCGGATATCTACCGCTGGGTGGATGATAACGGGACCGTACACTATTCCAGCACCCCGCAGCCCGAGACCAGCCAGCGCGAACGCCGCATCTACGACTCCGAGGGGCGCATGCGCGAGATCCTGCCGGCCCCGATGAGCGCCGAGGAGCGGGCGCAGGCCGCGGCCGAGCGCGAGCAGGCGGAACGCAACCTGGAGGCGACGCAGCGCGCGCGTCAGGATCGAGTTGCGCGCGAGCACCAGTTGCGCCGGGCTTACACCTCGCTGGAGGAGATCGAGGAGCTGCGCGAGCGCCGCGAGCGATCGATTGGCGGCAATGTCCTGCGCAGCGAGGCCCAGGAAAAGACCCTGTTGCGTGAACGCGAGCGCATCCGCCGGCAGCTGGACGGCGCCAATGAAAACTCCTCGCTGGCGGATCGTTACCGGGCGGAGCTGGATGAGCTGGACGCGCGCATTGCCCGCGAGCGCCAGTACCGTCGGGGCCAGCGTGAGCGCCTGTCCGCGATCCACGAGCGCCTGGATCTGGACCGCCGCGACTTTCAGCAACTGGTGCTGAACGGCCGCGTTAACGACTGATCAACGTCCCCACACCCTGGTCGGTCAGCAGCTCCAGCAGCACCGCGTGTTCCACTCGGCCGTCCACGATGTGGGTGGCGTTCACGCCACTGCGCACGGCATCCAGGGCGCAGCGGATCTTCGGGATCATGCCGCCGTGGATGGTGCCGTCGCGGATCATGGCATCCACCTCCGGCGCGGCCAGGCGCGGTAGTAGCGCCCCGCTGCCGTCGAGCACACCCGGGGTGTTGGTCAGCAGGAACAGCTTCTCCGCATCCAGCACCACGGCGAGCTTCTCGGCCGCGGTGTCGGCATTGATGTTGTAGGCCTTGCCATCGCGGTCGAAGCCGATTGGGGCGATGACCGGGATGAAGTCACTCTGATCCAGGGTGTGGACGATGCTCGGGTCCACACCTTCCACCTGGCCGACATGGCCCAGGTCGACGCTGGGTTCGCCCTCGGCCGCGCTGTAGTCGCGCAACGGGGTCGCGCGGATCATCTGCCCGTCCTTGCCGGTCAGGCCGACGGCCCGGCCGCCGAAGCGGTTGATCAGCGACACGATCTCCTGGTTCACCAGCCCGCCGAGCACCATCTGCACCACGTCCATGGTCTCGCGGTCGGTCACGCGCAGGCCGTTGACGAATTCCGTCTCCTTGCCCAGGCGTTTCAGCAGTTCGCCGATCTGCGGTCCGCCGCCATGCACGACCACTGGATTCACGCCGACCTGCTTGAGCAGAACGATGTCACGCGCGAACGAGGCCTTCAGGTGGTCCTCGGTCATGGCGTTGCCGCCGTACTTGATCACGATGGTCTTGCCTGCGAAGCGCTGGATATAGGGCAGCGCTTCAATCAGTACGTGGGCAACGGAATGGGCCGTCTGGGTATCCATGGCGGGTCCGGTTGTCGGGTTTCGCAGCCGTGCAGTTTAGCACCCCGCCTTGCGGGTGCGTCGGGGCGGCCATGGTCAGCGTCTCCGTGAAGGTCGATTCGATATGCATGGTTTGACCGGTGACGCCGTGGCGGGTATAAAGCTGCGCACCACATACAACAAACGAAGGTGTCCCATGCTCTCGACCGAACAGAAGGCGATCATCCAGCAAACCGTGCCGCTGCTGGAATCCGGTGGCGAAGCCCTCACCCGTCACTTCTACGAGATCATGTTGCGCGACTACCCGGAGGTGCAGCCGCTGTTCAACCAGGCGCATCAGGCCAGTGGCGAACAGGCACGGGCCCTTGCCAATGCGGTCCTGAATTACGCACGGCACATCGACCACCTGGAGGCCCTGGGCCCGCTGGTGGGCCAGATCGTCAACAAGCACGTGTCGTTGCAGGTGCAGCCCGAGCATTACCCGATTGTCGGCACCTGCTTGTTGCAGGCCATGCGCGAGGTGCTGGGCGAGGAGGTCGCGACCGATGCGGTGCTGGAGGCCTGGGGCGCGGCCTATCAGCAACTGGCCGACATCCTGATCGAGGCCGAAGAGGGCGTGTACACCGCGCACGAACAGCAACCCGGCGGCTGGCGTGGTGCCCGCGCCTTTCGTGTGGAGCGCAAGTTCCCCGAGAGCGAGGAGATCACCTCGTTCTATCTGCAGCCGGTGGACGGTCAGCCCGTCCCGCCGCACCAGCCAGGGCAATACCTCGGGCTGCGCCTGATGATCGACGGCAAGGAGGTACGGCGGAACTATTCCCTGTCGGCGGCGGCGAACGGCAAGAGCCTGCGCATCAGCGTCAAGCGCGAGCCGGGCGGTGTTGCCTCGACGTTCCTGCATGACCGGGTTCAGGAGGGCGACGTGCTGGATGTCTTCCCGCCGGCCGGCGATTTCGTGCTGCGGACGTCGGATCGCCCCGTGGCCTTCGTGACCGCGGGGATCGGGATTACGCCCGCGGTGGCGATGACCGAGGCGGCGCTGGCGGACGGTCGCGAGGTGCACTTTCTCCACTGTGCGCGACACGGTGGCGTGCATGCGTTCCACGACTGGGTGGAACGTCAGGCAGAACAGATGTCCGGTCTGACGCGTCGTTATTGCTACAGCGAACCGCGTGCCGGCGACCAGCCGCATGCGGAAGGCTTCCTGACCCGGGAGCAGCTCGCCGAGTGGCTGCCCGACAGCCGCGAGGTGGATGTCTATTTCCTGGGACCGAAACCCTTCATGCAGCAGGTGCGCGCCCACCTGCGCGGGCTGGGTATCCCGGACGACCGGGTGAACTACGAGTTCTTCGGGCCCGCCTCCGCGCTGGAGACCTGACGCGGTTGGGGTGCCGGGCCGGGGTCAGCCCCGGCCCGAAGACCCGAAGCCGCCCGCGCCGCGGGTGGTCTCTTCGAAGTCCTCGACCACGCGGAATTTCGGCTGGATGACCGGGACGATGACGAGCTGCGCCAGGCGCTCGCCGATCTCGAGTGTGTAGGCGCTCGCGCCCCGGTTCCAGCAGGAGACCATCAGCGGGCCCTGGTAGTCGGCGTCGATCAGGCCCACGAGATTCCCCAGCACCAGGCCGTGCTTGTGTCCTAGCCCGGAGCGCGGAAGGATCATCCCGGCATAGCCCGGGTCCTCGATGTGGATCGACAGCCCGGTCGGGATCAGCTCGGCCGTGCCCGGCTCCAGCGTCAGCGGGGCCCCGATCATTGCCCGCAGGTCCACGCCGGCGGAGCCGTCGGTAGCCGGGGCGGGCAGCGGGAAGTCCGCGCCCATGCGCGGGTCGAGGATCTTCAGGTCAATCTCGGGGACGGGCATCCGGGGTTCCTTGGCAATGACTAATCTGTTTCGCGTGGGTTCAGGCGCTCGATGACCAGGTCGATCAGCGCGCGCGCCAGTTGGGCCTTGGGCTGGTTCGGCAGCGTGCGCTCGCCGCCCTCCCACAGACACAGCAGCTCGTTGGCGGCAGTACCGAAGGCGAGGCCCTCACCGACGCGATTGGCCGCGATCAGGTCGAGCCCCTTGTTTCGGCGCTTGCTGTCGGCGTGCTCGCGCAGGTCCTCGGTCTCGGCGGCGAAGCCCACCAGGAACGGGCGCCGGGGGAGCGTGGCCGCCTGGCGCGTGGCGTCGGCGAGGATGTCCTGGGTGCGTTCCAGGGCCAGGTTCATCGTGGGGTCGGACTTCTTGAGCTTGTGGGTCTGTGGTGCGGCCGGACGGTAGTCGGCCACGGCCGCTGCTGCAATCAGGATGTCGGTCGCGGGCAGGCGTTCCATCACCGCGGCGTGCATGGCGGCGGCGGTTTCGGTGGCAACGCCCTCGACGCCGGCGGGCACGGCCTGTGCGGTGGGGCCGTGCACCAGCGTCACCCGCGCTCCGGCGTCGCGCGCCGCCGCGGCCAGGGCGAAGCCCATGCGCCCGGAGCTGCGGTTGCCGATAAACCGCACGGGGTCGATGGGTTCGAACGTGGGGCCGGCGGTGATCAGCACCTGGCGGCCGGCCAGCGGGGCGTCTGCCGGCTGCAGCAGTTCGCGCGCGATCGCGGCCGGCTCGCGCAGGCGGCCTTCGCCCTGCTCGCCGCAGGCCTGGTCGCCGCTGTCGGGTCCGATCAGGGTCACGCCGCGTTCGACCAGGGTCGCAATGTTGGCCTGCGTGGCCGGATGCGCCCACATGCGGTGGTTCATCGCCGGCGCCAGGGTGACCGGCGCGGTGGTGGCCAGCAGCAGGGTGCTCAGCAGGTCGTCCGCCAGGCCCTGGGCGTAGCGGGCGATCAGGTTGGCGCTCGCGGGGGCGACCACGATGCGATCGGCCCAGCGCGCCAGGGCGATATGGTCCATGCCCGATTCGGCCTCGGCATCCAGCAGTTCGGTGCGCACCGGCGCGCCGGACAGGGCCTGGAAGGTCAGCGGGGTCACGAAGGCGCGGGCGCCCGCGGTCATCACCACGCGCACCGCGCAGCCGGCGCGCTTCAATTCGCGCACCAGCTCGCAGGCCTTGTAGGCGGCGATGCCGCCGCTGATGCCGACCAGTATCCGGGGCTGGGTGTCGTGTTCCGTCATGCGCCGGATTCTACCCGGTTCCCTTGTCCTGGCGCGCGGAGACGCCGGCGGTCAGGGCGTAGCGCATCGCATCCTCCAGCGGCAGGTCCAGCGGCTCGACCCGCTCGCGCGGCAGCATCAGGGTGTAGCCGCCGATCTGGTAGCTCATGGGCATGTAGACCGCGAGCGTCTCCGGCCCCCCCAGGTTGTCCGGCAGGCCCTCGAAGTCCTCGCGGGTGACAAAGCCGACCAGTTTGAAGTCGGTGCCGGGGAACGTGACGAGCACGGCCTTCCCGAAACGCTGATGGATGTCGCCGGAGAGCAGGTTGGTGACGTCGCGCACGGTGCCGTGGATCGTCTTGATCACGGGGATGCGCTGCATCAGGCCCTCCAGCCAGTCGAACAGCCAGCGCACGACATAGGCCTGCAGCAACACCCCGAGGCCGAAGATCAGGCCGATGCCGGCCAGGATCCCCATGCCCGGGAAGTAGAGCAGATCCGGCAGGACGGCCTGCAGCAGGCCCCCGAGGACATCCTCGGCGGTGCTGCCCAGCCACCACAGCAGGGCCAGCGTGATCGCGGCCGGGAGGATCGCGGCCAGGCCGGTCAGGAAGGTGCGGGAGATTCGGCGCACAACAGGCTCCGTGCAGGGGGGATCTCCGGAATGCTAACGCATCCGCGTCCGCAGTACGGTCGGCTGCCGGTCCACGCTTGCTCGGGGCGGCACTTCCGTGATCGGGTGCAGTCTATGAATTGGGTTTGAGCGGCATTATTGCCGGTAGAGGGAGTGAATCATGAGCAGATGGACCGGGTTGCTGGCGCTGGTAGTCTCGGCGGTTGCGCTACCGCAGGCCTCCGTCGCGGGGCCATCGGACGCGGCCGCGCCCGAGGACTACGCGATGACGCCCGAGGCGGTGGCGCCGGGCGTCTATGCGGTGATGACGCCGGCGCGGGATCTCCCCAGTCGCGAGAACCTCGGCTGGAACGCGAACATGGCGTTCGTGGTGACCGACGACGGGGTGCTGGTGTTCGACACCGGGTCTTCCGAGACCATGGGTGTGGCGCTGCGCGAGGCGATTGCCGAGGTTACCGATCAACCGGTGCGCTGGATCGTGAACAGCCACAGCCACGGGGATCACTGGCTGGGCAACCACGCCTTCGCCGATTCCGACCCGGAGATCATGGCCGGTTCCGACGCGCTAGCCCGCATGGAGGCGGAGGGCGACGGCTGGGTCGAGAATTTCCGCGAGATGACCGAGGGCGCGACCGGTGACACCACGCCGCTGTTGCCGAATGTTGCGGTGGACGAGCGCATCACCCGTGATCTCGGCGGCACCGAGGTCGTGATCCTTCCCTCCGGGGGTGCCCATTCGCCGGGAGACCTGAGCGTCTGGCTGCCGCAGACGCGGGTCCTGCTGGCCGGGGACGTGGTCTACAGCGATCGTGCGCCGTCGGTCTGGGATGGCGATGTCGCGCAATGGATCGACCTGCTGGACGAGTTGATTGCGCTGGAACCGGCGGTGGTCGTACCCGGCCACGGTCGGCTGGAGGATGCGCAGGCGCTGGACCGGCTGCAGCGCTATCTGGTCACCCTTTGGGATGCGATTGAGGAAGGGGTGGAACAGGGGCTGGCCGATTTCGAGACCGTGCCGCTGGTGCGCGAGCGCATGGCCGATCTGATCGATCACTACCCCGGCTTCGAGGACAAGATCGACCGCTCGGTGGCCACTACCTACCCGGCCGTCGAGGCTGCGGTGTTCTGAATCCCGGCGTTCAGAACTGCCAGGTGGCGTGCAGCGAGCCGAACTCGGCCGCGCCCTTGGCCTGGCCGCTGAATTCGCGCGAGCGCCAGACATGGGTGTAGCCCAGGCGCACCCCGCCCACATGGAACACGAACCCCGCGGTGAGCTCGCCCACCACGGGGTGCTTGTCCACCGAGGGTCCGTCACGAAAGACCGGGCCGTCCAGGAACAGGTCGTAGAGCATGAGCCGCGTGTCGACACCGGCAAACGCATAGCCGCCGGCGCGCGCGGTGGTCTCGAAGGTGTGGGTGCCGGACAGGGCCGGCCGGATCCGGGGCGGGCCGTAATCGCCCGGCAGGTTGCGCCCCGCGCGCACGATGGCACCGGCATTCGCGAAGGTGAAGGGTGTCCCGGCCGCCGCGCCCCAGTGCGGGGTCAGGTCGGCACCCCAGCCGTTTTGCGTGCGATGGGACCGGCCGCGCAACTGGCGCTCGTAGGCCAGCATCAGCGTCGGTTCATTGCCGATCTGGTGATCCCACCCTTGCGGCTCCGGCGCGCTGGACCAGTTGTGGACCTCCCTCTGGGTACGGTCGGCCAGGGAGGCCGGGCCGACCGTGCCCAGCGTGACCTGCAGGCGGTCCAGTCGGTCTTCGTGTTCCGCGGCCATGCTGAAATTCAGGTACAGCCAGCCGGCGTAGGGCCGATCATCCGGGTCCGGTAACGTGCGCTCGATGTCCTCCGGGGTGTACATGTTCTGACCCAGGTGGATCGCCGCCTTCAGGCGTTCGGGCTCCTCGCGACGGATGAAGAACGGCAGGCTGTCCGCCACAGTCCGCAGCCAGGGTGGCACGCGTTCCTCGCTGCGCGTCCAGCCGATGCGAACCCCGTTGGTGTAGTAGCGATCCTCGCCCCCGAACAGGTCGTTCTCGAATTCGAAGTGCAGGGCATCCACGCCGCTCCCGGCCAGGCTGGTTGGGCTGGCGACCGCCACGCACAGGAGTGCCGTGGCCAGCAGGCCAGCCTCTCTCCAGCGGGTGGAGCGCCGTCGGGATGCGGGGGCGTTCCGGTATGATTGGCGCATGGACCTCTCCAACCAGATCATCTTCCTGGCCGCGATCGTGCTGCTGGGGAGCATCCTTTCGAGCGTGATCACCTCGCGGCTGGGTGTGCCCCTGTTGCTGGTGTTTCTGGTCATCGGGATGCTGCTGGGCCCGGAAGGCCCGGGCGGTCTGGTGTTCGAGAATATCACCGTTGCCTATCTGATCGGCTCGGCGGCGCTGGCGATCATCCTGTTCGACGGCGGGATGCGCACACCGGCGCGCAATTTCCGCATCGGGCTGAAACCGGCGCTGGGCCTGGCCACACTCGGGGTCATCGTCACCTCGGGGCTGACCGGGGCGTTTGCCGTGTGGTGGCTGGGACTGTCCTGGCTGGAGGGGCTGCTGCTCGGGGCGATTGTCGGGTCCACCGATGCTGCGGCGGTGTTCTCCCTGCTGCGCTCGCGCGGGCTGGAGCTGAAGAGCCGTGTCGGCGCCACGCTCGAGATCGAGTCCGGCTCCAACGACCCGATGGCGATCTTCCTGACCATTGTGCTGATCGAACTGCTGCTGATGCCGGAACAGCAGTTCGGCCTGGTGGTGCTGGTCGAGTTCGTCCAGCAGATGGGCCTGGGCGCGTTGCTCGGGGTGGGTGGCGGCTTTGCCCTGCTCGCGCTGATCAACCGGGTGCCGATGGCGGCCGGGCTTTATCCGCTGTTTGCGATGGCCGGGGCACTGGCCATCTTCGGGCTCACCGGGCTGGTCGGCGGTTCCGGGTTCCTCGCCGTGTACCTGGCGGGGCTGCTGCTCGGCAACCGACCGCTGGAGGCCTCGCAGAACATCAAGCGCTTCCACGACGGCATCGCCTCGCTGGCGCAGATCGGCATGTTCCTGATGCTGGGCATGATCGTCGCCCCGTCCGAGCTCCCGCCGGTGGCGCTGGACGCCGGCCTGGTCGCCGCCGTGCTGATCCTGATCGCGCGGCCGCTGGCGGTGTGGATTTGCCTCTATCCGTTCCGCTTTCCCTGGCGCGAGCAGGTATTCATCTCCTGGGTCGGTCTGCGCGGGGCGGTGCCGATTATCCTCGCGTTGTTCCCACTGCTGGCCGGGCTGGAACTGGCTGGCTACTTCTTCCACGTGGTGTTCTTCGTCGTGCTGATCTCGCTGCTGGTGCAGGGCTGGACCGTCGCGACCTCGGCACGCTGGCTGGGGCTGGAGTTGCCCCCCACCACCGCGCGGGTGCAGCGCACCGAGCTCGACATTCCGGGGCAGCAGGAGATGGAGCTGGTCGGCTACCGTCTGGCGGAGACCACCCCGGTGGTGCGCGAGGCCTGGTCGAATTTCCGCTTGCCGGGCAGCGCGCGGGTGGTGGCGCATCTGCGCAAGGGCAAATTGCTGGAGACCCTGGAGCTGCTGGATCTGCACGCCGGCGACCACCTCTACATCATGGTCACGCCCGCGGATCTGCATGATCTCGACCGCCTGTTCGTGCCCAAGGACGAGGTGCCGGAACGCCTCACCGAGCGCAGCGTGTTCGGCGAATTCGCGCTCAACGGCGACGCCCAGCTGGGCGCAGTCGGCATGGCCTATGGAGCCCCGGTCCCGCCCGAACGCCAGGGTGAAACCCTGGAGGTCTATCTGCGTCGCGAGCTCCAGGCCGAACCGGTCGTCGGCGATGCCGTCGATCTCGGCCCGATGCGCCTGGTCATCCGCGAAATGGACGGCGCCCGCATCACCCGCGTCGGCTTGAAGCTGCTGAAGCCTTCGTGATCATATCCTGCCAGGTTAAAAGCAGGGGCATGTGGTCGCTGACTTTCAGCCAGTAATCGGTCGGGTAGCCGATTTCGATCGCGCACTGTGCCAGCCGGTCGCGGGGTACGAAGGCGTAGTCAATGTGATAAGGCTTGTTCGCGTTTCGCTGGAGATAGAACGTGGCCTGGGACTCGCCGCCCTGTGATTCGTCGAACTGGTGGTGGTAAAGGCTTCGCAGCCCGATTGCCTCGAGTTCGGACACGACGTCGGTGTGATTCCACCATTGGTCGGGGCGATCCCAGACCGTGTTGCTGTTGAAGTCGCCAACGATGACCGCCTGATGCTGACGGATTTGTTCGCGGTGGATCTGGAGGTATTTCCAGAATTGTCCGATGTACCGAAAGGCCTGCTGGTTACTGCCCTTGGTCCAGACGGCGATGAAGACCTGATTCTCGTCCAGCACGAACGGCAGAAATAGTTTCAGATCGTCCGTTGCCCATTCGAGGGCCGGGCTGGTCCCGGAAAGCCCGGGCAGCTGAAAGTTTCCGGACCAGTGCAGGGCTCGAACCGAATGGCCTTTTCGCGGAAATATCCCGATGCCTTTGTGCCGTGATTCGCCGGCCCAGAGGTAATTGCCGGCCCACTGGTGGAAGGCCGGAGTCGAGCGAGCGGGATCCTCGCATTCCTGAACGACGAGTACATCGGCATCCAGTCTGGCGATTGCATCGAGCTTGTTGCGCAACGCGCCGTTGCAATTCCAGCTGACGAGCCTCATCCCTACTTTTCGAGCATGGCCTTCAGGCCGGCGAGGTGGGCGCGGGCGGTGAGCTGCTGGGTCTCGGGGTCCGGCGGCTTGGCGTCGGGCCAGTCGAGATGCTCCTCGGGGAGTTCGTCGAGAAAGCGCGAGGGCTCGCAATCGAGGCTTTCGCCATAGCGGCTTCGGCTTTGGGCGTAGGTGATCAGCAGGGTTTGCTGGGCGCGGGTCAGGCCAACATAGGCCAGGCGGCGCTCCTCCTCGATGGAGTCGTCTTCGACGCTGACGCGGTGTGGCAGAAGTTCCTCCTCGAAGCCGACCAGGCAGACATGCGGAAACTCCAGGCCCTTGGCGGTGTGCAGGGTCAGCAGCTGTACCGACTCGTTGCCGTCCTGGGAATCCCGGTTGCGATCGAGGATGTCCATCAGGCTGATGCGATTGACGATGTCGGCAAGGCCCATGCTGCGGGTGTCCTCGGCCTCGTCATCACCGTATTCGGCCGTGGTGTTCGCTCCGCCCATGCGCCCGACCCAGTCGATGAATTCGCGCACGTTGTCCATGCGCCGGGTCGCTGCGCGCGGGTTGGGACTGTTTTCCAGTAGCCAGGATTCGTAGTCGATGTCTTCGACCAGGCCGCGTAGCAGGACGTCCGGGGACTCTTCCGCGCCGCGGCCCTGGAAGCCATCGATCCAGTCAGTAAAGCGCTCCAGCCGGGCCTGGGCGCGGGCATCCATGTATTCGGAAAGACCGGCGCCGCGCGCGGCCTGCAACAGGGAGGTGCCGCGCTGGTTGGCGTAGTGGCCGAGCTTTTCCAGGGTGGCTGGCCCGATCTCGCGGCGCGGGACGTTGACCACGCGCAGGAACGCGGTGTTGTCGTCCGGGTTGGCGAGCAGGCGCAGGTAGGCAACCAGGTCCTTGATCTCGGCCTTCTCGAAGAACGACTGGCCGCCGCTCAGGCGGTAGGGGATGCCCTGCTCGCGCAGGAGCTTCTCGAACAGCCTGGACTGGTGGTTGCTGCGGTAGAGGATCGCGAAATCCCCCCAGCCCGCGTTGAGACGGAAACGCCGGCGCATCAGCTCGGAGACCACGCGCGCCGCCTCGGTGTCGGCATCGGAGCAGCCGATGACCTCGATCTTTTCGCCCTCGCCCAGCGCACTCCACAGGCGCTTCTCGAACACGTGCGGGTTGTTCGCGATCAGCGCGTTCGCGGTGTGCAGGATGCGGTTGGTGGAGCGGTAGTTCTGCTCCAGCTTGATTACCTCCAGGCGCGGGAAATCGTCCTGCAGGCGCACGAGGTTTTCCGGGCGCGCGCCGCGCCAGGCGTAGATCGACTGGTCGTCATCGCCCACCACCGTCAGTCCATCACTGACGCCAACCAGCAGGCGCACCAGTTGGTACTGCGCGGAGTTGGTGTCCTGGTACTCGTCGACCAGCAGGTGGCGGATGCGGTCCTGCCAGCGGTTACGCAGCTCCGGATCGTCGCGCAGGCAGTCCACCGGGCGCTTGATCAGGTCGTCGAAATCCACTGCGTTGTAGGCGCGCAGGGCGTCCTCGTAGCGTGGGTAGAGGTTGGCGGCGGCGATGGCCTCCGGGGCGTCGGTCATCTGACTCGCCTCATGCAGCGCCTCCGCCGGCGTCATCAGGTCGTTCTTCCAGCGGCTGATGTGCGCGACCAGTGCGTCCACCTCGGAGCCCGTGTCGTCGCGGTAGGTGATCTCGCGCAGCAACTGCCGGCAGTCGCCCGGGTCGAGGATGGAGAAGCCGGCACGCAGCCCGGCCGCCTGCAGTTCGCGGCGCAGGAAATTGAGCCCGAAGGTGTGAAAGGTGGAGACGCTAAGCCCGCGTGCCTGCTCGCGCGCCAGGCGGCCCTGCACGCGCTCGCGCATCTCGCGCGCGGCCTTGTTGGTGAAGGTGATGGCAACAATGCGGCGCGCCTCGAGCCCGCGCTGCTCGATCAAGTGCGCGATCTTCTCGGTGATCACGCGCGTCTTGCCCGACCCCGCTCCGGCCAGCACCAGCAGTGGGTGGTCCGTGGTGGTCACGGCGGCCTGTTGTTGAGGATTCAGTTCAGACACCGGGGTGATCGATTCCTTCTCAGCGGGGCGCGTAAACTAACCCACGATCCAGCATTCATAAAGACAGTAACGGTGAGGGTAAGCCATTGACCGATGTGTCGGGCACTGCAGCCGCGGCCGGGACGGACGGGTCGCTCCCGCGTCTGACCCAGTTTGATTTTCATCAGCGCCTGATGGATGAGCCGGGCTCGGCGGTGATTCTGTTCACGCGCCAGGGCTGCGGCGCGTGCAAGGTGATGGGGCGGGTCCTGGCGGAGTGGCAGGCGGCCGCGGATGCGCCCGCCTTGTTCGTGGTGGACGCCGAGACGGATACCGCCCTGGTGCGCGAATTCGAGGTCTTCCATCTGCCGGCGCTGTTCGTGTTCCAGGAGGGCGCCTACCACGGTCGCCTGGAGGCCCCGCCCCGGTTGCCCCTGCTGCGCGAGGCGCTGACCGCCTGCCTCGCGCGCCCACCCGAGGAGGCACCATGACCTCGAACGACATCGACTGGTGGCCGCCCGCGCGCGTGGTGGAAAGCCCGAACCAGGATGCCCGCCCGCCGGGACAGGACCCGGAATTGATTGTGGTGCATGCGATCAGTCTTCCGCCCGGCGAGTTCGGTGGACCGCATATCGCCGAGTTGTTCCAGAACCGGCTGGATCCGCAGGCCCATCCCTACTTTGCCGAGATCGCGGCGTTGCATGTCTCCGCCCATGTGCTGATTAACCGCGACGGGGGGGGCACCCAGTTCGTGCCGTTCTCCCGCCGTGCCTGGCATGCAGGGGCGTCGCAGTGGTGCGGACGCGAGCGCTGCAACGATTTCTCCATCGGGATCGAACTCGAGGGGACCGACGAGGACCCGTTCACCCCGGCGCAGTACGCCGAACTGGCGCGGTTGGTGGACTGGCTCCGGGCACGCTACCCCGGTATTGGCGCGGATGGGCTGGTGGGTCACAGCGATATTGCGCCGGGGCGCAAGACGGACCCCGGGCCCTGCTTCGACTGGACGCGCCTGCGGCGGGAATTGCAGGCGGTGACGGCATGATCGTGGATTTGTTGCGCCACGGGGAGCCGGAGGGCGGTCAGCGCTATCGCGGTCATGGCTGCGACGATCCGCTGAGCCCGCGCGGGTGGGCCCAGATGGAGCAGGCGGTGAAAGGCGAGGCCGGCTGGCAGTACGTGGTCAGTTCGCCGATGCAGCGTTGCCGCGCCTTCGCTGAACGCCTCGCCGCCGGACAGGATTTACCGCTGTCCCTGGCGCCGGATCTGCGCGAGGTGGGCTTCGGCGACTGGGAGGGGCGGACCCGGGTTGAGCTTCAGCGTGACCGGCCGGAGGAGTACCGAGCCTTCTACGCCGACCCAGTCCACGCGCGGCCGGCAGGGGCCGAGCCGCTGGCGGACTTTCGGCGGCGGGTGGAGACCGGCTTCGAGGCGGCGTTGCGGCCCCTGGAGGCCGAGCGCGTGCTGCTGGTCGTGCACGCCGGGGTGATCCGCGCCCTGGTGGGCTGGGTGATGGGGGTGCCGGACGCGCGGCTGTTCCAGTTGGAATGCGACTATGCCAGTCGCACTCGCCTGCACCGGCACCCGACCCGGGGCTGGCGCCTGATCCACGCCAACCGGGTTTGAGTCGGACGCAGCTCCGGTCTACCCGGCCTGGTTGCTGCGCTTGGGGACGGCCTTCACCGACAGGTAGAAGTCGTTGTTCAGCACGTCGATCAGACGATCGATGTTCGGGTGCTTGCCGGGGTTGGCGCGGGCGTCATCGGCGTGGTTGCCGTACATCAGCAGCCCCGAGTTGGCCGCCTTGGGGCCGATGCCGCCGAAGTCCAGCGCCAGCTGATAGTAGATCTGCAGCGACAGGCTCTGGCCTTCCACGTTTTCGATGGTCGCGGTGGGGTTGTAGTCTTCGCCAAACAATTCCAGGCGTTCGATATTGCTGACGTCGGGCAGCTTCTTGGACATGTCGGGCTCCTCGAAATAATGGCGGCATTATCGGGGCATGACCCGGTGGCGACAACCAACCCGCGAAGGCGGCAGGGTCGCGCCGGGTCAGCGACGAAGGCGCCACATGCTAAGATAGCGGCTTTTGTCGAGGGGACACGAACATGTCGCGAAGCGCGTTCATGGAGGCCGCCCAGGCCGCCGCCGATGCCGCCGAGAAGGTAATCCGCCACTATTACGAGGCGGGTGTCGACGTTGAAACCAAACCCGACGATACCCCGGTGACCCGGGCCGACGTGGAGAGCGAACAGGCGATCCGCCAGGTGATCCGCGAGCACTTCCCGGATCACGGTTTCTACGGCGAGGAGACCGGGCAGTCGGACATGGATTCCGACTACGTCTGGTTGATCGATCCGATCGACGGCACCAAGAGCTTCGTGCGCCGCTACCCGTTCTTCTCCACCCAGATCGCGCTGATGTACAAGGGCGATCTGATCCTGGGGCTGTCCAATGGCATCCAGTTTGGTGAGCGGGCCTGGGCGGAAAAGGGCCAGGGCGCGTTCCTGAATGGCGACCCGATCGCGGTCGAGAAGACCACTGATCTGGGTCGGGCCTCCCTGTCCACCGGCAACCTCAAGTCCCTGGCGCAGAATGCTGAAGCCTGGAAGGCACTGGGTAGCATCACGGCCGAAGTGAACCGCACCCGTGGCTACGGCGACTTCTACCACTACCACCTGCTGGCGCGCGGCAGCATCGACCTGATCGTCGAGTCGGACGTGAATATCCTGGATATCGCCGCACTGGCGGTGATCGTGCGCGAGGCGGGGGGCGTGTTCACCAACCTCTCTGGCGGCGAACTGGACCTGCAGACCGCGAATGTCCTGGCCGCGGCCACCCCGGAACTGCATCGTACGGCCCTGACCCGCTTGGGCTGGAAGGGCTAGCAGTCGCCCAAACCCGAGCGACTGTTGGTCGCGTATGGATAAGCGCCTTCCCGGCGCCTCGGTTGGGGCGCGTGGGGTTGCCGGCGCCGGAGGCTATTCTCCGGCGCCGTTCCCGTTGGTTCCCACCAGTCCGTGGGTGCGCAGCTTCTTGCGCAGGGTGGCGCGGTTGAGTCCGAGCAGGGCCGCCGCGCGGCTCTGGTTGCCCCCGCAGCGCTCCAGCACGCTGGCCAGGAGGGGGCGCTCCACCTCGTTCATCACCAGCGCGTAGAGATCGTGGCTGCTCTGCCCATCCAGGGTCTCGAAGTACTGGTCCAGTGCATGGCGCACGGACTCGGCCAGCACGCAGTCGGACGGGAGCACGCCTGCAACCGGCGTCTCGTGGACCTCAGGGTCCTGTTCGAGTGGCATGTTCATGCTCATGCAGCCTCGCTTGCGATTCCCGTCAGGTGGGCCCGAAGGCGCCACAGTTGTTCGCTGGCCGTGGGGGCGGCGAGAAGGTCAGCCCGGGCCGCCCGGGTGCGGGCCTCGTCGAGACCCAGGCCCTGAAGATACCAGCCCAGGTGCTTGCGCGCGATGCGCACGCCCTGCGGTTCGCCGTATTGGGCGTGCAGTTCGCCAATGTGCTCCTCGATCAGGGTCAGGCGGGCGGCGCGCCCGGGTGCCGGCGGTATCGGTTCGCCCGCCAGCGCGGCCCGGATCTGACCCGGGAGCCAGGGCCGGCCCTGGGCGGCACGCCCGATCATCACGCCCGCCGCGCGGGTCGTATCCAGTACCTGCAGGGCCTTTTCGGGGCCGGTGATGTCGCCATTGGCAAGCACGGGGATGGAAACGGCCCGGACGATGCGCGCGATGGCGGCGTAGTCCGTCTCTCCGCGATAGGCATCGGCCCGCGTGCGGCCATGCACGGTCAGCATCGCAATGCCGCAGTCCTCGGCAATGGCCGCGATGGTCTCGCCGTTGATCCGTTCGCGGTCGAGGCCCAGGCGCATCTTCAGGGTCACCGGGACCGTGACCGCGGTGGTGAGCGCCTGGAGCAGTTCGCGCACCCGTTCCGGCTCGCCCAGTAGCGCCGATCCGGCGGCCTTGCTGCAGACCTTCTTGGCCGGACAGCCGAGGTTCAGATCAATCACGTCGGCGCCGCGGCGAACGTTCTCGCGCGCAGCCTCGGCCAGGGCCTCGGGTTCGTTACCCAGCAACTGTACGATGCGCGGGCGCGGCTCCTGGCGATGATCCAGGCGGTGGCGGCTCTTGTCGCTGGTCCATAGTCGGGTGTCGGAGGTCACCATCTCGGATACCGCCGCGCTGGCCCCCAGGCGGCGGGCCAGTAACCGAAACGGACGGTCGCTGACCCCGGCCATCGGCGCCAGAAACACGACAGGGTCGGGGAAGTGGTGAGTTCCGAGCTGCATCGGGGCTATCGGGTCGGGAGCAAGCGGGCCAGTCTAGCAGCTAACCTGCGCGCTTTCCGGTGCGGTCGATCGCGAGACGCATGTGAATGCGCGCGAGCTTGGACCCGGGAATTACCGGGGCTGGATTTCGATGCCGGCAATGTGGCCATGAGGACTGGCAACGGCCAGACGCACGGAATGGGGGGAGTGGGCATTCATCGGTGCGTGGGTGTCGGTGTAGTCGTCGGGGGTCAGCCGGAGGGTGCCATGGGGCGTCCCCAGCTGGTCGGTCAGGCGAATATCGAGGATCGGCCAGGCCTGCCGGATCGGGCTCTCGAGCACGAATTGCAGGTGCAGAGTGCCATCGCTGGTGGTGAAGAAATTGGGCGCCGAGGTCCGGATTTGTCCAGGGGCGCGCCGCGGGTGCCAGGTCGGGCAGGGGAGGGTCGCGCACACTTGCGCCCGGGCCTGGGTCAGCTGGGCGCTCTGGTCCGGTGCCACGGGCGGGATTGCCAGTAGTTGGGCGCTCAGCAGCAGCATCAGGGCGGCGGCCAGTACGATCCCCGGCCAGGAGCGCCGGTGTGTTGCGCCTGCCGAGCCCAGGGGGCTTGCGTGGCGTTCGATGTTGAGGGGTATTGCAGCGCCCGGAGCCCGCTCGATGGCGTGGAGGGGCGCCTGCCGTGCCGGGAGGAGCCCCTGGCCCAACACGCGTTCGCCCGCGCCGCCGATCTCCAGTGCCGGGAACAGATCGAACTCGGCATCGCAATTGGAGCAGTGCACTCGCCTCTGACGGAGCTTGGCCCCGCGGGCGAGGGCGTGGGTGACGCCGCATTGGGGGCAGCGGGCCAGCATCCTACGGGCTGGGCGTCAGGTGTCGCGAGGATTCGCCCGATGGGGCCTGCTGATGGGCTTGCGGCTCGTTGGTGCAGCCGGGCGATCCTGTGCTTGCGGCGCCTTGCCGTTGAGAGCGATCGACCCGGCCGGGCGCGTCCATGACTCAGCGTCTCCCTAGCGCCGGCGGCCGCCGAGCAGGGCCCAGCCTTCGCGGCAGTCCTCGACGCCGATATCGAAGGTGTCAGAGTAGGCCGCGATGACTTCGTCTGCCTGGCGTTCGAGCAGCCCGGCGAGCAGGATGCGTGCGCCCGGTTTCGCCGCCCGAGCCAACTCCGGTGCCAGATCGATCAGCGGCTTGGCGAGGATGTTGGCCAGCACCAGGTCATAGGCCGCGCCGGGCACAGGGTGATCGGTCAGCCCCGTCTCCAGCTGTGCGGGCGGGATGGCGTTGGAGTCGGCATTGCTGCGGGTGGCTTGCACGGCCTGTTCATCGATGTCGATGCCCAGTGCATGGCGTGCGCCCAGCTTCAGGGCGGCGATCGCGAGGATGCCTGAGCCGCAGCCGTAGTCGAGGACCTCTTGATCGCGCGGTGGCTGCTGGGCCAGGGCGGCCAGGCACATCGCGGTGGTCGGGTGATTGCCGGTCCCGAAGGCAAGACCGGGGTCCAGGCGCACGAAGGTGCCTTCCTCGATCGCCGGTTCGTCCTCCCAGGAGGGCACGATCCAGAGCGCGCCGCCGCAATGGATGGCGCCAAGACCGTCCAGCCCGGCGCGGACCCAGTCCTGGTCCTCGATCGCCTGGACCTGGATCGCCTCCGGGGCCTGCGCCTGGCGCGCCAGCGCGGCGGCGGCGAGGTCCGCCTGGGTGGTGTCCGGGAACACCGCCTTCAGGCGCACGGTGGACCACAGGGGATGGGTGCCCAGGGGCGGCTCGAAAAGGGGTTCGTCTGCCGCGTCGAACAGCTCGACGCTGACGGCACCCAGTTCGAACAGGGTGTCCTCCAGCGGCTCGGCTTGTTCCGGGCTGATCTGGCATTCAAGTTCGGCAAGGCTCATGGCATCAGGCTCGTGGCGCGAGGGGGAAGGGTCAGGCCTGTGCCTTGAGCTTCTTCTCGAGATAGTGGATATCGGTCTCGCCGCGCTGGAAGTTCGCGTCGATCATCAGGTCGTGGTGCAGCGCGACGTTGGTCTGGATGCCGTCGACCACGATCTCGCCCAGCGCCCCGCGCATGCGCGCCAGCGCGATCTCGCGGCTGTTGCCGTGGGCGATCAGCTTGCCGATCATGGAGTCGTAGTGCGGCGGCACCATGTAGCCGTTGTAGATGTGGGTATCCATGCGGATGCCCGGTCCGCCCGGCGCGTGGTATTGCTGGATGGTCCCGGGGCTGGGCATGAAGGTACGGGGGTCTTCCGCATTGATGCGGCACTCGATCGCGTGACCGGTGATGCGCACGTCGTCCTGCGTGTAGCCCAGGGGTTCCCCGGCGGCGATGCGGATCTGTTCGCGCACCAGATCGATGCCGGTGACCTGCTCGGTGACGGTGTGCTCGACCTGCAGCCGGGTGTTCATCTCGATGAAATAGAACCCCCCGTTCTCGTACAGGAACTCGAAGGTACCGGCGCCGCGGTAGCCGATCTCCTGACAGGCGCGGATCAGCCGTTCGGCCATGGCCTGGCGCTGGTCATCGGTAATGCCCGGGGCCGGTGCCTCCTCGATGACCTTCTGGTGGCGTCGCTGCATCGAGCAGTCACGCTCGCCCAGGCAGACGGCGTTGCCGTGGCTGTCGGCGAGGATCTGGAACTCCACGTGGCGCGGGTGTTCCAGGTACTTCTCCATGTACAGGGTGTCATTGCCGAACCCCTGCTGCGCCTCGTTGCGGGTCAGCGATATGGCGTTCAGCAGCGCGCCCTCGGTGTGCACCACACGCATGCCGCGCCCGCCACCGCCGGCGGCGGCCTTGATGATGACCGGGTAACCGATCTCGCGCGCCAGCGCCAGGTTGGTGTCCGCGTCGTCGCCCAGGGCGCCGCCGGAGCCGGGCACGCAGGGCACGTTGGCCTCCAGCATCGACTGCTTCGCGGAGACCTTGTCGCCCATCAGACGGATGGTCTCGGCGCGCGGACCGATAAAGGCGAAGCCCGAAGACTCCACGCGTTCGGCGAAGTCCGCGTTTTCCGACAGGAAGCCGTAGCCCGGGTGGATCGCGCCGGCGTCGGTGACCTCGGCGGCCGCGATCAGCGCGGGAATGTTCAGGTAGCTCTCGCCCGAGGCCGCGGGGCCGATGCATACCGACTCGTCCGCCAGGCGAACGTGCTTCAGGTCACGGTCGGCGCTGGAATGCGCGGCGACGGTGGCAATGCCCATCTCGCGGCAGGCACGCAGGACCCGCAGGGCGATCTCGCCGCGGTTGGCGATCAGAATTTTCTCAAACATGCTCGAACCTGTTTCCAGCGAAGCCGGGAATGTGACGCCCGGCGGATGGGTTCATCCGATGATGAACAGCGGCTGCCCGTATTCCACCGGGTTGCCGTTCTCGACCAGGATGTCGCGGATGGTGCCGCCCTGGTCGGCCTCGATCGGATTGAGCATCTTCATGGCCTCGATGATGCAGAGGGTCTCGCCGGCCTCCACCGTCTGGCCGACCTCGACGAACGGCTTGGAGCCCGGGCTCGGGGCCCGGTAGAAGGTGCCGACCATGGGTGCGGTGACCCGATGACCGTCCATTTCCGGTACGGCCTCTGTCGCGCCCGCCGGGGCTGCGGTCGGGGCCGCCGCGGCGGCGGGCGCCGCTGGGGGCAATGGGGCCGGGGCGGCGGCCATGGGCGTCCCGCTGGCGGAGCGGGTGATGCGCACCGACTCCTCGCCTTCGTGGATCTCGATCTCGTGGATACCGCTCTCGTCGAGCAGGTCGATCAGTTTCTTGACCTTGCGAATGTCCATGGAAGCCTCTTAGTCCTTGATAGCTGCAAGCGCCGCATCCAGCGCCAGCCGGTAGCCAATGACGCCGAAGCCACTGACCAGGCCGGCGGCGACATCGCTCAGGCGCGAGGTCTGGCGGAAGGGCTCGCGGGCGTGGATGTTGCTGATATGGATCTCGTAGAACGGGATGGCGACGCCCAGCAGGGCATCGCGCAGGCTGACACTGGTGTGGGTCAGGCCGCCCGGATTGATCAGGATGTGCCCCACGCCCACGCCCTCGCCGGCGGCGGCGTGGATGCGGTCGATCAGGTCGCCCTCGTGATTGCTCTGGAAGCAGTCGAGGGTTGCGCCGGCCTGTTCCGCCCGGGCTTTAAGGTCGGTCTCGATGTCCGCCAGGGTCTGTACGCCGTAGCGCTCCGGCTCCCGCTGTCCCAGCAGGTTCAGGTTGGGGCCGTTGAGCAGCAGTATGGACGCCATGGCAGGGGGAATCGGTAGCGATCCTGTCGAGAATGGACGCGATTGCACCGAAAAATCACGATGCAGCGAATGATCGGGATTCTGCCGCAGGAAGGGTAGGAGTGTCCAGCGCGAGGCGCTGGAGACGTCGCCAGAATGGGGTCGGCCCGGCGCCCCGGCGAGCGTCGGGGGCCGGGCCGGAACGTGCGGGTTAGTCGGCGGTGAGCGGGAACAGGGTGAGTTCGACGCGGCGGTTCTGTTCGCGGCCGGCATCGGTGTCGTTGGTAGCGACCGGCTGGTGCGGCCCGAGGCCGATGGTGTGCACCCGCACCGGCTGTACGCCACGGCGGATCAGGGCCTGACCCACGCTCTCGGCACGGCGCTCGGAGAGGTCCATGTTGTATTCCACCCGGCCGGTGCTGTCGGTGTGCCCGGCGACCTCGATCCCGGTCTGGTCGAATTCCTCCAGCACCAGTGCGACCGAGTCGAGGACGTCATGGAATTGCGGCTTGATCTCGCTGCGATCGAAATCGAAGGTGATGTTGCTCGGCATGTTGAGGATGATGTTGTCGCCGTCGCGGGTCACGCTGACGCCCGTCCCCCGCAGCTGTTCGCGCAGGGCATCCTCCTGGCGGTCCATGTAGTTGCCGATGGCGCCACCGGCCAGGGCCCCGATGCCGGCACCAATCATGGCGCGCTGGGTGCGGTTGCGACTGCTGGTGACGCTGCCGAGCACCGCACCGGTGGCGGCCCCGATGCCGGCCCCGATGGTGGCTCGGGAGACGCGTTCTTCCCCGGTGTACGGATCCGTGGTGGTGCAGCCCACCACCAGTACCAGGGCGCTGGTGACGGCCAGAGCAAGAATGCGTTGCATGATGAATCTCCCAGTATTCGCTGGCCCCGTGCGGATACGGGGCAATAGGTTCAGCTTGCGCTGCGGCGCGTGAACCGTCCATGAACCCGGGTTGTGGGTGGGCTATTCGGGAGCGATTTCGTGACGCAGTTGACGCAGAATGGGATCCGTCTCGGGGTGCACCCCGCGCCAGATGGAGAAGGCCTCGGCCGCCTGTTCCACCAGCATGCCGAGGCCGTCGCTGCCGCGTACACAGCCCGCGCCGGCGGCCCAGTCCAGGAAGCGCTTGGCGCCGGCGCCGTAGACCAGGTCATAGGCCAGGCTGTCCGCGTGGACGAGGTGGTCGGGGAGCACCAGTGCATCGTCGCCGAGACCGGTGGCGGTGGCGTTGACCACCAGATCGAAGGGGCCCTGCGGCAGGGCGTCCAGGCCGCAGGCGGAGAGCCGGGTGGCCGGGGCGATATCCCGGAAGGCATCCACCAGCCCCGCGGCGCGGGCCACGGTGCGGTTGGCGATGATCAGCACCTCTGGTGCGCCTTCCAGCAGCGGCTGCAGCAGGCCGCGGGTGGCGCCTCCGGCCCCCAGGATCAGGACCTGGCGATTGCGCACGTCGAAGCCGAGGCGGTCGAGATCGCGACAGAAGCCGACGCCGTCGGTGTTGTCGCCGTGGATCCGGTGGTCGCCATCGCGCCACAGGGTGTTGACTGCCCCGGCATGGCGCGCCCGGTCGCTCAGCACCCGGGCCAGGGCGAAGGCCTCCTCCTTGAATGGAACGGTCACGTTGAGGCCCTTGAGCCCCTCGGCGAACCAGGCGTTGACCTCCTCGGCAAACTGGCCTGGCGTCCCCAGGCGGGCCTCGTAAACGAGGTGCTGACCGGTCTGTTCGGCGAACAGGGTGTGGATGCGCGGGGACAGCGAGTGGTGGATCGGGTTGCCCACCACGGCATAACGATCCGGGCGCGGCTCGCTCATCGCGCCGCGTCCTCTGCCAGCCATTCGGCCACGGCGCGGGCGTAGTAGGTGAGGATGCCGTCGGCCCCGGCGCGCTTCATGCCGGTCAGGGCCTCCAGCACGCAGGCGCGTTCGTCCAGCCAGCCGCGTTCGGCGGCGGCCTTGAGCATCGCGTATTCGCCGGAGACGTGATAGACGAAGGTCGGGCGCCGGAATTCGTCGCGGATGCGGCGCACCACGTCGAGGTACGGCATGCCCGGTTTGACCATCACCATGTCGGCCCCCTCGGCGAGATCCAGCGCGACCTCGTGCAGGGCCTCGTCGCCGTTGGCCGGGTCCATCTGGTAGGTCTCCTTGCCGCCCTTGCCGAGGTTGCCGGCGGAGCCCACCGCGTCGCGGAACGGGCCGTAGAAGGCGGAGGCGTATTTCGCGGAGTAGGCGAGGATGCGCGTGTGCACGCGCCCGCCGTCCTCCAGGGCGCCGCGGATCGCGCCGATGCGCCCGTCCATCATGTCGGAGGGGGCGACCACGTCGGCACCGGCCGCTGCGTGCGACAGCGCCTGCTTCACCAGGGCCTTGGTGGTGATGTCGTTCACCACATAACCGTCGTCGTCGATGATGCCGTCCTGACCGTGGGTGGTAAACGGGTCCAGGGCCACGTCGGTGATCACGCCGAGTTCCGGGTGGTCCGCCTTCAGTGCGCGCACCGCGCGCTGGGCGAGGCCCTCGGGGTTCCAGGCCTCCTGTGCGTCCAGGCTCTTCTTCTCGCCCGGCACCACCGGAAACAGCGCCAGTGCCGGGATGCCCAGGCGCACGGCGGCGGCCGCCTCTTCCAGCAGCTGGTCGATGGAGACGCGTTCCACGCCGGGCATCGACGGCACCGCCTCGCGCACGCCCTCGCCCTCGGTGACGAATACCGGCAGGATCAGGTCGTCCGCGCGCAGGTGGTGTTCGCGCATCAGGCGGCGGGAGAAGCCGTCGCGGCGCATTCGGCGCGGGCGGCCGGCGGGATAGGGGGCGATCGGTGCGGTCATGCCAGGTCCTTGCGTGTTTGGAGTCAGCCGGCAGTCTCGGCGAGCCAGTCGCGCGGCTTCAGATAGCGTTCGTACAGTTCGGCCTCGGGCGTGCCGGGCGCCGGCTGGTAGTTGTACTCCCAGCGTACCAGCGGCGGCAGCGACATCAGGATCGACTCGGTGCGCCCGCCCGACTGCAGGCCGAACAGGGTACCGCGGTCGTAGACGAGGTTGAACTCGACATAGCGCCCGCGGCGGTAGAGCTGGAACTGGCGCTCGCGCTCGCCAAAGTCGGTGGCGCGGCGGCGCTCGACGATCGGGGCGTAGGCGTCGAGGTAGGCGTTGCCCACGCTCTGCATGTAGCCGAAGGCATGCTCGAAGCCGCCCTCGCTGAAGTCGTCGAAGAACAGCCCGCCCACGCCGCGCGGCTCGTCGCGGTGCTTGAGGTGGAAGTACTCGTCGCACCACTTCTTGTGCGCCGGGTAGAGGTGCTCGCCAAACGGGCGGCAGGCGGCCTCGGCGGTACGGTGCCAGTGGGTGCAGTCCTCGTCGAAGCCGTAGTAGGGCGTCAGGTCGAAGCCGCCGCCGAACCACCAGATCGGGTCCTCGCCGGGCTTCTCGGCAATGAAGAAGCGCACGTTGGCGTGCGAGGTCGGAACAAAGGGGTTGTGCGGGTGGATCACCAGGGACACGCCGGTGGCCTGGAACGAGCGCCCGGCCATCTCCGGACGGTGGGCGGTCGCCGAGGCCGGGAGGTTGTCGCCCATCACGTGGGAGAAATTCACCCCGGCCTGCTCGAACACCGCGCCCTCGCGCAGCACGCGGGTGCGCCCGCCGCCGCCGGCAGGGCGCTCCCAGGCGTCCTCCTCGAAGCGGGCCCGGCCGTCCAGGCCCTCGAGGCCCTGGCAGATGCGGTCCTGCAGGCCCTGCAGGTAGTCGATTACGCGCTCGATGGAGACGTTGTCCTGGCTCATGCTGCGTCCCGGTTGATCAGTGGTCGGTGTTCGCGTCGGGTTCCGGTCCACCCCGGAGCCAGGCGCCGGTGCGGGCGTCGCGGATCGCGCTGGGGGCGTCGCGCCCGCCACATTCTGCCTGCAGGATCGCATCGATGTCCGCCCCGAGTTGTGAGGTAACGCAATCCCAGGTGCGGCAGGGCTCCGCGCCGGCGCGGTTCGCGCTGGTCGAGACCAGCGCGCTGTCGACGGCGGCGCACAGCGCACGTGCGGCTGGATGGGCGGTTACGCGCACGGCCAGGCTGTCGTGTTCGCCACGCAGTAGGATGGGGCAGTCAGGGGTTACGGGTAGCAGCCAGGTTGTGGGGCCGGGCCAGCTGGCGTCGATCTCGGCCTGGCGGTCGGCGGGCAGCGGGGCCAGCCAGGGGGCAAGGCGGTCGAGCCGGTCGCTGACCACGATCAGCCCCTTGGCCGCCGGTCGACCCTTCAGTGTCAGGATCCGTTGGATCGCCTCCGGCGCGTCCGGGCGGCAGCCAAGGCCGAAGACCGCCTCGGTGGGGTAGGCAATCACCCCGCCGTCGCGCACGTGGTGCGCGACGGGATCGATCTCGGCGGTCAGCAGCGGGGCGTTATTCCGATCCACGATCGCCGGAGGGTTCGGCACTCAGGCGGTTGCCGCCAGCGCCGGCGGACTTCGCAGAAGACGACTTCTTCGCCGGGGTCTTCTTGGCGGTGGTCTTCTTCGCGCCCGTCTTGCTGGCGGTGGCCTTCTTCTTGGTCGCCGGTTTCTTCGCGGATGTCGACTTGGCGGTCGACTTGGCCGACGTCTTGCTGGCGGACTTGCCCTCGGCCTTGCTAGAGGACTTGGCAGCGGTCTTGCCCGTGGACTTGGCCGCCCCCTTGCGTCCGCGGCCCTTGCGTTCCGGGGCGGCGGCGATCAGTTCCTGGCACTGTTCCAGCGTCAGGGACTTGGGGTCGGTCTCTTTCGGGATCTTGGCGTTCTTGTTGCCGTCGGTCACGTAGGGGCCGTAGCGCCCGTTCAGGACCTGGATGCCTTCCGCGTCGAAGCTCTTGATGAAGCGTTCGGCGTCCTTTTTCTTCTTCTCGGCGACAACCTCCAGCGCGCGTGGCAGCTCAATGGTCCAGACATCGTCGTCCGGGCCCAGCGACGCGTACTTGGAGCCGTACTTCACGTACGGGCCAAAGCGGCCGATGTTGACCATCACCGGTTCGCCCTCGGGGGTCTCGCCGAGATCGCGCGGCAGCTTGAACAGCTCCAGCGCCTCCTCGAGGGTGACCTTGTCCATCTTCTGCCCGGGCAGCAGGCCGGCGAAGCGCGGCTTCTCCTCGTCGTCCTTGGTGCCGATCTGCACGATCGGTCCGAAGCGGCCCAGGCGTACGCTGACCGGTCGCCCGCTTTGCGGGTCGGGGCCCAGCTCGCGCGATTGCACGGCCTCGGCGCGGGTCACGTTCTCTTCTTTTTCCTTCACCCGGTCGCGGAAGTCGCCCCAGAACGCTTCCAGCACCGGGACCCAGTCCTTCTCGCCGCGCGAGATGGCATCCAGCTCGTCTTCCAGCTTCGCGGTGAAGTCATAGTCCACGTAGCGGTCGAAGTGCTGGGTCAGGAAGCTGTTCACGATCCGGCCGGTGTCGGTCGGGATGAAGCGCTTGCCATCCATCTCCACGTACTCGCGCGACTGCAGGGTGGAGATGATGCTGGCGTAGGTGGAGGGGCGGCCGATCCCGTATTCCTCCAGCGTCTTCACCAGGCTGGCCTCGGTGTAGCGCGGCGGCGGCTCGGTGAAGTGCTGGTCGGCGGTGACTTCGTTCAGTTTGACGCTGTCGCCCTCGGCCATTTCCGGCAGGCGCTTGTCCTCGTCGTCGTCCTGCGTGTCGTCGCGGCCCTCCTGGTAGACCGCGATGAAGCCGGGGTCGACCAGGGTGGAGCCGGTGGCGCGGAAGCGGTGTTCGGTGTCGCCGGGGACCAGGTCAGCAGCGACGGTGTCGAAGGTCGCGTGGATCATCTGGCAGGCGACGGTGCGCTTCCAGATCAGGTCGTACAGGCGTGCCTGGTCGCTGCTCAGGCGATCGCGTATCTCGTTCGGCACGTGGCGCACGGAGGTCGGGCGGATGGCCTCGTGGGCCTCCTGCGCGTTCTTGGACTTGGTCTTGTACTGGCGCGGGCTGTCGGGGACGTTGTTGGCGCCGTAGCGCTCCTCGATCAGACCGCGGATTTCGCCGATCGCTTCGCCGGCCAGGGCCACCGAGTCGGTACGCATGTAGGTGATCAGGCCGATCGCGCCGGAGCCCAGATCGATCCCTTCGTAGAGCTGCTGGGCGGTGCGCATGGTGCGGCTGGCGGTGAAGCCGAGCTTGCGCGAGGCCTCCTGCTGCAGGGTCGAGGTGGTGAACGGCGCGGCCGGGTTGCGGCGGCGCTGCTTCTTCTCGACCTTGGCGACCCGGAGCTCGCCGCTGGCGGCGTCGGTCAGGCGTTTCTGGGCGTCGTGCGCCAGTTCGGTGCTGTTGAGGTCGAACTGGTCCAGCTTGTTGCCGTCCAGGTGGGTCAGGCGCGCGGTGAACGACTGGCCCTGGCGTTCGGTCAGGGCGTCGAGCGTCCAGTACTCGCGTGCGACGAAGGCCTCGATCTCGTTCTCGCGCTCGGCGATCATGCGCAGGGCCGGGCTCTGCACGCGCCCGGCGGACAGGCCGCGCTTGATCTTGCGCCACAACAGCGGCGAGAGGTTGAAGCCGACCAGGTAGTCCAGCGCGCGGCGCGCCTGCTGGGCGTCGATCAGCGGCTGGGCCAGGTCGCGCGGGTGCTCGATCGCTTCCTGGATCGCCTTCTTGGTGATCTCGTGGAACACCACCCGGTGCACGTCGCGGTTTTCCAGCAGGCCGCGTTCGCGCAGGACCTCGTGGAGGTGCCAGGAGATCGCCTCGCCTTCACGGTCGGGGTCAGTCGCGAGGATCAGGTCGTCGGACTTCTTCAGCGCCTTGGCGATCGCCTCGATCTGTTTCTCGCTGCGCTCGATGATGTCGTACTTCATCCGGAAGCCGTCTTCCGGATCCACCGCGCCCTCCTTGGGTACGAGATCGCGTACGTGGCCATACGAGGCGAGGACCTGGTAGTCGGGACCCAGGTACTTCTCGATGGTCTTGCCCTTGGCGGGGGACTCTACAATGACGAGGTGCTTGCTCATGTGGCTCGGGACCGTCTCCGTGGCAGCGGGTTCCGTGTCGGGGCGGTGGCGGTTGCAAGCATGCAACCGGGTTCACGGGCGCTAAAGACTAGATGAGGAAATCGCCCGTGGCTACCGTGTGTCCACCGGAAGACGGGGCAATCAGTGCAGATAATCCACGGCACTGGGGCCCGAGTCGTCGCGCATGACCTCTTCCAGGCGGGAATAGGCGATCGCGTCGTCGGGCTGGTTGAACAGCACCATCAACACCACCCAGCGCAGCTGGTCGAGGTCGATCTCCTCGGCATCCAGCTCCATGACGCGATCCAGCACCAGCTCGCGGGTACCGGCCGTCAGCAGGCCGTTCTGCTCCAGGTGCAGCAGGAAGCCGTGAGACTCGGTGTCCAGGCGCTTGCGCTCCTCGGGGGCGTAGATCCGCTGGGCGGCACCGTCCCCGCCGCGGCCTGCCAACGGGGCCTCGCTCATCAGGCGGTCCAGCCAGCCGAGGGCGCGATCGATCTCGCGCCGGGCGAAACCGGCCTCCACCAGGTGGCGCTCCAGTTCCGAGCGGTCCGGCTCCTCGTCGGATTCCTCGTCGATGGTGTGCTCAAAGAGGTACATGAGCACATCCAGCACGTTCTCGTTCATGATTCGGGGGATCCTGCGTCGAGGCGCTGGTAGCGTCCGTGGTCGAGGGCGGCCACGCGGCCATGGAGTTCAAGCAAAACCAGCATGGATGAAAGCTGTTCGATGGTCAATTTGGTGCGTTCGCGCAGGGTTTCCAGTGGGACCGGGTCGAACCCCATCGCGTTCAGCACGCGTTCCTGCTCCGGGTCCAGCGGTTCGCCGGCGGGTTCGGACGGGAACGCAGGGGCGTTGGGCGCCACGCCAAGCCAGTCCGCGAGGTCGTCAAGGATCTCGTCGGCCGATTCCACCAGCTGGGCGCCGTCGCGGATCAGTTGGTGGCAGCCCCGGCTGGCGGGGCTGAGTACCGAGCCCGGGACCGCATAGACCTGGCGCCCCTGCTCGGCGGCCAGCCGCGCGGTGATCAGCGAACCGCTCTTCAGGGCCGCCTCGACGACCAGGGTGGCCAGCGAAAGCCCGCTGATCACCCGGTTGCGCTGCGGGAAGTTCCGCGCCAGCGGCCGGGTATCGGTGGGCCATAACGAGACCACCAGGCCATGGTCCGCGATGCGGTGGGCGAGCCGGCGATGCTGGGCGGGGTAGATGCGGTCGGGCCCGGTGGCGACCACCGCGATGGTGCGCCCGCCGGGTGCGGCCAGGGCGCCCTCGTGGGCCGCGCCGTCGATGCCGCGCGCCAGGCCGCTGGTGACCGTGAGCCCGGCCGTGGCCAGCTCGCGCGCGAATTCGCTGGCCAGGCGCTCGCCCTGCGGGGTCGCCTCGCGGCTGCCGACGATCCCCACTTGCGGGGCGCGCAGCAGTTCCGGGTTGCCGTTCAGGTACAGCACTGGCGGTGGGTCGGGGAGCTCGGCCAGCAGGGGCGGATAGGCGGGGTCGTCGAGGCACAGGAGGTGATGCCGGGGATCGGCATCCAGCCAGGCCCGGTCGGCTTCGGCCCCTTTGTCGCGGGCCTGGCGCGCGGCATCGTCCAGCTTGAGGTCGATGCCCGCGCGCTGCCATTCGGCGGCGGGGGCGTCGAGCGCGTTGCCCGGAGTGCCGAAGGCCTCGACCAGTTGCAGCATGCGCCGCGGGCCGAGGCCGGGGGTGTTGATCAGGCGTAGCCAGTCCTGGTGCGGAGCGGCCGCCGTTCCGGCATCACGCATGAAGCCAGGCCGCAAGTCCGGTCAGGGGGCGCGAACCTTGTCACCCTCGCGCAGGGTGCGTTCGGCCTCGGTTACCAGCACGTAGGAGACCTTCTCGAAGGTCTGGAAGACCATTACGGTGCCGACTTCTTCTTCCGGCAGGGTGACCACGTCGTTGGCGCGATCACTGATCGGGTCGCGCACCTCGCGTCCGGCGGTGAAGGCCGCGAAGACGTGACCGTTCTCGATGCCGTCGCGCTCGCCGCGGTTGATGATGGCGGCCTGCAACTGGCCGATCTGGCTGATGGCGTCGAACAGCGAGATGATCGTACCCTCGGCGCCGGCCGGCGCGCGGCCAATGTCGAACAGCCGGTCCTGCTCTTCGGCGTAGGGCACCAGGCGGTCGCCACGGATGGCCTCGCGTTCGCCCTTGCGGATATCGGCGCGGGCGACGTTGCCCGGCTCGATGATCTCCGCCTCGCCCACCGGCAGGGTCGCGACGCCCAGCTCCTCGCCGGTATCCGGGTCGATCAGCATGCCGTCGTGGCGCACGATGTGGTAGAGCTCGTAGCGTTCGGTGTCTTCGGCGTTGCGCACGTAGACGCGGTCGCCGGGGCCGAAGATCACGCGCTCGTCCTGCGAGGCGAGGACATACGGCGCGTTCTCCAGGGTCTCTTCGTCCAGCACCTGCGGCCGGAACATGAACGACTGCAGGGTGGCGATGGGGGAGATGTCCTCGTCGCGCTCCACCACCCGGGCCTCGGGCGACAGGCGATGGGTCGGGCGCACCCGCGGGCCGCCGTCGACCATGATGCGCGGCTGGCCATCCACGTAATGAATGCTCAGCACGTCACCCGGATAGATCAGGTGGGGGTTCTCGATCTCGGGGTTGACCAGCCAGATCTCTGGCCAGTACCAGGGGTCCTGCAGGAACATCGCGGAGATATCCCAGAGCGTGTCGCCCTTCTTGACGACGTAGCGTTCCGGCGCGGATTCGCGGATCTCCGGCTCGGCCTCGGCGGAGCTGCGTCGTTCCAGTGCGTTGCGCGACTCGCGGGCGGCAGCTTGCGTTTCGCTGGTGTCGGATACAGCCGTTTCGGCGCTGCCATTCTCTGGCGTGGCCGCGCAGGCGCTCAGCAACAGCGTTACACTGAAGAGAATGCCCGGCAGAACGAAGGTCGTGGTGGCCCTGGTCTTGTACATTTTAGTGTCCCCTGTCAGGTCCGCGCGCTCCCCGAGCCTTCCTGTGGCCCGGCCCCAGTCGGATGACGCAACTCCGCGGATATTGCGGTCCAACGTTAGCAGAATTGCGACGTCTGTACAGTACAAAGTTTGAGGTTTTTTCATGGCCAAGCGTGAAATCCTGCACTTCCCCGATCCCCGGCTACGCCTGAAGGCCGAGCCGGTCGCCGAGGTGGATGACGAGATCCGTACCCTGGTGGACGACATGTTCGAGACCATGTACGAGGCCCCGGGCATTGGCCTGGCGGCCACCCAGATCAACGTGCAAAAGCGTGTGCTGGTGGCGGATGTCTCCGATGATCAGAGCGAGCCGCATGCCTTGATCAACCCCGAGATCCTGGAGACCTCGGGCGAGGAGGAGATGGACGAGGGCTGCCTGTCCGTGCCCGGTTTCTACGAAAAGGTGCAGCGTGCCGACCGCATCCGTGTGCGCGCCCTGGGGCGCGATGGCCAGCCCTTCGAGCTGGAAATCGACGGGCTGCTTGCGGTGTGCATCCAGCACGAGATCGACCACCTCGACGGCAAGCTGTTCGTCGATTACCTGTCCAGCCTGAAGCGCAGCCGCATTCGCAAGAAGCTGGAGAAGCAGGGCGTCCGCACCGGGGCGGGTGACAAGGCCGCGGTCCCCGCGGTCTGATGGGGGTGGCGGACACGGACGTCGACTCCCTGCGCATCGTCTATGCCGGGACGCCCGATTTTGCAGTCCCGGCGCTGCAGGCCCTGATCGAGAGCGGGCATGCGCCGGTCGCGGTCTACACCCAGCCGGACCGCCCGGCGGGGCGCGGGCGCAAGCTGCGCCCCGGCCCGGTCAAGCAGGTCGCCGAGGCCGCGGCGCTGCCGGTAGTGCAGCCGGAGAGTCTCAAAACCCCTGAGGCCCAGGCGGCGCTCGCGGCCTGGCGCCCGGATATCCTGATCGTGGCGGCCTACGGGCTGATCCTGCCGCGCGCGGTGCTCGCGATCCCGCCGCTCGGCGGTCTCAATATCCATGCCTCGTTGCTGCCGCGCTGGCGCGGCGCGGCGCCGATTCATCGTGCCATCCTCGCGGGGGATGCCGAGACCGGGGTCTGCCTGATGCAGATGGCCCCGGGGCTGGATACCGGCCCGGTGCATGCCTGCCGGGGTGTGACGATTACGCCGGAGACCACCACCGGAAACCTGCACGACGTTCTCGCCCGTGAAGGCGCCGCACTGCTGGTCGAGCAGCTCCCGGCGATTGCCGCTGGCGAGTCCGCCTCCTTGCCGCAGGATGATGCGCAGGCCACCTATGCCCGCAAGCTGGAGAAACAGGAGGCCTGGATGGACTGGTCGCAACCGGCCGTCGCCCTGGATCGCCAGGTACGTGCCTTCAACCCCTGGCCGGTGGCCCAGACCGGCTGGCAGGGGCAGGTGGTGCGGGTGTATGCCGCGACCCCGTTTGCCGGACCGGCCGAGGCGGCGCCGGGGACGATTCGAAATACTGGGGTGGACGGCGTCGACGTGGCCACGGGCGACGGCATCCTGCGGCTGCAAACGGTGCAGCTGCCGGGACGTCGCCCGGTCGCGGCGGCCGACTGGGCTCGTAATGCCGACCTGGTTGGTCAGACCCTGATGGGGGCGGTCTAATGGCAGGCAAGCAAAAGCGTGTGGTGCCCTCGCGGGTGGATTCGCGTTCGCCGCGTCAGCGTGCGCTGGAGGCGGTCGAACGCGTGGTGCTGCAGGGGCAGTCGCTGACCCGGGCGGTGGAGCTGGTGACCGAGGGGCTCGCGGCGCGCGATGCCGCCTGGGTGCAGGCCCTGGCCTACACCACCCTGCGCTGGTATCCGCAGCTGGAGGGGCTGGTCGGCGGGTTTCTCGACCGACCGCTGCGCAAGAAGGATGCGGTGATCGGCGTGCTGCTGGCGCAGGGCCTGGCCGAGGTCCTGCATTTCGGTACGCGGGATCATGCGGCGGTGCGCGAGACGGCCGAGCTGGCGCGCGAGATCCATCGACCCGGCGCGGTGGGGCTGATCAACGCGGTGCTGCGCCGTGCCCTGCGCGAGCAGGATGCGCTGGCCGCCCGGATCGAGGCGGAGCCGGGCCTGCGCTATGCGGTCCCGGACTGGTTGCTGGAGGCGATTCGCGACGCCTGGCCCGAGGACTGGGAGACGCTGCTGGAGGCCTCGACGCTGCCGGCGCCGATGACCCTGCGGGTGAACCTGCACCGTGACAGCCGCGAGGCGGCGCTGGAGGCGCTGGCCGCTGCGGGGACGCCGGCCCGGCCGCACCCGGTGCTCGCCAGCGCCCTGACCCTGGAGAATCCGGTCGACGTCGGGGCGCTGCCGGGGTTTGCCGACGGGGCGCTGTCGGTCCAGGACGCCTCGGCGCAATGGGCCGGGCACCTGCTGGATCCGCAGCCGGGGGAGCGGGTGCTGGATGCCTGCGCGGCCCCGGGCGGCAAGACCGGGCACCTGCTGGAGCGCGCCGGTGGCCAGTTGGACCTCACCGCGCTGGACAATGACCCGGAACGCCTCGAGCAGGTGCGCGAGAATCTCGACCGGCTGGGCTTCGACGCCCGTCTGGTCGCCGCCGACCTGGAGGCCACCGACGACTGGTGGGACGGCCAGGCCTTCGACGCGATCCTGCTGGACGTGCCCTGTTCCGCCACCGGCGTGATCCGGCGTCACCCGGATATCAAGACCCTGCGCCGAGCCGAGGACATCCCGCGCCTGGCGGCGGAGCAGGCCCGCCTGCTGGCCGGCGCCTGGCGCCTGCTGCGCCCGGGCGGGCGGCTGCTGTATGCCACCTGCTCGCTGCTGTCGCCGGAAAACGAGGCCGTTGTGGCCCCGTTCGTGGCCGCGACCGCGGATGCGCGGGTGCTTCCCGTGAACGGCGATGCGGGGATCCCCGGAAGCCGGCCGCGCGAGGTCGGCGTGTCGCTGCCGCTGGGGCTCGAGGGCGGCGATGGCTTCTACTATGCGCTCCTGGAGAAGCAGGCCCCCTGATGCCGAGCGGCGCCTCCCCGTGGCGCGGGCCCTTCGTGGCGCTGTGCTGCCTGTTTGCTCTGCTGGCGCTGCCTGCGCCGGCTGCGGCGGTGGAGATCCGCGGCGCCAATCACCTGTGGCTGGACGACACCACTGTGCTGGTGCGTCTCGATATCGACATGCGTCTGCCCGCCGTGCTGGAAGCTGCCCTGGCCAACGGCGTGACCCTGGAGTTCGAGGCGGAGGCCCGTCTGGAGCGCGGTCGCCGGGTGGGGCGCGACACCCTGGCGAGCGAGACCCGCCGGGTCCAGCTGCAATACTTTGCGCTGAACCGGCACTACCTGGTAACCGCGGTGACCGACGAGCGCATGGATCTGAAACCGACCCTGGGGGATGCCCTGGACCAGGTCGCCCGGCGGCTGGGCCGGCTGCGCCTGGATGGCATTCCCGCTTCGGCGCGCGCGAATCCCGGGGAGTTCGACGTGGCGGCGCGCCTGATGCTGGTGTACTCGGCGCTGCCTCTGCCCCTGCAGCTGGATGCCGGGTTGCGCGGTGACCTGACGACGCGACAGGAGTGGCGGCGATGGTCGCTGGACTGAGGGGCTTCCCGTGGGGGCTGTTCGGCATCGGGCTCCTGTTCGTGCTGCTGCTGACCTCGCTGGTAGTGATGGGCGATGCGGCCCAGAACCAGGCGCGCTTCGAGCAGCTGTTCCTGTGGCTGCTGGTGTTCCACGTCGCCGTGCTGGTGGCGCTGGGCGGGCTGATCATCTATCAGGTCGCGCGCATGGCGATCCAGTATCGCCGCGGGGTCCCCGGCAGCCGGTTGACCCTGCGCCTGGTTGCGGTGTTCATGCTGGTGGCGGTGCTGCCGGTGTCCGTTGTCTATTACTTCTCCTTCAAGTTCCTGAACGAGGGCGTGGATTCGTGGTTCGACGTGCGCGTGGAGTCGGCGCTGGAGGATGCGCTGGAGCTGTCGCGCTCGTCGCTGGATCTGCGGGTGCGCCAGCTGGCGAACGAGACCCAGGAACTGATGAGCGATCTCGAGGGGGTCTCGGAGGGGCTGGTGCCGCTGGCGCTGAACGACTATCGCCGCCAGGTCGGGGCGCAGGAGCTGACTCTGGTCGGCTCCAACAACCGCATTATCGCCTCCAGCACCGACAGTCCAATCCGTCGTCTGCCGACCCCGCCCGGGTCCGACATCCTGATGCGGGTGCGCCCGGAACAGCCGTATTCGCGGCTGGAGCCGCAGCCCGACGGCTCGCTGATCATCCGCGTGGTGGCCACCACCAGCAGCCGCCGCCCGGGCTCGGAGAACCGTATCCTGCAGGGCATCTACCCCGTGGACCCGCGCATGAGCGCGTTGTCGCTACGGGTGCAGGACGCCTTCGCCGACTATCGCGAATTCGCCTACCTGCGCGGGCCGATGATCCAGGGCTTTGTGTTCACCCTGTCACTGGCGCTGGCGATCTCGCTGATGGCTGCGCTGTGGGCGGGGCTGCTGGTGGCGCGGCGCATGGTGCGCCCGATCTCCGACCTGGTGCAGGGCACACGCATGGTCGCCCAGGGCGACTACAGCACCCGCCTGGCGGTGCAGCGCGCCGACGAGCTGGGTTTCCTGGTGCAGTCGTTCAATACCATGACGCGCACCCTGAACGAGGCGCGCGACGAGGCGGAACGCAACCGCCGCCTGCTGGACGCCGAGCGCGCCTACCTGGAGAGCGTGCTGCAACACTTGCGCTCCGGCGTGCTGGCGCTGGATGGCAGCCTGCGCCTGCGTACCGCGAACGCCGCGGCCAGCGAGATCCTGGAGTGCGACCTGCAGCGGGCGCGCACCCGGGTGATGTCGGAGGTGGGCGCCGAGTGCCCGCTGGTGGCGCAGTTTTTCGAGGCGATCAGCGATGCCCTGGTGCGCCAGGAAGAAGAATGGTCGCGCCAGGTGGTGGTGTTCACCCGTAGCGGGCGCAAGGTGCTGATGACCCGTGCGGTGTGGCTGCCGACCTCGGGGTCCAGCCGCGGTCTGCACGCGATCGTGTTCGACGACATGACCGAGTTCCTGAAGGCCCAGCGTGACGCCGCCTGGGGCGAGGTGGCGCGCCGCCTGGCGCACGAGATCAAGAACCCGCTGACCCCGATCCAGTTATCCGCCGAGCGCCTCTCAAGGCGTCTGGGCAAGGTGCTGGAGGGGGCGGATCGCGAGGTGCTGGATCGCGCCACCGGGACCATCGTGCAGCAGGTGGAGGCGATGAAGACCCTGGTCAACGCCTTCCGCGACTATGCCCAGGCCCCGCAGCTGGAGCGCGCGTCGGTGGATCTGAACCAGCTGATCCGGGACGTCTGCGAGTTGTACCTGGACCAGGACGGGCGCTCGCGGGTCGATGTCACGCTGGATGCGTCCCTGCCGCGAATCCATGGCGACGCCGGGCGTCTGCGCCAGTTGCTGCACAACCTGATCAAGAACGCCCTGGAGGCGGGCGAGGGCCACGAGGACATGGAGGTGCATGTCGCCACGGCGTATCTCGACGACTCGGCCGGGCCGCATATCGAATTGCGCGTGATCGACACCGGCCCGGGCATCAAGCCGGAGTTCCTCGAGCGCATCTTCGAGCCCTACACCACCGACAAGCCGCGTGGAACCGGTCTCGGTCTGGCCGTCGCGCAGAAGATCGTGGAGGAGCATGGCGGCATGATTGAGTGCCATAATGCAGAGTCCGGGCCGGGCGGGGCGGTCTTCCGCATCCGCATCCCGGTGGAGCATGGTCCGGTGGTTCACGAGGAGCCCGAATGAGCGAAGCCTACATACTCGTAGTCGACGACGAGCCGGACATCCGCATGCTGCTGCAGGATGTGCTGGAGGACGAGGGCTATCAGGTAGCACTCGCCGGCTCCGTGGCCGAGGCCAAGGCGCAGCGTCGCAGTCGCCGCCCGGACCTGATCCTGCTGGATGTCTGGATGCCGGACGGTGATGGGATCTCCCTGCTCAAGGAGTGGGGCGATGACGAGGGGCTGCCCTGCCCGGTGGTGATGATCTCCGGTCACGGCAACGTCGAGACCGCTGTGGATGCCACGCGCCTGGGCGCCTACGACTTCATCGAGAAGCCGTTGTCCATCGACAAGCTGCTGATCACCCTGAACAATGCCCTGGAGGCCGCACGCCTGCAGCGCGAGAACGTGGGCCTGAAGCGCCACGCCGGTACGGTGGCCGACCCGGTGGGCGACAGCGCCACCATGGTGAACCTGCGCGACCAGGTGCAGCGCATGGCGCAGCACGATACCTGGGTGCTGATCACCGGCGAGCCAGGCGTGGGCAAGCAGACCTTCGCGCGGCTGCTGCATGCGCGCAGCGCGCGCCGCGAGAGCCCGTTCATCGTGGTCTCGGTGGGGTCGCTCTCGGGCGAGGAGGCGATCGCCGAGCTGTTCGGCAGCGAGCAGGGAGAACACGTGCGCTATGGGCTGCTGGAGCAGGCGGCGGGTGGCGTGCTGTTCCTGGACGAGGTCGCGGAGATGGATCTGCAGACCCAGGGGCGGTTGCTGCATGCGCTGGATACCCAGCGCATCACCCGCATCGGCGGCAACCAGCCCATCAGTGTGAACGTGCGCGTGATCGCAGGGAGCCAGTACGACCTGGCCGAGGCGGTCAAGCAGGGCCACTTCCGTGAGGACCTGTACTACCGGTTGAATGTCCTGCCACTGACCATCCCGCCCCTGCGCGAGCACCCCGAAGACATCCCGGAACTGCTGGAGTGTCATATGCGCCACCTGCACCAGCAGGAGGGGCTGCCGCCGCGCGCCTTCCAGCGTCCGGCCCTGGAACGGCTGCAGCAGTACCACTGGCCGGGCAACGTGCGCGAACTGCGCAACCTGGTGCAGCGGCTGATGATCCTGGGCTCGGGCGACGAGATCACCCGCGACGAGGTGGAGCGGACCCTCAGCGGGCAGCCGCAGCGCGCCGAGGAGGGCGGCGAGGGGACGGTCGCCATCCCCGATCTGCCGCTGCGCGAGGCGCGCGAACAGTTCGAGCGCGAATACCTGCAGCAACAGCTGGAGCGCTCCGAGGGCAACATGACGCGCCTGGCGGAACGGGTGGGGCTGGAGCGCACGCACCTGTACCGCAAGTTCAAGGCGCTGGGGATCGACCCCAAGCGCGTGAAAACCGATAGCTGAACCTGCTCCGGGACGGGAGACGCATGAAGCACATCATCATCCTCGGGGCCGGGCAGGTCGGGCAGTCGCTGGCGGAGGCGCTGAGCGCCGACGGGATCGACATTACGGTGGTCGATTACCGCGCCGAGATGCTGGCGGAGCTGGAGGATCGTTTCGACATCAAGACCGTGCACGGCTTTGCCGCGCACCCCTCGGTGCTGGAGGCAGCCGGTGCGCAGGACGCGTCCATGCTGATCGCGGTTACCAACTCGGACGAGACCAACATGGTCGCCTGCCAGGTGGCCTCCACGCTGTTCAATATCGAGACCAAGATCGCCCGTGTGCGGGCCCGCGACTATCACGAGACCCCGGCGCTGTTCGCCCAGGACGCGATGCCGGTGGACATGCTGATCTCGCCCGAGGCCATCGTGACCAGCCACATCCAGCGCCTGATCGAGCACCCCGGGTCGCTCCAGGTGCTGGAATTCGCCGAGGGCCGAGTTTCGCTGGTGGGGGTGCGCGCCTACTACGGTGGCCCGCTGGTCGGGCACGAGCTGAAGAATCTGCAAAACGACATGCCGGGCATCCAGACCCGGGTGGCCGCGATCTTCCGCAAGGATCGCTCGATCCAGCCGGATGGTTCCACGGTGATCGAGGCCGATGACGAGGTGTTCTTCGTCGCGGCGAAGAAGAACATCCGCGCGGTGACCTCGGAGCTGCGCAAGCTGGAAAAGCCCTACAAGCGAATCATGGTGGCCGGTGGCGGCAACATCGGCGAGCGCCTGGCCGAGACGCTCAGCAAGCGCTACCGGGTCAAGGTGATCGAGCGCGATTCCGAGCGTGCCGATCATCTGGCGCGGACGCTACCCAGCAATGTCCTGGTGCTGCACGGGGACAGCTCGGATGACCGCTTCCTCGAATCCATCAACGTCGAGCACAGCGACGTGTTCTGCGCGGTCACCAACGACGACCAGGCGAACATCTTCGCCGGGATGCTGGCCAAGCGTTGGGGCGTGCGCAAGGTGATGTCGCTGATCAATCGGCCGAGTTACGTGGACCTGCTGCAAAGCGGGACGATCGATGTCGCGATCTCGCCACAGCAGGCGACCATCGGTGCGCTGCTGGCGCGGGTGCGCGAGGGCGGAACCGCCACCGTGCATGCCCTGCGCCGCGGTGCGGCCGAGGCGATCGAGACCGTGGTCAACGGCGATGCCCGGACGTCGCAGGTGGTCAGCCGCCGGATCGACGAGATCGACTTTCCCGAGGGCACTCGCGTCGGAGCGGTGGTGCGGGGCGAGGAGGTCATCATCCCCCATCGCGACACGGTCATCGAGGCCGGAGACCACGTGATCCTGTTCGTGACCGATCGGCGCAAGGTGAAGCAGGTGCAGCGCCTCTTCCAGCCCACGGCGCTGTTTTTCTAGGCGCAGCGCGCGGATGCTCCATCTCGCCTCCACGGCCCGGCTGCTGGGTGTCCTGCTGACGCTGTTCAGTCTGGCGATGCTGCCGCCGGCGGCCATCGGCTTTCTGTACGGGGAGTCCACCGCGTACGTGTTCCTGCAGGCCTTCGCCCTCCTGTTGCTGATGGGCGGTCTGCTGTGGGCGCCGCTGTACCGCATGCGCCAGGACCTGCAGGCGCGCGACGGCTTCATCCTGGTGGTGCTGTTCTGGCTGGGACTGGGGATCGCCGGGGCGACACCGCTGTACCTCGATCCGAACCTGCACGTGTCCTTCACCGATGCCGCCTTCGAGTCGATGTCCGGGCTGACCACGACCGGCGCCACCGTGCTGACCGGGCTGGATGATCTGCCGCGGGCGCTGCTGTGGTATCGCCAGCAGCTGCAGTGGATGGGCGGCATGGGGATCATCGTGCTGGCGGTGGCCATCCTGCCGCTTCTGGGCGTGGGCGGCATGCAGCTGTTCAAGGCCGAGACCCCGGGGCCGATCCGCGACAACAAGCTGACGCCGCGTATCGCCGAGACCGCGCGCAACCTCTGGTACATCTACCTGGGCCTGACCGTGGCCTGCGCGCTGGCCTACTGGGCCGCCGGCATGGATGCCTTCGATGCGATTGCGCACTCCTTCACCACCGTGGCGATTGGTGGCTTTTCGACCTATGACGCCAGCATCGGTCATTTCGACTCCGTGGCGATCGAGATGGTCGCCATCGCGTTCATGGTTCTGGGCGGGATGAACTTTGCTCTCCACTTTCTGGTGCTGCACCGCGCGACCTGGAAGCCTTACCGGCGGGACGAGGAGTTACGCGCCTACCTCCTGGTGCTCGGCTCGGCGATCGTCCTGGTGGTCGGTTTCATGCTCTGGAGCGGGTTTACCGATCAGTTCGGGGATGCATTGCGCCGCGGGGTCTTCCATGTCGTGTCCATTGCGACCACGACGGGCTATGCCACAGACAGCTTCTACCTGTGGCCCGGTTTCCTGCCTGTGCTGTTGATCCTCCTGTCGTTCATCGGTGGCTGTACCGGTTCCACCGGTGGTGGCATGAAGGTGGTGCGCGTGCTGCTGCTGGTGAAGCAGGGGCTGCGCGAGATCAAGCGTCTGATCCACCCGCACGCGCGGATCGCCGTGAAGGTCAACGGGAAGGAGGCCCCGGATCGCGTCGTGCAGGCGGTGTGGGGCTTCCTGGCGGCCTACGTGATGGTGTTCGTAGTGATGATGCTGGGGCTGATGGCATCCGGTCTGGATCAGGTCACCGCGTTCTCGGCAGTGGCGGCCTCGCTGAACAACCTGGGTCCCGGTCTGGGCGAGGTCGGGCCCAACTTCCAGTCGATCAACGATTTCAGCAAGTGGGTCCTGGTGGTTGCGATGCTGATGGGGCGCCTGGAAATCTTTACCGTTCTGGTGCTTCTGTCGCCCGCCTTCTGGCGGCGTTAGCCTGACTGTACGTATCGGCACGCGCCGAGGGAGGTACCCCATGAGCGACATGATCGAACGCTTCCAGAATATGCTCGACGGCGGCCAGGATTCCGCCATGCTGCGTTTCTCGCTGGGCAATGCCCTGGCGACCGATGGCCAGCTGGAGGCCGCAGTGCCCCATCTGCAACGGGCGCTGGATCTGGACGGCGGCTATTCCGCGGCCTGGAAGCTGCTGGCGAAGACGCTGGTGGAGCTGGAGCGCCCCGAGTCGGCCCTGTCCACCTGCGAGCGCGGTATCCGCGTGGCCACCGAGAAGGGTGATCTGCAGGCCGCGAAGGAGATGGAGGTCTACGCCAAGCGCGCCCGCAAGCAGCAGGCCGCCACGGACGGGCCCACCGACGGTGCCGGGGGCGCATGAGCGCTGTCGACGACGAAACCGGGCGGCGCGAGGGTGCTGGTGCCTACCAGGCCCCGCTGACCGCCGCGCACTTCGCCCCGCGTTACTGGGGCAGCTGGCTGTTGCTGGGCCTGGCCTGGGTGCTGCAGGAGTTGCCGCGCCCGGCCGTGCGCGGTCTCGCCGGCGGGCTGGGCCGGCTGATTCGCCGGTTGGCCGGGCGCAGTCGGGCGGTGGTCGAGCGCAACCTGGAGCTGTGCTTCCCGGCGATGAGCGCCGCGGAGCGCGCCCAGCGCCTGGAGGCCTATTACCGCTACCAGGCGCAGACGGCGCTGGACTACGGGTTGCTGTGGTTCGGCAAGCCCGGCCAGCACGCCGCCCGCATTCGCATCGAGGGTCTGGAGCACTACGAGCGCCTGCGCTCCGGCGGGACGCCAGTGATCATCCTGGCGCCGCATTCCCTGGGGCTGGATTACGGCGGCGTGCGCATGAGTCAGATGTTCGACGGCGTGTCCTTCGCCAAGCCGATGAAGAACCCGGTGCTGGAGTGGATCAACCACCGCAGCCGCACGCGCTATTCCGGCGATATCTTCGCCCGCGGCCAGGGCCTGCGCCCGGCCATTCGCCAGCTCAAGCGCGGTCGCTTCTTCTATTACCTGCCGGACGAGGACCTGGGCGCGGAGGGCGCGGTATTCGTGGATTTCTTCGGTGTGCAGAAGGCCACGCTGACCGCGCTGGCGCGTCTGGCGCGCATGTCGAAGGCGGCGGTCCTGCCCAGCTTCGCCTGGTATGACGCGGCGGCGGACCAGTACGTGATGCGCCTGTGGCCGCCCCTGGAAGACTATCCCTCGGGGGATGATGCCGTCGATGCGCGGCAGATGAACGCCGCCATCGAGCGTGGCATCGAGCAGGCCCCGGCGCAGTACCTGTGGTCCATGCGCCTGTTCCGCACCCGGCCCGAGGGCGAGCCGCGCCTGTACCCCGCGCGCGAGCGCTGATCCCGCCCGCATGCCCGAGGGCGACACGATCCACAAGCTGGCCGCCGCGTTGCGGCCGGTACTGGAGGGCGCCACGCTGACTGCGGTAGCGACCCGCGCCCGGCGCGGCGATCCGTTGCTCGAGCATGGCGCGATGACCGCCGGGACCGTGCAGGCCCGGGGCAAGCACTTGTTGCTGGATCTTGCAGCTGCGGATGGCCGGCCGTGGCAATTGCGCACCCACCTGGGGATGTACGGGACCTGGCACCAGTACGCCCCGGGTGTCGCCTGGCACAAGCCGGCCTCCAGTGCCTGGGCCATCCTCAGCCTCCCGGAGCGGGTGCTGGTCTGCTTTCATCCTCGCGAGCTGCAGTGGCGCCCGCGCACGGCGGGGGCGGCGGATGTCCCGCGTCTGGATGCCCGTGTCGGCCCTGATCTGCTGGACCCGGCGATCGACCTGGATGCCGTGGTCATGCGGGTGCGGACCGTCGCGGACCCGGCGCGCCCGATCCTGGATGTGCTGCTGGATCAGTCGCTGGCGGCGGGCATCGGGAACATCTACAAGTCAGAGGTGCTGTTCCTGCAAGGCTGTCACCCGCTGTGGCCTCTCGGGCAGGTATCGCAGCGGGTGCTGGCGGGGCTGTACCGCGATGCCGAGCGGCTGCTGCGGCGCAACCTGAAGCCGGGTCCGCGCATCACCCGCGAGCGCGCGGAGGAGGGGGCGTTCCTGAACGTCTATGGCCGCCGTGGCGAGCCCTGCCGGCAGTGCGGCGCACCGGTCGAATATGCCCTGCTGGGCGAACACGGCCGCTCGACGTACTGGTGCCCTGTTTGCCAGCCGAGGGAACCCGTCGCCTGAACACAGGTACCAATGGACATCGGACCGAACAAGGAGCGAGCCATGAGCAAGCGCCAACATATCCTGGGACGTGTAACGGTGGTTCCCATGACCGTGGGCCTTCTGGTGGCATGCACCGGGTCCTCCGGGGTCTCGGCCGAGGGCCTGGAGGGCGGGCAGCAGGATCTGCAGGTCAGCGTGCTGCACGAGGAACTGAATCACCCCTGGGCCATCGCCTTCCTGCCCGACGGCGGTGCACTGATCAGCGAGCGCCCGGGCACCCTGCGCTGGTTCGAGGACGCCGAGGCCTTCGATGGGCAGGGCGCGCTGGTCCCGGGGTTGCCGGACGACCTGCAGGCGCGCAACCAGGGCGGTTTGCTGGATCTTGCCCTGCATCCGGAGTTCGCCGAAAACCGCTGGCTGTACTTCACCTACTCGGCGAGCGTGGAGGGCGGACTGACGACCCGCCTGGCGCGTGGGCGCTTCCAGGATGGCGAGCTGCAGGACGTGGAGACGCTGTTCACCGCCGAGCCGGGTGTCAGCGGCGGCCGCCACTTCGGCAGCCGCATCGTGTTTGACCAGGCCGGGTACGTGTACATCAGCGTGGGTGACCGCGGCGATCGCGATCATGCGCAGGACACCTCCACCCATATCGGCAGCATCATCCGGCTGCATGACGATGGTTCGGTGCCGGATGACAACCCGTTGGTGGATGAACCCGACGCCCGCCCGGAGATCTGGGCCTGGGGTGTGCGCAACCCGCAGGGCATGGTGATGGACCCCGAGACCGGCACCTTCTGGCAGAACGAGCATGGCCCGCGCGGGGGTGACGAGGTCAACATCATTGAACCTGGCCTGAACTACGGCTGGCCGGTCATTACCCACGGCGAGGAATACCGTGGCGGCCAGGTGGGCGAGGGTCTGACCGAGAAGGAGGGGATGGAGTCACCGCTGCATCACTGGACGCCTTCCATTGCCCCGTCCGGCATGGCGATCCTGCGCGATCCGGCCTTTGCCGACTGGGATGGTGACCTGCTGGTCGGCGGACTGGCGCACCAGACACTGCGCCGCCTGACCTTCGACGGGCGCGACCTGGTCAATGAGTCCGAGGTGCTGCCGGATCTGGATCGCCGTGTGCGCGACGTGCGCGTGCACGAAGGCGCAATCTATGTACTGACCGACCACAACCCGGGGGAGCTGATCCGGCTCACCCCGGCCGACTGATGGAGTCGCCGATGTTCGCATTTTCCGAGCCGCGCATGCCCGCGCCCGAGCAGGCCTTGTCCGGGCGCGAGGAGCCGATGCCGGTTCCCGAGCGCCACATGGTGCTGGGAACCCCGTTGGCGCCGCCATACCCCGAGGGCATGCAGGTGATTCAGTTCGGCATGGGCTGCTTCTGGGGCGCCGAGCGCCTGTTCTGGCAGCTGGACGGGGTGTACTCCACCAGCGTCGGTTACGGTGGGGGCTATACCCCGAATCCAACCTATCGCGAGGTATGCAGCGGCCAGACCGGGCACACCGAACTGGTGCGTGTGGTATTCGATCCGCGGCGAGTCGACCTGGATGCGCTGTTCCGCACCTTCTGGGAAGGCCACGACCCGACCCAGGGCATGCGCCAGGGCAACGACGTCGGTACCCAGTACCGCTCCGCGATCTACACCACCGATGCCGACCAGCTGGCGGCCGCCGAGACCAGCCGCCAACGCTTCCAGGCCGCGCTGGACAGGGCGCGGGGCGGAACGATCACCACCGAGATCGTCGAAGGGCCGGCGTTCTATTTCGCCGAAGAGGATCACCAGCAATACCTGGCCAAGGTCCCCCACGGCTACTGCGGCCTCGGCGGCCTCTCCGTGCCGTACCCGGTCTAAGCGCCTGCCCTTCTTCATGTCTTCGTGCGCTTGGTGGTGAATCGGGTTTTAGCCTGTATTGGCGGCGGCCTGAACGAGGGCGTGGAACAGACGCTGGTGGCGGCGCTTCTGGGGCAGGTATTCCGGGTGCCACTGCACGCCGATGCACCAGCCGCGGTCGGCCTCGATCGCCTGTACCACGCCGCTGCTCTCGCGGCCGGCGACCCTTAGCCCGCGACCCAGGCCATCCACCGCCTGATTGTGCAGGGCGTTCACGTGTAGCGTGGCGTCGCCCAGGATGTCCGCCAGGTGGCTGCGCGGCTCCAGCTGGACCGGCTTGACCGGCAACAGGCTGCGGGCCTGTGGTGTTTCCACGTAGAACTCGCCCAGATCGCGCTGCAGCGTGCCGCCGCGCACCACGTTGACCAGCTGCATGCCGCGGCAGATGCCGAGGATCGGCCGGTGATCGTCCAGCGCGCGGTGGATCAGGGCCTTCTCCAGGCGGTCGCGGTCGACGTCCAGTACGCCGCCGTGCGACTGGAACAGCCGGCGCAGAAGCCACAGGGCCGGGTAGAAGAGGTAGCCGATCAGGCGCTGCGAGAGGCGGCGCTCCGCCTGGCGGATGGCGGCCGCATCCGGCCCGTCGGGCAGGGTCTCGCCGTAGAGCTCGGGGTCGACATCCGCCCCGCCGCCCACGATCAGTCCGTCGAACGGGCAACGGCCGCGCGGTCTCCCCGGACGCAACCGCAAAGGGCGGCCTCCCGCGCGCCACACCGCCAGGGCGGTGAACAGCCAGGCCGGACCCCCGCCCTGGTCCGGCCCGGTGATCGCGATCACCGGGCGACGGGCTTGGGGCGTGACCCGGCTGGTTGCATTGGGAGCCGAGTCAGAACCAGTCACGGAGGCGCTGGCTCCAGTCGTCGGCCCAGCGGCCGAGGGCCTGGCCGGGGCGGTCCAGGTATTCCCGCGACAGGCGCTCCAGGCGTTCCGGATCCGCCGCCAGACGTTCCACCTCGACCCAGCCATTGAACGGTCGCGCCAGGCTCCAGTCCGGGTCGTCGATCTCGCAGTTCGGCAGGCGGTAATGGAAGGCCGGGCGCGGTTTGATCAAGTCGTGTTCCACCGGTGCGGCGTTGACCCGTTCCGGGTCCAGGTGGGCAAACAAGGGCAACAGGTCCAGTGGTCGGTTGCGGGTCGGGCTGTGCGCCAGGTAGGCATCGATCAGGCCGGCCTGATCGGGTTGGAAGTCCGGGTCCAGCATGTGGCGTACAAAGGGCCCGGGAAACGCGCGAATGTAGGGCGACAGTCGCCGTGCCAGGTCGATTGCGCCGGCCGCGGTGAGGGCCTCGGCCATCAGCAGGAAGCTGCGCAGGATCGCCAGCAGCCACTCGGCATCGGTACGGTGGATCTCGATATTGATCTGCAACCCGAAGGCGTAGAGAAACGAGCGTTCGGTGCCCTGGGCGCCGGCCTCTTGCAGGGCCGCGCGTACCCGGTCCAGGCGGGGCAGGTCGGCCACCGGGATCGGCGGGGCCACGATTTCATGCGGGACCAGGCGGCCGGCGGCGTCGGCCAGCCAGCGATCCAGCGCCGCCTTGTCGGAGTCGTCCAGCGAGATGCCGAGGCGCGCGAGATGCTCGCGGTAGGCACGGTCCTTCAGCACCCGGGCGTCCAGTTCCAGCTGGAAGTCGCCGACATCGGTATCGCGCACGCGGGCGACGAACGCACTGTCCGGCACGATCTCCCCCCCGAATTCGGCCTTTACTGCTTCGGCCATAATCTCCAGCGAGACCCCGGCCATCTCGATCTCTACCCCGATGCGACGCGGTTCGCCCTCGGGGCTGTCGGGCCACGGGAGGTCGTGGAAGGGCTCGCTCATGCGTGTCTCGAAGCCGTGCAAGGAGAGCTCCATGATAACGGCTCGGTGTACCTCGTGCGGCCCGGGCAGTAGGATAGGCGCCGACCTACAGGAGCCCGCCGAGCCCATGGATCGAATCTATCTGCGCGACCTCGAAATTGATGCCGTTGTCGGTGTCTACGACTGGGAACAGCGGATCCAGCGCCGCCTGCGATTCGACATCGAACTGGCGGCGGATACCCGCATCGCCGCCTATTCCGGCGAGATCGGCGATACCGTCGATTACGAGGCGGTGGCCAACGCGGTGCGTGCCATCGTCACGCGCGAGCCGCACGCGCTGCTGGAATCCCTGGCCGAAGAGATCGCCGAGGCCCTGATGGCCCAGTTCGGCACCCCCTGGGTGCGCATCAAGCTGGGCAAGCCCGGGGCCGTTCCCGGTGTACGCGAGGTCGGCATCGAGATCGAACGCGGCACCCTCGCGACGTCCGACTAGCCCCTCTTCTCCTGCGGGTCCTTCCGGCCCGCTTTCCTGTCTCTTGTTCCGCGTCTGCCCCGTGCGGAGGCCGGACCGTGTTCACACTTTTTGTTGAGCGCACGCTTTTGGTGCGTGTGCACTTTTAGTGCGCACCATCCAGAGGCAAAACCTCGTGGTTCGGCCGCAACACGTGTTGTGAAAAGCCGATTTTGCTCCCTTTTGGTACTTGGCACAGCCCGTGCAAGGACCGGGTGTCGACTACGCGACACTCGATTGACCAATCTGGGAGATGACCAATATGAAGAAGTTCACCCGTTCCGCGCTGGCCGCTGCTGTCCTCACCGTAGGCTCCACCGGTGGCGTCGCGTTTACCTCCACCGCCGCCGCGGAGCTGTCCGTGAACATTGGTGCGGTGTCCAACTACTACTTCCGGGGCTTTTCCGAAAGCGATGACGGTGCGGCCATTCAGGGCGGCATTGATTACGAGCATGCCTCCGGGTTTTACGCCGGAACCTGGCTGTCGAACGTCGATTTTGGTGATGACACCAGCTACGAACTCGATCTCTATGCCGGATTCGCCGACGAGTTCGCCAGCGGGTTCGGATATGACGTCGGTTACATCTATTACGCCTATCCCGACGCCCGGGATGATACCGGCTCCCTGAGCGCCGACTTTGGCGAGATCTACGGGGAAGTCAGCTTTGATACTGGCACCGTCGGTCTCTACGGCGGCATGGCCTATGTTGTTCACGACAGTGATGACTCGGCCTTGCAGGATGACGACATGTACTTCTACGCCGGTCTGGATATCCCGTTCATGGATGTCTACAGCGCCGGGTTCCTCGTGGGTCGTACCCGCTTCGACGATTCCGATGCCGAAAACTACACCCATTATACCGCCAGCCTGGCGCGCGACGCCGGGGACTGGGGCGAATTCAGCCTTAACCTCGAGTACGTCGACGAATCCGACGAGGACCTGGGCGCCTGGGTGGGCTGGTCCAAGACGTTCTGAAGCCGGCTATTACCTCTTAATGCAAAGGCGGGTCCGTGTTCCGACGGGCCCGCCCACAGGAGTCTGACATGAAGATGATTACCGCCGTGATCAAGCCGTTCAAGCTTGATGATGTTCGCGAGGCGATCTCGGAGATCGGCGTGCAGGGCATGACCATGACCGAAGTGAAGGGTTTTGGTCGCCAGCGCGGTCATACCGAGTTGTATCGCGGTGCCGAGTATGTAGTCGATTTTCTGCCCAAGGTGAAGCTTGAAGTGGCCGTTGACGAAAACCTGGTCGACCAGGTCGTCGAGGCCATTTCAAAGTCCGCCAGCACGGGCAAGATCGGCGACGGCAAGATCTTTATTACGCCGGTGGAGCAGGTCGTGCGCATTCGCACGGGCGAAACCGGACCGGAAGCGCTTTAAACCTTTGCCTTCCAGCGAATGAGGAATTTCAATCATGGAAATTGAACAGCAAGTTGTCGAACTCGCCTATGCGATGGACACCTTTTACTTTCTGGTGGCCGGTGCACTGGTGATGTGGATGGCCGCGGGCTTTACCATGCTCGAGGCCGGTATGGTGCGCACCAAGAGTGTGGCCGAAATCGCAACCAAGAATATCGCCCTGTATTCGATCGCCAGCATCATGTACATGCTGATCGGCTATAACATCATGTACAGCGATGGTCTCAGCTCCATCATCCCGGGGCTGGGCTTCCTGATCAGCGGCGACAACGCAGTCGCGGACGTGCTGGGTAGCGGTGGTGACATCTACTACTCCGATCGTGCCGACTTCTTCTTCCAGGTCGTGTTCGTGGCCACCGCGATGTCCATCGTCTCGGGTGCCGTGGCCGAACGCATGAAGCTGTGGGCCTTCCTGGCCTTTGCGGTCGTGCTGACCGGCTTCATCTACCCGATCCAGGGCTTCTGGAGCTGGGGTGGCGGTATCCTCGACCAGATCGGCTACCTCGACTACGCCGGTTCCGGCATCGTCCACTTCACGGGTGCCGCTGCGGCGCTGGCCGGTGTGTTGCTCCTCGGGGCGCGCAAGGGCAAGTACGGCGCGGATGGCAAGATCAACGCCATTCCGGGTTCCAACATGCCGCTGGCCACGCTGGGTGTGCTGATCCTGTGGCTGGGTTGGTTCGGCTTTAATGGCGGGTCCGAGCTGAAGGTGTCGGACATCGAGTCCGCCAATGCCGTGGCCGCCGTGTTCGCCAACACCAACCTGGCCGCGGCCGGGGGTGTGGTGGCCGCGCTGATCACCACCCGTCTGATCTTCGGCAAGGCCGACCTGACCATGGCGCTGAACGGAGCGGTTGCGGGGCTGGTGTCCATCACTGCCGAGCCGCTGATGCCCAGCCCGGTCCTGGCGATGATCATCGGTGCCGTTGGTGGCGTGATCGTGGTGTTCTCGATCGTCGCCCTCGACAAGCTGAAGATCGACGACCCGGTTGGTGCAATCTCCGCGCACGGGACGGCCGGTATCTGGGGCGTGATGGCGGTCCTGCTGTCCAACCCGGATGCGACCTTCTTCGGCCAGATCGTGGGCCTGCTCGCCATCTTCGTGTTCGTCTTCGTGGCCAGCCTGATCGTCTGGGCGATCCTCAAGGCGGTGATGGGCATCCGCCTGAGCGAAGAGGACGAAGCCATGGGCGCCGATATCGCCGAGTGCGGTCTCGAGGCCTACCCGGAGTTCACCGGGAAGCAATAAAGCCTCTTAACCTGAAACCGGGGTCGGGCCGTAACCCGGCTCGATCCCGATACATCGTCTCCTCCGACGCCGACAAGACAGTCTCCCAGGACTTGGATGTTGGCCTTTGGGCGCCCCTTTATCGGGCGCCCTTTTTTTGTTCGGCACACCCTGTGGGAGCGGGCTTGCCCGCGACCCCCCCGCCCGCGGCGGTTCTTGCGACTGATGCCCGCGGGTTACTAACACCCCGGCCGGCTCTCTTCCCAGCAAGCAGCGTCTCCCGGTCCGGCCATTCATCCCCGTACCCTGGCTTCGGGTACGATCCCGCTTTTGCCGCACCGGAAGCCTGTCGCATGGATCGCCTGCTGGACGTCCGACAACTGAAAACAGCCCAGCTGGGCCCGCTGGACCTGGCGGTTCAGCCGGGCGAACTGGTGCAGGTCACCGGCGCCTCGGGTGCCGGCAAGTCCCTGCTGTTGCGCGCCCTGGCGGATCTCGACCCCAGCACGGGGGAGGTGATGCTGAACGGCGAGGCGCGCGACGCCATGCTGCCGGTCCAGTGGCGCCGGCGCGTGGCCTATGTGCCGGCCGAGACCGCCTGGTGGGGCGAGCGCGTGGACGAACACCTGCCGGCCGATTTCTCGCGCGAGGCGGCCCTGCACCTGCTGGAACAGGTCGCGTTGCCCGAGGCCTCGCTGGGGTGGGAAGTCGAGCGTCTCTCCAGCGGCGAGAAACAGCGCCTGGGTCTGGTGCGCGCGCTGCTGAACCGGCCCCGTGTCCTGCTGCTGGACGAGCCCACCGCCAACCTGGACCTGGAGAACACCAAGCGCATCGAGCGCGCGGTGCGGGCGTACTTGGCCGAAGAAGAGGCGGCGGCACTATGGGTCAGTCATGACACGCTGCAGCGCCAGCGTCTGGGTGGGCGCATCCTGACCATTCGCGATGGCCAGTTGGAGGTTAACGCGTGGACCTGATCTCGCTTTCCGCGCTGGATCTGACGCTGGCGGCGCTGCTGGTTGTCGCCCTGGCTGGGCTGACCATCTGGGCGCGCATGGGGTTGGGGCGCAGCCTGCTGATCGCCGGGGCGCGCACCGTGATCCAGCTGCTGCTGATCGGCCTGGTGCTGCAGACGCTGTTCGACCACGCGCACCTGGGCTGGGTGGCGCTGATGGCGCTGGTCATGGTGTCGATCGCCGGCTACGAGGTGATGGCGCGCCAGCAGCGCCGTTTTTCCGGGCTGTGGGGCTACGGGATCGGTGCGGTCACCATGTTCGTTTCGGCCTTTGCCGTCACCGTGCTCGCGCTGACCACCATGGTGGGACCCTCGCCCTGGTGGGAGCCGCAGTACGCCATCCCGCTGCTGGGGATGCTGCTGGGCAACACCATGACCGGCATCGCGCTGGGGCTGGACCGCCTGACCCAGACGGTCTGGCGCGAGCGCCGCACCATCGAGGCCCGCCTGGCGCTGGGCTCGGGTTGGAGCGAGGCCGTCGCCACCATGCGCCGCGAGGCTGCCCGCTCCGGCCTGATGCCGACCATCAACGCCATGGCGGCCGCCGGCATCGTTAGCCTGCCAGGCATGATGACGGGCCAGATCCTTGCCGGCGCCCCGCCGGTGGAGGCGGTCAAGTACCAGATCCTGATCATGTTCCTGATCACCGCCGGAACCGGCTTCGGCACCCTCGGCGCGGTCTGGTTCGCCTCCCGCCGCCTGTTCGACACCCGCGAGCGCCTGCGCCTCGACCGCCTCAAGCCGGGCCGTCACACGTAGCCCTATCCGCCCGAACGGTGCATTTCGCATTCGCTCAATGCGCCCTGCGACGCGCGGCCGAGCCCTCGTAGGATGCGCTGAGCGCAGCGAACCGCATCACATGGCGTGGGTTTCGCGACCCCCTGCGCGTGCAGACCCTACGAGCCGCGTTTCAGATCTCGATAGAAGTTTTCGTGTGTGCCCAGCAGGAGCAGGAGGCGCGTGGTGGGGTCGTACTCGTAGGCGAGCAGCATCAGTTGCTCGCGCGACTTGAATTTGTGGACCATGATCCCGGCCAGATCCCCTTTCTTGCTGGTGCCGATCTCGGGATTGCGGACGATCTCGGCAACCGCGGCGTCTACGTCGGCCTTCTGGGCGGGATGGAGGCGCTTGTAGGCGCGCCGGAAGCGAGTGCTTTGCAGCACCTCCACGTCCGCGGCCATTAGTCGCGTTTGCCCTCGGGGGTGAACGGGGTGGCGAGTTCCCGGCCCTCGGCACGAGCGATCAGCAGTTCGCAGACGAAGTCGATGGGCAGGTCCGGGTTGTCCATGGCGGTGCGTCCCACTTCGGCCCAGAACTCGATCTGACCAGCGATGGTCCGGTGCTCGGCCTTGGCGTGGGCCCGGGCCTGCTGATACAGCGTCTCATCAATGCGGACGGGCAAACTCATGGCGTGCCTCCTCTACTACAAATGTAGTCAGATTAGCGCGGCCCTGCATGGTTCGCAATCACTGGATCGGTGCATTTCGCATGCGCTCAATGCGCCCTACGACGGACGCTAGTCGGAGCCCCCGTAGGATGCGCTGAGCGCAGCGAACCGCATCACAGGCGTTGGCTGGAGCCCCTGGGCTGGCAAAAAACCACCGGGGCGGCTGGTTCCGTCAGGCGAACAGCTTGCGGCGGAAGAACTCGGGCGTGGCACCGGCGGCGCGGTGGATGGCGGCGTTGTAGTAGTGGGTGACAAACGTCGCCTCCTCGGCTGCTTCCTCGCGCAGGAAGGACACCGGGGCGTCCTTCGCCGCGATGGTGCAGGTCCACCAGCCAGAGGGGTAGGTGGGTTGTGGGAAGTGCATCGTCAATGCATCGATGAAGCCGGCCGCGCGCAGGCTGTCGTGCATCGGGCGGATGATGCTCTCGGTATGCAACAGCGGCGATTCGCTTTGCTGTACCAGCAGGCCATCCGGGCCCAGGGCCTTTACGCAGTCCTTGTAGAAGGCGGTGGAGAACAGGCCCTCGGCCGGGCCCACCGGATCGGTGGAGTCGACGATGATCACGTCGACGGAGCCGGGCGTGGCGTCCTGCAGGTACTGCACGCCGTCGTCGAACAGGAGCTGGGCGCGCGGGTCGTCGTTGGCGTCGCACAGCTCCGGGAAGTACTGCTCCGCCAAGCGGGTGACGCGCTCGTCGATATCCACCTGCACGGCCTTTTGAACTTCGTCGTGCTTGAGCACTTCGCGCAGGGTGCCGCAGTCGCCGCCGCCAATAATGACCACGTTCTTCGGGGCGCTGTGCGAGTAGAGCACCGGGTGCGACATCATCTCGTGGTAGATGAAGTTGTCGCGCCCGGTGAGCATCACGCAGCCGTCGATCACCATCAGGTTGCCGAAGGCCTCGGTCTCGTAGATCTCGATCTTCTGGTACGGGGTCTGTTCTTCGTGCAGCTTCTGCTTGATGCGCAGGGACAGCGCCATGTTTTCGTGCGGTTCGCTGAACCAGTTGTTGTCGAGTGCCATTGGGCGGCTCCCCTTGCGGATGCGGTGGACGGTATGATGCGCCGCTATGATAGTGCCCTGTATCCTGCGGGCAACTCTGAACCTCCCCGTCATTGCGAGGAGCCGTAGGCGACGAAGCACAAAAGCAGCTTAGCTGCGTTGAGCGGCCGCCGGCCGGCCCGAAGGGCGAGCGTAGCGAGTAATCTCCTGAACGAGGGCAGTGCGTTTGGTTGCGCTGCTCGCCCTGGACGTTCCGGTGGACATGGAAGGCGATTGCCGCGTCGCTTCGCTCCTCGCAATGACGGGGATATACCCGCTGTGAAACCCGGAACCGCCATGTCTGTCACGCCCTGGAATCTGGATGAGGCCCGCGCCACCTACGGGATCGACCACTGGAATGGTGGCTTTTTCGATCTGAACGACGCTGGCCATGTGGTGATGCGGCGACCGGATTGGCCGGATCACCCGGGTGTCGATCTGCATGAGCTGGCCGGGCGGCTGCGCGAGGAGCATATCGGGCCGCCGGTGCTGGTGCGTTTCCAGGACGTGCTGGACGGGCGTGTGCGCCGCCTGGCGCGGGCCTTCGATGCGGCCGCACGCGAGCTGGACTACCAGGGCGCGTTCACGGCGATCTATCCGATCAAGGTGAACCAGCAGCGCAGCGTGGTGGATCAGATCCTGGCGGCGGGCGATGCGCCGGATGCCGAGGGCTTTACCCCGAGGGTGGGGCTGGAGGCCGGCAGCAAGCCGGAACTGATGGCCGTGCTCGCGCAGTCGCGCCCGGGCGCCGCGATCATCTGCAACGGCTACAAGGACCGCGAATACGTGCGTCTGGCGCTGATCGGGCGCCAGCTCGGTCACCGCGTCTACATCGTGATCGAGAAGCCCTCGGAGCTGGAGGAGGTCATCCGCCAGGCCGAGAACATGGATATCGCCCCGCTTCTGGGGCTGCGCGTGCGCCTGGCGTCGATCGGCAAGGGCAAATGGCAGAACACTGGTGGCGAGAAGGCCAAGTTCGGCCTGTCCGCGGCGGATGTGCTGGGCATCCTCGAGCGCCTGCGTGGCCTCGGCTGGCTGGATCGGCTGCAGCTGCTGCACTTCCACATGGGGTCGCAGATCGCGAACATCCGCGACATCCAGAATGGCATGGGCGAGGCGGCCAGTTACTTCGCGGCGCTGACCGAAGCGGGTGCCGCGCTTCAGGTGGTGGATGTCGGCGGCGGCCTGGGTATCGACTACGAGGGGTCGCGCTCGCGCAACGAGTGCTCCATTAACTACTCGGTGGAGGAATACGCGCTGAACATCCTGCGCCCGCTCAAGCGCATCTGCGAGGAGCATGATCTCGCCATGCCCGAGGTGTTCAGCGAGTCGGGGCGGGCACTGACCGCGCATCACGCGGTGCTGATCACCAACGTGATCGACTGCGAGCCGGCACCGGGGGATGGTGCTATCCCGCCCGCGCCGGACGACGAGCTGCCCGAGATCGCCGCGATGCGGGCGCTGCTGGACGAGCGCGGGCGCCCGGCCTCGGAGATCTATCACGACGCCGCCTTCGGCCTGTCCGATCTGCAGGCGCGCTTCGCTCGCGGGATGCTGTCGCTGGCGGACCGGGCCCGCGCCGAGGCGATCTATTTCGCCCTGTGCCAGCGGCTGCTGGCACAGCCGGATGCGCTGCCGGCCGAGATCCATGCCGAGCTGACGGACAAGCTGGCGGACAAGGTTTTCTGCAATTTCTCCGTGTTCCAGTCGATCCCGGATACCTGGGCGATCAACCAGATCTTCCCCATCATGCCGCTGCACCGCCTGGACGAGGCCCCGACCCGCCGCGCCGTGCTGCAGGATCTGACCTGTGACTCCGACGGCCACATCGAGCACTACGTAGAGCGCGAGGGCACGCACACCACCCTGGCGCTCCACCCGTGGAAAACGGGCGAGGCCTACTATCTCGGCATCTTCCTGGTCGGGGCCTACCAGGAGATCCTCGGCGACTTGCACAACCTGTTCGGCGACACCGACACGGTGAACGTGGAGCTGACCGAGCAGGGCGGCTACCGCCTGCTGAACCCCGAGCGCGGCGACACCGTGGACGAGCTGCTCTCCTACGTGCACTTTGCCCCGGACGACCTGCGCCGCGCCTTCCGCGCCAAGATCGATGCCATCGGCCTGCGCGGCGAGGCCGCCGGGCGCCTGCTGGCGGAACTGGAACACGGCCTGACCGGCTACACCTATCTCGAGGACTGAACCCATGCAGTGTTACGTCTATCGCGCGACCAAGCGTGCCGATACCTATGTGTATCTCCCGGAGAAGGATGATTTCTCCGAACTCCCCGAGGGCGTGGTTCGGGCGCTCGGTCGCCTGGAGTTCGCGCTGGAATTCGAGTTGACCCCGGAACGCACCCTGGCCCAGGAAGACCCGCAGAAGGTCCTCGCCAACCTGGATGAGCAGGGCTTCCACCTCCAGTTCCCGCCTCCGGAAGAAGACCGCTAGCCCTGACCTAGCCGCTTGGGCCCTTGCCGTCGACCTGGGGGGAGGGACCCTCTCCGTCACCCCGGATCGTTGCATATCGTCGTCACCCTGCCGCTGGCGCCCTCTTCGGCGTCCTGGGCACCGGCCTCTCCCCCGTCATCCCGGACACCGCGCAGCGGTGATCCGGGATCTCGTGCGCCGTGGTCTGGCCAGGCCTTGGGGGTATCCGGCGTGGGAGATCCCTGCTCTTCGCTGCGCTGCGGCCGGGATGACGACGTGGGAGCACCGCATGGTCGCGGCGAGCTGCGGCCGGGATGACGAGGTCGCTCGGCATTGTCGGGGCGAACTGCGCCGCGCTTTGGCCGGGATGACGGGGGCAAGCGCGCGGAGCCTGCGCTGAAAACGTGGAAGTCTCAGCGCGCCAACGCATAACTCTGTATAGTGTCGGCCCTTTTGCCAGTATCTAGAGTTTGCATTCCATGACCGAGAAGCTTCGCAACATCGCCATCATCGCCCACGTTGATCATGGCAAGACCACGCTGGTCGACCAGCTCCTGCGCCAGTCCGGCACCCTCGACAAGCGTGGCGACCACGGCGAGCGGATCATGGACTCCAACGCCATCGAGAAAGAACGCGGGATCACCATCCTGGCCAAGAACACGGCCATCGAATGGCAGGACTACCGCATCAACATCGTCGACACCCCCGGACACGCCGACTTCGGTGGCGAGGTCGAGCGCGTGCTGTCGATGGTCGACTCGGTGCTGCTGCTGGTAGATGCGGTGGACGGCCCGATGCCGCAGACGCGTTTCGTCACCCAGAAGGCCTTCGCGATGGGCTTCAAGCCGATCGTCGTGGTCAACAAGATTGACCGCCCCGGCGCGCGCCCCGACTGGGCCGTGGATCAGGTGTTCGACCTGTTCGATCGCCTGGGCGCGACCGACGAGCAGTTGGATTTCCCGATCGTGTTCGCCTCTGCGCTGAACGGCTTTGCCGGCATGGATTCCAGCGTGACCGAAGGCGACATGACCTGCCTGCTGGAGACGATCGTCAAGCATGTCTCGCCGCCGAACGTCGACGCGGACGGGCCGTTCCAGATGCAGATCTCCTCGCTGGACTACAACAGTTACCAGGGCCTGATCGGCATCGGTCGCGTGAAGCGCGGGCGCATCAAGCCGAACACCTCGGTCAAGATCGTCGACCGCGAAGGCGGCATCCGCAATGGCCGCATGCTGCAGATCATGGGCTTCCACGGCCTGGAACGTGTGGAGGTCGAAGAGGCCCGCGCCGGCGACATCATCACCTTCACCGGGATGGACAAGCTGTTCATCTCCGACACCCTGTGCGATCCGAACCACGTCGAGGCGATGGAGCCGCTGACCGTCGACGAGCCGACCGTCAGCATGACCTTCCAGGTGAACACTTCGCCGTTGGCCGGCCGCGAGGGTAAGTACGTCACCTCGCGTGTGCTGCGCGATCGCCTGCAGGAAGAGCTCAAGCACAACGTCGCCCTGCGCGTCGAAGAGGCCGAGGACCCGGACAAGTTCAAGGTGTCCGGCCGTGGCGAGCTGCATCTGGGCATCCTGATCGAGAACATGCGCCGCGAAGGTTACGAGCTGGCGGTCGCGCGTCCCGAGGTGGTCATCAAGGAAGTCGACGGCGTGAAGCAGGAGCCCTACGAACACGTCACCGTGGACGTCGAGGAAGAGCACCAGGGCACCGTCATGGAAAAGCTCGGCGAACGCCGCGGCGACATGACCAACATGGTCCCGGACGGCAAGGGCCGCGTGCGCCTGGACTTCATCGTCCCGTCGCGCGGGCTGATCGGCTTCCAGACCGAGTTCATGACGGCCACCTCCGGCACCGGCATCCTGCACCACGTTTTTGACCACTACGGCCCGTATCAGAGCGGTGCCGTGGCCTCGCGCCAGAACGGCGTGCTGATCGCCAATGCCGCCGGCAAGGCGCCGGGCTTCGCCCTGTTCAACCTGCAGAGTCGCGGCAAGATGTTCATCGGCCCCGGCGAAGAGGTCTACGAGGGCATGGTCATCGGCCTGCACTCGCGCGAGAACGACCTGGTCGTGAACGCGCTCAAGGCCAAGCAGCTCACCAACGTGCGCGCCTCCGGCACCGACGAGAACATCCAGCTCACGCCGCCGATCCGCATGACGCTGGAACAAGCCATCGAGTTCATCGATGACGATGAACTGGTCGAGGTCACCCCGGAAAGCCTGCGCATCCGCAAGAAGTTCCTGCTGGAGCACGAACGCAAGAAGGCCTCCCGCGCCGCCTCGGCGTAAGGCCGACGCCAACGCCCCGCCAGTGGGCAGGGCAGACAGAAGCGCCCGGTCGGATCATCTGCCGGGCGCTTTTTTGTGTCTCGTCCGCTGGGACCACGATTTTCGTCATCCCGGAAATCGCAAAGCTATTATCCGGGATTTCCATGCCGCAACCCCCGGAGTTCAGGGTTGTCGGTTTTACCATGAACGATGAGTCGAGTCGGGCGGGCCAGCGTGTTACCAGACGCAGCGTATCGGAAAGTCGCGTAAGGCCGGATCGGTGGTCAGTAAGGGGATCTGCTCGAGCTCTGCCTGGGCAGCCAGTATGCGGTCAAACGGGTCGCGATGGTCGACGGAATACGTCCCGGCGTGAATGGCTTGCGAGTAGTTAACGGCCAGATGCGTAAAGCCATCTGCGGTGACCAGCTCATCGAAGCGCTGGATGACCACACCGCCAATTTGCAGTTTGCCCAGACGGTGCTTGGTCGCAATCTCCCATGCGCTGGCGGCGCTTACGAGGACGGTGCTTTCCAGGTCTCCAATAACTTCCCGTGCGCGTGCCGATAGCCGCGCATCGTTTGTGAACCACCAGAGCAACGCATGGGTATCGAGCAGGACTCGCACACTACTGCTCCCAGGCGGCGAGTTCATCCTCCGGCAAGGGGGCGAAGAATGCGTCTTCAACCTGGCCCGTTACGCGCCCGGGTTGGCGCCGTTGCGGAGTGGGCTCCAGCGGCACCAGTCGTGCATACGGCCGGCCGGATTTCGCCAGGATGATTTCCTCGCCATCATGCGCGCGCTTCAGCAAGCGGGACAGATGCGTCTTCGCTTCGTGTACGTTGACCGTTGTGCTCATGAGCTCGCCTCATCTGACTAAGTCCTATGACTAAGCCTATATGCCGGCGTTGCATCAATCAATCGTTTCAGCGGGTTACTCCGTCGATTGGGTCTCCGCCAGGCCCGGCGCAAAAGGCAAGGTTTGACCCCGAAGGTCTCTCGCAACGCGCGTCTTGCGCGCCATCAAGTCAAAAGGCAACGTTTGACGCTGTGACGAGCACGTTGCGGGCAAGCCCCCGGCCGCCTTCTCGTGTCGTGGCCAAGGGAGCCGAAGGTCAGTTCCAGCAGTCCGTTTCGGCCGCCCCGCGGACTCCTGTGTTGTCGAGCGTTAGCGTACCGCAGCGGTGTCCCGTCTGGGGGCCGGCTGGGGCGGCCTGCAGGGTGAACGAATTTGCGTCAGGGCCTGCCTGGAACGAGAAGGTGTAGACCGTAGTGCCGCCGTCCCGAGGGGATGCCTGAAAGGGTAGATCCCCTGCATCGCTCACGTTGGAGTTGTACCGGTTGTTCACTGAGTACTGGCGTTCCATAAACTGAGCCAGTTCCATCAGGTCCCCCTGAGCGGTTGCCATGCGGCTGTTCTCGACGAATCGGTTGTAGGCGGGATAGGCGATCGCGGCGAGAATGCCAATCACGGCAACCACGATCATGAGTTCGATCAGCGTGAAGCCGGCTGACGCCTTTCTAGGTTGGTTCATTGGTCGGGCCCCGTGTGGTTGGCTTTGCTTCGAGCGGGTGTCATCGGATCTGTTCCCAGGATTGGCGCCCCATCTCGACACCGCTTGCGGCCTCGTCGATCGTGGTGATTTCTCCGCTGGCGCCACTGAGGTACTTGTGTTCAACCTCACCGCCGGTGTCCATGACGAATGGGGACGTTACCAGATCGTTGATTCGGCGCCCGCCACCGTGGGCCATTTCGCCGTCGGTCCCAGGGATGCTGATCCGGTCGCCAGCATCAAAGCTGCCATCCCCGTCGATGTCGAAGACGGCGTAATCCAGGCGCGAGCCGTTGATTGCGTCGAGCTCGTTGAGCCAGCTGAAGCCGCCGGTGGAACAGGGTGTGGCGGACGGGGTGACGCTGACGAAGATGATGCGGTCATCTCGAAGCACTGCCCGGCTGATGACCCGCTCGCCATTGGGCCCCTCGACAGGGGATTTCAGATCCAGGTACCACCCGCTCCGTGTGGAATACGACACTTGGTTGTCGGAATAGATGCGATAGTCCGCAGTCGAGTCCTGGGAGGCGGAGCCTTCGAACTCGATCGTCTGCTGTTGAAGGTTGTCCCGGCTACCGACCGGCGAGTTACCGTTGTCGTCGCGTATCCCATAAAACGTCTGTATGGACGGATCCGAGGGGACCAGGTTGGCCCCGGTCTCGTAGAATTGGCCGGTTCCGAAGAACACCATTTGGCCGCCATCCGGATGTCGTCCTACCTCGGGGCGTACGGTAATGGGCTGGGTGCGGCCGTCAGGTGCCGCTGCCGTGAACAATGGCAGTGGGGTCTGCCCTGACCGGTAGGCCGATCGCCAGTTGTCCTGGTTGTTGGTGTCGAAGGCCCAAAGATTGCCGAGCCGGTCGCCCGCATAGATACGGTCCGTCACCCGGTCGCCATTCAGGTCGACCGGGACAGGGGTCGCCAGGCCGTTGCTATTGTCTTCGTCTTCGTCGCCGCCTCGCTCCGTATTAATCCGACGGTGGAGACTTCCGTCCGCAAGGTTGACCATGAAGAGTTGAGCCTGGTGTGAAACGCTGTTATAGCCGTTGCCAAACAGGGCGACCCAGTTTCCGTCTGGGAGTCGTGCAATAGCAGGCTGTCCGATCGCGACACCGAGTTCGTCATGTGTGAACTCCCACATGACATCGTTGGCGTCGAAGTTTTCGGGATCGGTGACGTCCAGTGCGAAGATCGCACCCTTGCTACCGGTTTGGCCTTCAAAGGCGCCGGTGCTGCCAACCAAGATGCTGCGCCAGCCCCCGCGTTCGGGCAGGTATGCATCCACGACCCGTGGAGCCCCATCGACGAAAAACCGGTGGTTGTACCCGGGACGTGTTAGCTGCTCGAGATAGGGAAAGACGGCGTCCGGGACGTAGGCGAACAACTCTGTGCCGGTTTCGGCATTGAAGGCATGTAGCATGCCGTCGTTCGCGCCCACAAACAGGACCGGGGTGCGTCCGCGTTTGGTTTCGACCAAAAAGGGGCCATAGTGGTCGGCCTCGTCCTCGCTGGGCAGCCGCTGGTAGCCGAAATCCTGCTCGCCCATGAAGGCCGGGTCCGAGTTGATGATGTCGCCCAGGATGCGACTGCGTACGCGGAAGCTGCCGCCGTCCTGGTTGAGTTCGTTGGACTGGTCGCCCCTGAGGAATTCCAGACGCTGCTGACCGAGGGTGGCGTCATTTTCTGCGAGGGCCTCCTTTTGGTCCGGCGTCAGCGCACCCCATTGGAAGGCGATCCCGTTAGCCGCATCGGGATCAAACGTGAAGATTCTCCGATCCTGATGGACCGGCATCTGTTCGGCGGCGCTCCATTCCTGGTCGTCCACGCTGCCGTCCGATTCGTTGATGACCAGGGAGATTAGGTCGCCTGTCCAGTCCGTGCTGTCGAAAAGCGCCTGATAGATCCGGGTTCCGGCATCCAGGCGGGTCGAGTTGGCCGTGATGGCGGCTCCCGATGCCCGGCCCACGTCGAGCACTTGCCCAAGCGCATCGCGGAATGCCCCGGCCAGCTCGGATGCATTGCGGGCTGCAAAAAACTCGCCGCCCCCCTGGTCCACGGTGTCTTGAAGCAGGGGGTCGTTCAGGACATCGTCTTCGCCGAAGCCAATCAGGTAGCTGCGGATGTTGTTCTTGACCGGTTCTCCATCAAAGTCGGTCAAGTCGGGGCGCAAGTCGATGTCGAACAGTGCCATCGCAATGTCATCGAGGTAGTCGCTGCCCAGGCTCTCGTAGCTTTGGTGCGGTTTCCGGTCAAACGTATCGCAGTTCGCCCCGGTGCCGGTGCAGTCGCCGTCGTAGTCGATGTATTGGGGGATGTTGTGGGTGCTGAGCGCCCGGTCCGCCTGGGGGCGGCCATCCGTCATCGTGACGATGAAACTGGCCTGGCAGAACTGCTCGATTGGAGAGTTGGAGGAGACACCCGGTTCGTATGTCGGTTCGATATTGAAGATGTCGTACGCATTATGCGTAGAAGGCTCGAACGGCCCTCCGTCGGGGTGGAGGGTGAGTTTGTTATTGTGTCCTTGGACGAAATATCGGCCGAGTGAGTGTAGCGATTCGGCCAAGGGGGTGAGCGCGTTGGCGGGCAGGCCCTGGATCTTGTTCAGGAGCGCAGTTCGCGTCTGGTCAATGTCGTCGATGCCGACCAGGATATGCGCCGGCAAGTAAGTATCGGCACTGTCATCGGGTTCGTCTGAGTAGCGGGCCAACCCCATGCGTACATTGTTGGTCGTTTCAACAATCGCGGCCGCAGCGGCGCGCGCGACTTCGAGCCGTGTTTCGGTCAAGGAATTGTGCCGTTCACCGCTTTCGAAGGTGTCGAAATACCAGTTCAAGTAATGGCCGCTGTATGACGCAGGGAGGTAGTTTCCCGGTACCCGGGTGCCGTCGTCTGCATCCATATCCGCGTGCAGCCTTGCGTTGTAGGTTTGATCGGAGTCGAAGCAGGCTTCTATACCCCACAGATAGTTACTGTTCTGTTGTTCGATCTGGACCGTGGTGCCGTCGATAAGGATATCGATCTGGTCACTGCTGCCGGAGTATTCGAGCGTAGTGCCTGCCGAACAGAAAATGTTCTCGTTCGGATCGTAGGGCTTGTCTTCCACGATGTTCAGCATGGAGCCCGACGTGTCGAAGAGCATCATCACGTTGGGGGGAACGTTGGTCCCGGCCAGCAGAACTGGACTCTGGGCGATGCTCACGGAGGCTTGGGCGGCGGCCCCGAAAGAGGTCAGCGCCAGTGCCAAGCCTGCGCTTGCTAGCTTATTCAGGGTCTTGTGGCGATATGACATGGTGTTTGGCTCCAGAGGTGCATATGGCGCCCAGCAAATGGGGTCTCCCCATTACGGGCTGCCAAAGAGTTAGTCACGTCGGTATGACGTTTGCAGCCGGACGATCGCGCCTTCGCTCCCGCCCCATCCGGTGGCAGTGATCCGGTACATGCGGGTTTCGGGTGCGGGCTCGTCTGCAGCCAGATTCAGCTCGTCCGAGGCGATCCCGAGTTCTTCGATGATGTAGGCCGGATTGCGGACCAGCTCGGTGCCTGTCTGCGAGAACGTGACTGAGGTGGCACTGGAACCCAGCCAGTCAACGGTATCCCATACGGGCGGGTCCCCGGGCTCCGCTGGGTCCAGAAATCCCGCCGTGCTGCTGGGGTTCGAGAGAAAGGATTCTCCCTCACGCAAGGCCGCTTCCGCCGCCTCGAACGCCATTTGCCGGTCGCGGGTGTTGCCCGCCATGCGTTCTTGGAGAATCGTGGTCTGCATGGCGGTGACACCAATCAGCGTCATCAGCAGCAACATCACGAGTGCGACGATCAGCGCGCTGCCACGTTGTCGGGAAGTGGGGCAGATTACGCCGATTCTGGGATGTTCTTGCATGGGGGGCATTCCCTTAGTCCAGACGGTTGCGCAGGCCGATGGTCGTGGTCGCTACCTGCCGGATGCGTCGGTCGGCCTGGTCGCGGTCGATCTGCGTTCCGAGCAGGGTGTGAGTGCGTGATTCCGCCTGGCTATTCACGCGGTCTCCGCTTGCCATGAGGAGGGACAGGCGGACGCTCACGACTTGGTCCCAGTCTGTGACGTCGGCGGCGGTGATGTACTGGTTGGCGCTTTTGTTGTTATTGGTATCCACTCCGTACAGTACCTGCATGTTTTCGACCGCCTCGACTAGTTCTTCTTGGGGCCAGCCACCCGTTGGTGCCCCGGCACCTCCGACGCGCTGGCGGAAGAGTGCCGGTTCCCCGTTGGCTCCGGTCCCGATGAAATAGGCAACACTCACCCATTCATAGATGCTTGCGTTGTTGTCGTAGACTTGGGAGAAACCACCATCGGGCGTTATATTCCCAGGGTTCCCGCCCACACCCTTGGGTAGGCTCACAGCAGTGCCTTGGTTTGTTTTTTGCCAGATGTCGCCGCCGGAACACGTGGCGGTTACTGCCGCAATGATCGTGCCTTGGGGTATGCCGCTCGCTCCATCCGTGTTGATGGTGTTCGCTGGGGGGCTGGGGTTCCCGGACAATGTTACATCCAGCCTTTCTGCTCGATTGAGGACCAGGACATCGGAGCCCGGGCGGGCGGCATCTGCGATCGTTGCGCTGAGTGCTTCGCCGGCCCCGTTGGTCCAGCTTCCCGTGGTGCCAAGGGTGTAGGAATCGCCCGGTCCGGTGTTGGAGAATTCCCATCCGGCGACTGGCATTCCGCCCATCAGGGCGTCGCTGTATTCGGAGCCGTCTGGGTCCAACCAGTTGAAGAGGTTGCGCGCACAGCCGGTGAAGCCGGCCATCCGGACGTCTCGTTGCATGGTTTCCATGCCGAATCGGACGTTCTCCTGGACGCGAGACATGCCTTCGTGGAGGCGATAGGTCTGGCTGGTGCCCAGGAAAATCTGAATAGCGCCCGCGATCAGCATTAAGCCAATCAGAAGTGCGATCATGAGCTCGATCAGGGAGAGGCCTCGGCTGCGCTTGGATGCGCGGGAGTGGCTAGCGTGCGTCATCATGTTCAAAGTCTCGTGCGGAAAACGAAATCGCGCTGGTTGTCTGGATTGTCGGCTTCTCGCTCGGTCCAGCGAACAGTGATGGTTAGGGTGTCTCCGTTGCGCTGTATCTGGCCGTCGCCTTGCGGCAGGTAGCAGGAAAGCTGGTTGCGCCATTCGTCCAGATCGCGAGCAGCGACAGAGGAGGCAGTCGAAACGAATCCGTCGGTGCATGCGGACTCGGTGAACGATGACTCATAGCTGTTGGTTGTTCGTGCGACTTCGCGGTTGGCGCGCATGCGGTCGGCCATGTCGTATGCCAGAAGCGTGGCTTGCGTTCGTAGCTGGGCATCATGGTTGTGCTGCATGGAGGTGGTTTGCAGCCCTGCAAGCCCCAAGAGCCCGATCGCCAGTACGAGGACCGCGATAAGAACTTCGATCAGGCTGAAGCCACCGTTCTGGGTGCGGGTGGGATGCTGTGTCGGTTGTCTCATTATCGATTCCGCTCCTCCCTAGCAGTCGGCCCGGCTCACGCTGACGCGCCCCGTGTTTACGATCTGGATCTGCCTGGCGCGTTCGGAAGCGCCAGCAGGGCAGTCTTCAGGCGCCACGGTGAGCGTGAACGCACCCGCGGGCTCGGACTTTGCCCCCCGGCCATCGAAGGTGATCTGGTCTGTTTCGGGGGAGGAGGTAATGCTCATGCTTGTGGCCTGCCCATATTGTCGGATGATGTTGTCGCCGCTGCAGTTGTCCCCTGCGTGGACGCACCAGCCGGACGCGAAGTTACCGGACGCCGTGACGCTGACTTCCACGCCTTGCTTGATCGCTTCGCTACGAGCAGAGTTCAGTGCGGTAACTAGCTCGTTGGTCTGTGTGGTCGTGCGATTGTTTTCGACAAGATTTTGAAAACCAGGCACTGCGATCGTCGCCAGAATGACGAGAACCGCGAGGGTGATCATCAGTTCGATGAGGGTGAATCCGAGGGGTCGGGTCATTAGGCGTCAGCCGTTCGGAGTTTCCGTAACCTTAGTGATAAGCATGCGGCGGCTGCACCGCAAGGGTTGGTCGGCTTAGTGGTCGAATCGCGCCGACGAGCGGTTCGGGAGACGCCGCTCGGGGAGGCCCCGGGGCGGGCTCAGGTACAGTCGGACGTTTCGACGCGGGGCCGGCCGGCGCTACTGATGACGACGGCGCGGCCTTCGTCGCCTGTGGCGCAGATCGTGATGGTGCCCATGAGCAGGGCGCCCGAGAGACGTTCAGTCTGGCCAAGGGCGTTGTAGGAAACGCGTTGGCTTACGGGCTGATTTCCGGTTACCGCGACGCTCGGGTTGGTCCAGGCGCTGCCGATACGCAGGATGCTGTCGGGGCCGGATGGCTGGTTGGCTCGGCTTGGATTGGCGAAGAGAATCCAGCCGGCATCCCAGCTTGTTCCGGTGCAGGTGGCACCGTCGGTGGAGGTGCACAGCGTGACCAGGGCGCCGCGGCGGATCGCCTCGCTGCGGGTCATGTGCAGGGTGGTGAGGAACTGGTTGGTCGTGGTGGTGAGGCGGGTCTGTTCGACGAGGTTGCCGAAGGCGGGCGCGCCGATACCGAGCAGGATCGACGCCACGAGCAGGGTGACCAGCAGTTCCACCAGCGTGAATCCACGCGTGTGCGGCATGTTCGACTCCTCCCTGAGTCCAAACAAGATTCGGAGCGTAAAATGGTGACACCGCGTGTGCAACCGGCGGTGCGCCCTGGGCAAACCTCGGGCGTTGGTACTTGCCTACTGGGTGGTGACGTCGGTGGCAGGAACCGCTACGGCGTTGTTAGCACTGCCGGGTAGTTCGGGTCGCCGGTTGGGCTGGATATCGCAGCAGCGTGCGGGCTCATGCAGGCGATTGCTTCGCTTCGCTCGCAATGACGGGGTAGGCCTGGCAGTGACGGGATGTAGCGTCTGCTGCGAAATTGAAGGTGCTGGAGGTGAGCAGACCCATGGTGAAGGACGTGCAGCGGTTGGATCAGGCAGATCTGCTGGATCTGCAGCAGCAGGCGGCGCTCCAGGCGGGTGTGTCGGTCGGCTTTCGTGACGAGGCACGTTCCGGCGCGCCGACGCCGGAGCTGCAGGTGATCCCGGCCGGGGAGTTCGAGATGGGTTCGGATGCCTCGGAGTATGGTCATCAGCCGCATGAGGGGCCGCGGCGCTTTGTGTTGCTGGAGCGGCCGTTTGCCCTGGGGCGCTATCAGGTCACGCTCGAGGACTGGGAGGCCTTCCAGGCGGCGACCGGCTGGGAACCCTGGGAGTGGCTGGTGTGGCCCAGCACCCCGCGCATGCCGATCTTCAACATCAAGCCGGACAGCATCCAGCAGTATCTCGACTGGCTGAGCGAGGAGACGGGCAAGCGCTATCGTCTGCCGACCGAGGCGGAGTGGGAATACGCCTGTCGGGCGGGCACGCGCACGCCGTTCGCCTTTGGCGAGGTGGTGGGGTGCCGCGACGTGCACTTCAATTCGCTGTTTCCGTACGAGGAGCGGCGCCAGCGGCGCAGGTGGTATATCCCGGCGTGTTTCCCGTTGTCGCGCCCGCTGGATGTGGGCAGCTTCCAGCCGAACCTCTGGGGGTTGTACGACATGCACGGTAACGTGCAGGAGTTCACCTCCACCCCTTGGCACGACGGACACCAGTCGCTGCCGCGTGACGGCGTCTATCGCCGAGACCCGGACAACGAGTGGGTGGTGACCAAGGGTGGTTCGTGGTTCGACCCTGCCGTGAATACGCGCAGCGCGGCCCGGCGCCGCCGCAACATCGACGAGATGGATACCAACCTGGGCTTCCGCGTCCTGCGGGAGTTGGACGCTTGAGGCGTACCGGGCGAGGTCGCGGTGCAGGGTGAGCCGCTGGGTGGGCTGTTGCGGGCGTGATGCGTTTCGCTTCGCTCAACAGCATCCTACGCGGGGCTCGCTGGACGGAGGGTGCACCGAGCGAAGCGAACTGCACCGATCCGTTATTCGGGTCGAAACAGGTGTATTTCCAAACCCTCAATGTGCCGATAGTGCCGATCGTTGGCCGTGATGAGTGGCAGGCCCAGCTGTGTAGCGGTCGCCGCGATCAGCGCATCGGCCATCTGCATGTTGTGGCTGAGGGCGTAGGTCTCGACAAGGAAGGTTGCGCGGTTCGAGATGGCTTCGCTTACCGGTTGGATGCGGGCATCCCAGTACTGGACGGCTTGACGCAGCGCGCGGAATTCGGTCTGGTCGCGCAGGCCCTGGATGAGCTCCATGTACGTTACGGCGGACACTGTGAATCCCGGCGAGCGGTCGAGCCATTCGCCGGCTCGCTGATTCCCGCGCAGATTCCAGATCAGGACATCCGTGTCCACTAGCATTACTTGAATTTCCTCGGTTGCCGGATTCGTCGGACGTAGTCGTCAACCGAGCCTTGCTGGTCCCGCCAGAGTCCAAACAGAGGATTGTGGGCGGCGCGTGCTTGCGGGGCCGCGGCGCTCCGGTATGGGACCAATTTGGCGCGCAGGCGGCCTCGATACGTGATCTCGATCTCCTCGCCCCGGTCCACGGCGGCGAGCAGTTCGCGGCTGTGCAGGCGCATGTCCTTGGTGGTGGCTTCCATGGCGGCCTCCCTTGGTTACACTTTGAAGTGTAACTTGTGCGCGTTGGGGGTCAAGAAGCTGGGTTGCTGGCCACGGCCATTTTGATGCGTTTCGCTGTGCTCAACAGCATCCTACGCGGGGCTGGCTGGCTGGCTGGGTGTAGGGTGCACTGAGCGAAGCGAACAGCACCGTTCGCTTGGTTGCGAACGGTGGCGCGCCCGATGGTTCCGGTCAGTAGTGGTAGCGGAGCTGCGCAATCAGCAGGGTATTGTTGTCCACCTTGTAGACGATGCGGTGTTCGCTATCGATCCGGCGGGACCAGTAGCCGGCAAGGTTGTGCTTGAGCGGTTCGGGTTTCCCGATGCCCGTGAACGGGTCGCGCTGGATGGCCTTGATTAGCTCGTTCACGCGGCGAAGCGTTTTCTTGTCGTGTCGTTGCCAGTAGAGATAGTCCTCCCAGGCAAGTTCAGCAAAGAGCAGCCTCACTCCTCCAGGCTCCGCTCCTTGCCCCCTCCCTTTTCCAGTTCGGCGACCGATGCCAGCAGGCGTCGAGCATTCTCTGGCGCCCGAAGCAGGTAGGCCGTTTCCTGCAGGGCCTCAAAGTCTTCCAGTGACATCATGACCACGGAGGGCGCCTTGTTGCGGGTGATGATGATCGTGGAGTGATCCTCGCAGACCTTTTCCATCGTCTTGGCCAGATTACTCCGGGCTGCGGTGTAGCTAATGGCGTCCATGGGGTACCTCTGGGAGGTTGGGGATGTACATGTACAGAATAATGTACATAAAGGGGCGGGTAGCCGCAAGCCAGTTGGTCCAGTGATCGTGGCGTAGTGGGGGGTATGGGCCGGGGAAGGCGGGAGCGATGCGTTTCGCTGCGCTCAACAGCATCCTACGCAGGGCTGGCTGGCTGGGTGTAGGGTGCACTGAGCGAAGCGAGCTGCGCCATTGGTTTGCTGCTTACCGTTAAGCGTTATATTCATGTGCACATGATCAAGAGCTTTCGGTGTAGGGAAACCTGGGCGCTGTTCGAAACGGGCAGGAGTCGACGCTGGTCGAGCGTCCGAATGATCGCGGAACGCAAGCTGATTCAGCTTCAAGCGGCGGAGAAGCTGCAGGATTTGCGGTCACCGCCGGGGAACCGGCTGGAGGCCTTCTCAGGCGACCGTGCGGGACAGCACAGCATTCGCATCAACGCCCAGTGGCGCATTTGTTTCCGGTGGACGGACGAGGGTGCCGAGGACGTGGAGATCGTCGATTACCACTGAAGGGTTCCCGAAGGAGGTTAGACCATGACTACAAACGGTATGCGGCCCATCCATCCAGGCGAGGTCCTGCGCGAGGAGTTTCTTGCTCCGCTAGGGCTTAGTGTGAACGCGCTTGCCGGGGCATTGCACGTGCCGACGACGCGCATGAATGACATTGTGCGCGAGCGCCGGGGCGTCTCCGCCGACACGGCTATGAGGCTGGCGCGTTATTTCGGTACTTCCGAGCGTTTCTGGCTGAACCTCCAGGTTGAATACGAATTGCGGCGTGCCCAGATCGAACTCGCCGACCGCGTGCGTAGCGAGATCGAACCCCGCGCCGCGTGATCACGGTTGGACGTAGGGTGCACTGAGCGAAGCGAACTGCACCGTGTCGGGCGGTGCCGCTACAGCCAGCGGGCGAGCCAGAGGCGCAGGCGCAGTTCGAGCGGCGGGGCGTAGCCCTGCTTGCGGAAGACGATTTCGCCGTCGGGGTTGATGATGAAGCTGGCCGGGACGCCGCGCACGTTGTAGCGTGCGGCGAGGGCGCCCTCCGGGTCGTTGATCACGGCCAGTTCGCGCTCGCGTTCGTTCAGGTGGTCGAGCACCTCTTCCTTGACGCCGGACTGCATGGCGACTGTCAGCACCGGGTGGCCTTGCGACAGGCGCACGATCTCGCCTTCCTCCAGGCGGCAGATCGGGCACCAGGTGGCCCAGAAGTGCAGCAGCATGGGTTCGTCCGCGTAGTCCGCGAGCGAAACGGGCGTTCCATCCAGAAGATGGGCCTCGAATTGAGGCGCCGGGCCCTCGACCATGTCGCGCGCCATCCAGGCGCGCACCGCCAGGAAGATCACCAGCGCGAGCCCGATCTGGATGCCCCAGCTGAGCGCGCGGCGGCGCCGCGAGGGCTTGGGGCGTTTCGGCGTTTCTGGCGGGGTCTCGGTCAACGGATCATCTCGGCTTGTCCAGGGCGTGCGCGGGTGCCGCGGGTCTTCGGGCCCTTGCGCACGGCGATGCGTACCAGTTCGTCCTCGTCTTTCATCAGGCGTTCCCTTTGTGCCTCGGTCAACAGCGGATTGCGCGCGACGAAGTAGCGCAGGTTGGGGTCGCGGTCATTTACGCAGGCCTCCACCTGGTCCGGGGTCAGGTCCGGGCGCTTGGCGCAGTTGAGGCGCACGGTCTGGTTCGGGTCGGCCAGTAGGAGGACGACCTCTTCCGGCGTCAGGTCCATGCGCCGCGAGAAATACGCCTTCACCTGGGCGTGCTGGTCGCGTACCAGTAGCGGGCGCCACTGGTCCGCGAGGTCCGCGGACAGGGCCAGGTCCATGCGTTCCTCGAACGTCATCGCCTTGTATTGCTGCTTCAGCTCGGTCATGGCCGCAACATTATAGGCGGGCCGGTTGGGATGCGCCGATACGACCCCACAATGTGCAGGAACGACAGCGGCCTGGGGCCTGTCGTACTATTAGAAGACGATGATCTACCCCGGATCCTGGGGTGAGAGGGCAGATGAACGCACCGGTGGCCGAAAAACCGATCTTCCACGTGCCGCGCACGGACCATGTGACGGCCTCGCTGCACGCGTTGACCGACACCCAGCGCGACGAGCTGGTGCGCCGCATCAAGCGCTTGCTGATCGAGCGCAACGCGGTGCTGGTTGCGCATTACTACGTGGACGAATCCCTGCAACGCCTGGCGGACGAGACCGGCGGTTGCGTGTCCGACTCCCTGGAGATGGCGCGCTTCGGCAAGGAGCACCCCGCGGAGACACTGGTGGTCGCCGGCGTGCGCTTCATGGGCGAGACGGCCAAGATCCTGAGTCCCGAGAAACGCGTCCTGATGCCGACGCTGGAGGCCGAGTGCTCGCTGGATCTGGGCTGCCCGGCGGACGAGTTCGCGAAGTTCCGCGCGCAGTATCCGGACCACACCGTGGTCGTGTATTCGAATACCTCGGTGGACGTGAAGGCGCAGGCCGATTACGTCGTCACCTCCAGCATCGCCGTGCCGCTGGTCGAGCACCTGCGCGACCAGGGCAAGAAGGTGCTCTGGGCCCCGGACAAGCACCTGGGCGATTACATTCGCCGTACTACCGGCGCCGACATGGTGCTGTGGGACGGCTCCTGCGTAGTGCATGACGAGTTCCGTTCCTGGGCGCTGGAAGACCTGCGCGGGCGCCATCCCGGCGCCGCCGTGCTGGTCCACCCGGAATCCCCGCGCGAGGTGATCCACCAGGCGGATGTGGTGGGGTCCACCAGCCAGTTGATCGCGGCGGTTAAGGACCGCCCGGAACAGGAATTCATCGTCGCGACGGACAAGGGCATTTTCTACAAGATGCAGCAGGCCGCGCCGGACAAGAAGCTGATCGAGGCGCCCACTGGTGGCCACAGCGCCACCTGCACCAGTTGCGCGCACTGCCCGTGGATGGCGATGAACGACCTGGTCTCGCTGGCCGAGACGCTGGAAGACACCAACGAGCCGGCGAAGAACGAGATCTTCGTCGACGAGACCGCGCGCCAGAAGGCCCTGGTCGCCACCCAGCGCATGCTCGATTTCGCCGCCGAACACCGCAAGGCCACCGAAGGCGACGCCTGAGCACTTTGCCGGGATGACCGACGGGCATTAACAGGACGATGTAATGGGCCAAATGTCTCGCAGGCTGGACCGTACCGCCGTCTTGAAGGCGCTCAGAGATCACCGTGCGTATCTCGAACGCGAATTCGGCGTGTGCGGCCTGGCGCTGTTTGGCTCGCTGGCCCGCGACGAGGCCGGAGAGCAGAGTGACGTCGATATCCTGGTGGGTTACGACGGCCCGGCCTCCGCACAACAGTATTTCGGTGTGCAGTTTTACCTCGAGGATCTTCTGGGGTATCCGGTGGATCTGGTCTCGGAAAAAGCTCTGCGCGCCGAGCTTCGTCCGTTCGTCGAGCGCGAGGCGATCCGTGTCTGAGTCCATGGCCGGGCGCGAGTGGCGTTTCTATCTGGACGACATGATTCGGTTCGCTCGCAAGGCGATGGCCTATACGGATGGTCTTGATCGCGACATGTTCATACGGAATGAGCTCGTCTTCGACGCCGTACTCCGTAACCTCGAGCTGATCGGCGAGGCTGCCAGTCATGTGCCCCCCGAGGTCCGGGAGGCGCATCCGGATATTCCCTGGCGCATGATCGTTGCTACCCGCAATCGGCTGATCCATGCCTATCTGGGTATCGACAGCGACACGATCTGGAATTTGGTGGACGAGCACCTTCCAGATTTGGTCAGCGGTCTCGAGAAAATGCGCCAGGAGTTGTAGGGGCTAGGGTTTTTTGGCCGCCTGTCGGGCTTCGACGTCCGCCGCTAGCTGCGTGGGACATGTGTTCCATAGGTTTCTATCGGTCGTTAAGCCACGCGGCCCACTGCGAGTGGGTGGAGGCGTCCACGCCGGCAGCCTTTGCTTCCTGCTGCAGGTGGGTCTGCAGGTCGGCCATCAGTTCGGAATCCATCAGCTCGGGCTCCAGCGTCAGTTGCGCGTGCAGCGTGCTGTAGACGAGCTTCAGTTCATTCACCGGATAATGCGACCAGTCGAGGTGGGCCATGGTGTCCGTTCTCCATATGGGGTGGGTAATTCGTGTCTCTGAATATAGCTTGGCGTTGACCTCGGTGGCTGGACAAATGGGCTTGCGGGGTATCGGACATGTTTAAGCGGCGGGCGCGCCTGCTGGTGGCGGCCGAGCGGGCCGACGGGCGTGCTGCACGCGTGGCCGAGCTGGCGGCCGCCGACGCGTTCGAGGACTGGATCGAGGTGCGCCCGGCGCGGATCATGGGCGGGGTCACGGCAGAGGATCTGGCGTGGGCCGACCTGCTCGTGGCGGTCGACGCGGCGGCCGCCCGCGCGATGCCCGCCGAACGCCCGGCCACCTGCCGCCCGAAGTACTGGACGCTGCCGGGCGAGACCGGGGCGGCGTTCGACCTGCAGACCCTGGAGGTGCTGCGTTGCATGGTCGGTGGGATGCGCATGCTCGCGCGCGTGGACGCCGAAGACGATGCCTGAGTAGTTCGTCGTGCGCGTCGGGCGGGGCCCTTGCGCTTCGCGAGGTCGTTCTGGATGGCCGCGCCCAATTCTCCGGAATCCTGGCCACAATTCTTGAGTTCCTGCCGTCGATCCGTCTCCTGATCCGTCATCCCGGGAACCGCGTAGCGGTGATCCAGGATCATTGACCCTGCCCGTTCCGGCGAGATCCCGGCTCTACGCTTCGCTTCGGCCGGGATGACGATATCCTCCGTCATTGCGAAGCCCGCGAGGGGGGGCAATACCCATCCGAAACCCCGATGCTTGCCTCGCGGGTGAGGGGGTGGCGTTCGGGCTGTCCGCGGAGGTCGCCACGGCGCGGCGCGCCTCGCGATGACGTGCTCATCAATCCGTTGTGGGGAGGCTCCACCGGGGGCTGAGGTGCTTCTACTCGGGGTGGTAGGGGACGGGTGCGCGGGCGTGGAGCTGGGCCAGGTGGTCTTCGTAGAGCGCCCAGATGCGCGGGGCGATGGCGCCGCGTGAGCCGGGGTAGGTGAGGCGGTCGGGGTTGAAGCTGATCAGGCGCTCGATCTCGGTGCAGCGCAGTTCCTCGTTGATCACGTTGAAGATGAGGATCTGCGTACCCTGGTCGGCGATGGGCAGCAGGGCGCCGATGAGGCCGGTGTCGTTCAGCCCGGGGTCGCTGCGGGCATCGCCCAACTCGGCGGGGGGGCGCACCAGTGTGCCCAACAGCTCCTGATAGGCCTGGTCACAGGCATAGCAGATTTCCGGTGCACGCAGGCCCTGCACGCGCGCACAGGCTTGACGCACCGTTCCGTCTGGCAGCGCCATGCGTTCCGGGGCGACCGGGATGCGGTTGGTCTTGCCGTTCGGAAGCAGGCGCGGGACCGACTCCTGGCAGGAGGGGCAGCGCCATGTTGAGACTCGCGGGCCGTCGATTACGTTATTGGGCGGCATGCGGCGCTCCCCGGAAAATAGATGGGGTCAGTATACGGCGCGGCGAGGGGCTTGTTGGGGATGGCCCGCGGGCGAATGCCCCGGCCAGGATCGGCCGCGGGCAGGGGCATTCGCGGGCAGGCTCGCTCCCACAGGGCGGTTCCCGCAAAGCCTTGTTTGAACAGGAGTGCCCGGTTCAGCCGAAGTAGTCGGGCTCGTTTCCCGGGCGCCACTTGATGTTGCAGCCGAGGCTCGGGTGCTGGGGCTCGGGTGCCGGCTTGCCGGCCAGGAGTGCGTCGCTGGCGGCGCGCAGGTCACGTCCGGTCACCGGGACGTCGGATCCCGGGCGGGTCTCGTCGAACTGGCCGCGATAGTAGAGCTTGCGTTCGGCGTCGAACAGGTAGAAGTCCGGCGTGCAGGCGGCGTGATAGGCCTTGGCGACGGACTGGTCCTCGTCCAGGCAGTAGGGGAAGTTGTAGCCGAAGCGGCGGGCATCGTCCTTCATTTTGTCCGGCGCGTCGTCCGGCACGGCCTGGATGTCGTTGGAGTTGATCGCGATGACCGCGATGCCCTTGGTGGAGTATTCGCGGCCGTAGCGGGCGAACTCGTGACGGATGAGCTGCACGAACGGGCAGTGGTTGCAGATAAAGGCGATGATGTAGCCTTTCGCGTCGGGGAAGCTGTCGAGGCTGATGGTCTCGCCGGAGACGACGTCCGGAAGGGAAAAGCGGGGTGCCTCGGTGCCGAGTTCGATCATCTGCGAGGGGGTGCGGGCCATGACTGCTCCAGTGTTCGGATTTGCGACAATTATACGGCGTTGGCCGGGGGTGCTTGAAACCTTCCGGCCCCGCCAGCACTCTTCGAGATAATACCCTAGCAATGGAGTAAGGAATATGGGCTGGGTGACCGGTGTCGTACAGGAGCGCAAGCAGTGGACGGATCGACTGTTCTCGCTGCGGGTGGATGCCGAGGTTGAGCTGTTCAAGGCCGGGCAGTTCAACCGCCTGCGTCTGGAGATCGGCGGCGAGCCGGTGGCCCGGCCGTATTCCTATGTGAATGCGCCGGGCGAAACGCCGCTGGACTTCTATCTGATCACCGTTCCGGATGGACCGCTGTCCAATCGTCTGGCGCAACTGGGGCCGGGCGACACGGTGGAGCTGATGCCGCGCGCGACCGGCTTTTTCACCCTGGATGAGCTACCGGACAGCCGCGACCTGTGGCTGCTTTCCACGGGCACTGCGCTGGGGCCGTTCCTGTCCATGCTGAAGACCGATACCCCCTGGGAACGCTTCGAGAACATCCGCCTGATCCACGCGGCGCGCAAGGCCGAAGAACTGACCTATCAGGACACGATCCGGCAGTTCCAGGAACGTGATGCGAAGCGGTTCCAGTACATCCCGTTTGTCAGCCGCGAGCCGTTCCCGGGTGGGCTCGAGGGCCGGGTACCGGCCGCGATTGCCGAGGGCCGCCTGGAGCATCACGCGGGCCTGAAGATCACGCCGGAGCACTCCCAGGTCATGCTGTGCGGCAACCCGGACATGGTGAAGGACACCGCCGCGATCCTGCGCGAGCGCGGGCTGGAGAAGAACCGCCGACGCAAGCCGGGGCAGATCACGACCGAGAACTACTGGTAGGTCCCCGGATATGTAGGAGCGTGCTTGCACGCGAAGCCCCTGCTCACTTCCGACTTTGGCAGGGGCTTCGCGTGCAAGCACGCTCCTACGAGTATCAAGCCCCCGGGGCGGGCCCTGGCGCTAGTCCAGCAGGTTCGCCGACCAGGCGCGGATCAGGCCGGCGACATAGCGGGTGTGTTCCGGGCGCGAGAGCAGGTGGTCGGTCTGGTGCAGGGCGACGAAGCTCTTCGGGTGATGGGCCTGCTGGAAAATCTTGCGGGCGTGGTCGACGCTGACCACGGTGTCGCCCGGTGCATGCAGCAGCAGGAGTGGCTGCTCCAGGGTCTCCAGTGCGGCATCCAGGGTCGGCTCCTCGATCGACTCGATAAAGGCATGGCCGATTTCCACCGGCCGCCCGCCGATGCTGATGCGGGCCGAACCCTCGCGCCGAATCTCCTCCGCGGTATCGCCGAACAGGTGGGCGACATGGCCGGGGCGGCTGGGGGCGGCGATGGTCACGATGCCGTCCAGTGACTCGCGCTGCGCCCCCACATAGATCGCCATGGCGCCGCCGAAGCTATGGCCGATCAGCAGGTTGGTATGCCGCCCCGTGTAGGTCTCCAGCGCCTCGATGGCGGAGTGCAGATCCTCACAGTAGGTCGCAAGCGTGCTGTCGCGAAACTCCCCTTCGGAGTCGCCCAGCCCCATGAAGTCGAAGCGCAGGGTGGCGATGCCTTCCGCGGCGAGCGCGCGTGCAAGCCGCACCGTGGCAGGAAAGTCCTTGGAGCAGGCGAAACAGTGGGCAATGCAGGCCTGGCCGCGGAGGGCATCGGGCTCGGGCGCGACGATCACGCCGCCGAGGCGGGCGCCGCGCGGGGTCTGAATGGTCAGCGGCGTGTTGTGGGTCGCCATCGGGTGGTCTCCGGGTGTCCTGATTAGCAACCAGCTTCAGCCGATTGCAGGGAATATTTGCCCACTGGTTGGCTCCCTTCTGCCGCGGCAGGGTGCCGTTGAGCGCAGCGAAACGCACTATTTCCCGCGTCGCGCCAGTCCCTTGATGGGATTCGCTGCGCTCATCCCATCCTACGACCCGGCGGCTGGCTGAACGACATTGCTAGTCAGGCTGGGTGTTAGGGAAGCACTGGTTATGGTGGTCCCACCGGGGGCGGTCTGCGATCATACGGGTTTGATGATCCGAATGGCCACGCGGGGTGTCTCCCGGTATACGGCCACCACTTCACGGGACCACTGGGGGACGGCTTGGAAACCGAGAGTCAGATTCGCGCACGCCTGGCCGAGCTGGAGGCCGAGCACCGGGCTCTGGATTCCGCGATCGGCGTGATGCACGAGCAGGCCGCACCGGACAATTTCGCCATCCAGCGCCTGAAGAAGCGCAAGCTGCAGTTGAAGGACTCTATCCAGCGCCTGCGCAGCCGCCTGATCCCCGACCTCAACGCCTGACGCGCCTTTGTTTACCACGAAGCGGATGAAGAAGGGCAAGGTTTTTAGGCGGTTGTCAGGCGAGTAGGATGCGTTGAGCCATGCGAAACGCATCAGGGGCCGGCCGTTCCGCAGAGCCGATGCGATTCGCTGCGCTCATCCGCATCCTACCCTTTTTGCACACCATCCCCGGTTTTCTCCGTGACCTCCGTGTCCTCTGTGGTTCAAACGCCTTTGGCCCTTCTTCGTGCCTTCGTGCGCTTCATGTTGACCAACAACAAAAAACGGCGCCCGGAGGCGCCGTTTGAGTGTGTTCCATAGTGGAACGCTGGAGCTTAGCCCCAGATGTCGCTGGTGATGCCGTTGTACCAGGCGCGGGTGTATTCCGCCTCGCGGCGACGGAAGCTGGTGCTGGCACCCGACGGGCTGACCCCACCGGCACCGGATACCCCGGCCATCGCACCGTCCTGGTACTGGTAGACCGCGGCTACGCTGACCGCGTAATCGGGGGTCACCAGGCTGTAGCAGGTGTTGGCGGACGACGGGTTGATGGGCTCCTGCCCCGCCAGTTCGCGGACGATGGCGGCCGCCACGATCTTGCCCTGGTTGTTGGCCGAGTGGCCGGACTTCGGCATGGCGCCCGCCACGCTGGCATCCCCCAGGACGTAGATGTTGTCGTCCATCTCCGACTTGAAGGTCAGCTGGTCGACCGGCACCCAACCGGCGTCGTCGGTCAGGCCGACGTCATGGGCGATCTGACCGGCGTGCTGGGCCGGGATGAAGTTCAGCACGTCGGCGCGGACGCGTTCGAAGCCGCTGTCGGCCAGTACGGTCATGTTGGAGACGTCGATCTCCTCGGCGCGCCCGCCCGATGAGCCGGCCCGCCACTCGATCATGTCGCCATAATGCTCGGCCCAGCCTTCCTCGAACAGGCCCTGCTTGGAGAAGCCATCCTTCGGGTCGAGGATGATGATCTTGGAACGTGGCTTCTCCTGCTTGAAGTAGTTCGCGACCAGCGATACCCGTTCGTACGGCCCCGGCGGGCAGCGGAACGGGTTGGGCGGGGCGACCATGACGAATACGCCGCCGTTCGGCATGTCCTGCAGCTGGGAGCGCAGCAGTTCGGTCTGCGAACCGGCCTTCCAGGCATGCGGGATGCGCTCGGCATCGGACTCGGAGATGCCCGGCATGTCGTCGTAGCGGAAGTCGATGCCCGGTGACATCACGAGCTTGTCGTAGCTCACGCGGTCGCCTCCGCTCAGGCGCACGCTGCGCGCATCGGCGTCCACCGCGGTGACGCGGTCCTCGATGATCTCGATGCCGTATTCATCGCGCAGGGTGTCGTAGCCCTGGGCGATGTCGTCCATGCCGGCGAAGCCGCCGATCACCCAGTTACTGCCGTAGCAGGTGTAGTAGGTGGCGTTGGGCTCGATCAGCGTTACGCGCATGTCGGGCGAGAACTGCTTGATGTATTTCGCGGTGGTCGCGCCGCCGGAGCCGCCGCCGACGACCACGATGTGGGCCTTTTCGGCCCCGCGCATGCCATTGGCGGCACAGCCGATACCGGTGAGGGCCGCGGCGCTGCTGATGCCCGCGACCTTCAGGAAATTACGTCGATTAAAGTCATGCATGATTCGTTTCCCCCTGATCAGAAGCGGCTGAAGTAGCCGGCCATCGATTCGATTTCCTCGTCGGTGTAGCCCTTGGCGTGACGATCCATGATCGTCGCGTCGCGGTCACCGTCGCGGAATGCCTTCATTTGGCTCTCGATGACTTCAGCGGGAATGCGGTTCAGTTCCGGTACGCCGTCGTCTGCAGCGGCTGCGTTGTGGCAGGCCTTGCAGGACGCGGCCATCAGCTGGCCCCGGGTGATTTCGTCGTCGGCAAGGGCCTGGGTAGCAGTGCCCGCCATCGCCAGCGAGGCGGCAAGCCCCACCAGGTACAAGTGCGATTTCTTCATTGAAACGGACTCCTCCGTAAGAAGTGGCTTTTAGCGAGCGACAGCTGTGAAGTACTGTCTTCATCCTTTGGCCCGGTGTGAAGATCCGGGTTGTGATTACGCCACCGGGTTCGAGCCCGGTAGTTGCGCCTGATCGCGAAAACCAACGATCATGAACCTCGTATAGCACAGAAAAAACGCCTTTTCGATGCATTGCAAAGGCATATGCCGCCAGGAGGAGTGCCATGACAGGAGAACGACGTCGTCATCCAAGGATCCCGATGACGGTCGAGGTCGTGGCCGAGTGCGAGAGCGGGGATACGGTCACCCTGACCACGAACGATATCTCCGGCGGGGGGGCCTTCCTCGAGTGGGAAGACCCGGAAAATGCCTGCGTGGGGCACCTGATGAAGCTCGCCTCGGACGACGAACTGATGCTGCAGGTATTCGGCATGCTGGGGGATGGCGGCGCGGCGCCGCGGGTCAAGGCCCAGGTGGTGCGGGTGATGGACGGGGGTATTGCGGTGCGCTTTGACCCCGAAGAGCTGGAATAGCCACCGGGAACCGGCGTTACGCCTCGCGCTCGATCTGTTCCAGCCCAGCGGCCCATTCGTCGGCGATCAGCGGATTGGTCAGCAGCCAGTTCACGGTGTCCGGGCTCCAGTCATCCTGCGCCTCTTGCAGGGCGCTCTCCCAGTCTGCTGCCGTGTAATCCCCGCGCCCCAGGGTGCTGAGGGCCTGCAGCTCCGCCTGTTGGTCCGGACCCAGGTCGCGCAGCGTGCCCTCCAGTTCCTGCAGGGTCAGGTCGCTGGCGTGATCAGCCAGGATCTGCATCGCCCAGTCATTATCGCTACCCTCGCTTCCGGTATCCGGGAAGACCACATCCTCTTTGGCATGGAATTCCCGTGCGGCCTGGATTAACCGCTCCATCGTCTCGCCGGTGATGCCGAGGGAGATGGCCATCTAGTGGGCCGGCGTCCGTTCCTGGGCCAGGACCCAGGGGGCGGCCACGATCGCGGTGAAGATCGGGTCGTTCGCGGCCCAGCGGCGGGCATCGTCATCCGAGGCCCGCGCGACCTGGTCGTTGGCCAGCCATTCGCTGACCTGGTGGGTCGCATCGTCGCGGATGGCGCGGGCGACCTCGATCAGATCCAGCTCCGGCGCCACGCGGATCACCACGCCGCGCGCGAAATGCGGCATCAGGTCTTTCCACGGCAGCGGGCCGGCCTGTTCTTCCAGTGGGACTTCGGGTTGTTCGGCAGTGGCGTCGTGCATGACGGTTCCAGTCGGTTTCAGATATCGTTCAGGCTAGGCCGATACCCTTGTATCTTCAACATCTGCCCACGCACGCGTCCGGAGAATGCACCGATATGCGACCCACGCCGGATCTCCAGCCCGGATACCGCGGGCGGGACCTGACGCGGCCCCGCGCGGGCCACGCACTGGTGCTGGCGACGCTGCTGTTCGTGGCGCTTCCGGCGCAAGGCCAGTTCAACACGGATGACCCCGAGGCCGCCGTCTGGGATCTCGACGAGGCCGTTGCCCAGATCGAGGCGCACTACCCGGGCCGGGTGCTCCACGCGCGCGAGGATGTGAGCCAGTTCGGGGCGCGTCTGTTCATCATCCGTATCCTGACCAACGATCAACAAGTGCGTACCCTCCGGATCGAGGAAGGCACCGAAGTGGAGCTCCCGGAATGAACCTGCGCGTGGTACTGATTGAAGACGACGTCGCGCTGCGCAACCAGATTGGCGAGGAGTTGGACCGCAGTGGCTGCCGCGTGGATACCGCCTCGGACGGCGAGACCGGGCTTTACCTGCTGACCGAGTACCACTGCGACATCGCGGTGGTGGATCTGGGCCTGCCGGGCATGGATGGGCTGGACGTGATCCGCAAGGCGCGCGAGTCCAAGCCGCGCCTGCCGATCCTGATCCTGACCGCGCGCGACCGCTGGCAGGACAAGGTCGAGGGCCTGGAGGCCGGGGCTGACGACTACCTCGCCAAGCCGTTCCACATCGAGGAATTGCTGGCGCGGCTGCGCGCCCTGGCACGCCGCAGCCTGCAGTCGGGCCAGGAGCGGCTGGCGTTCGGGCCGCTGGTGATCGACACCGCGGGTGACGAGGTCTGGCTGAATGGCGAGCCGGTCACCCTGACCACATTCGAATACCGCCTGCTGATGACATTGGTCCGCCAGCCGGGCCGGGTGCTTAGCAAGGATGCGCTGGCGGACTACCTCTACGATCACGACGAGGACCGCGAAAGCAACGTGATCGAGGTCCTGATCGGGCGCCTGCGGCGCAAGCTGGATGCCGACGGCAGCCTGGGATTGATCGAGACCCTGCGCGGACGCGGCTACCGCTTCGCCCGCGAACCCGACGCCGTGCCGGAAAACGAGTCGGACAGCCCTCGATGACCTGCCGCGAGGCTGCCGGGTCCGCATGACAGCGGCCCTGCGCAAGTTGCGTGGGAGTCTGGTCCTGCGCTTGGCGGGGGTCACGGCGATCACCGTGCTGATCTTCTCGTTGCTGACCGCCTGGGTGCTGGAGGCCGCCTTCCGCGACAATGCGGCGGATGCGGTAGAAACCCGCCTCGAGGCGCAAGTCCTGCTGCTGATGGGGCTGGCCGAGGTGGTTGGCCCGGCCGATGTGCGCGTCCCCGAGATGCTCCCCGAGAGCCGTTTGCAGTTGCCAGTCAGCGGTCTGTACGCGCGTATCCTGGGCGAGGAGGGTCAGACCCTGTGGCGCTCGCCGTCCGCGGTCGGCGTCTCCCTGCGCGGCTGGACGGAAGACGACTACTTCAGCTTCAGCCTGCCGGTGCAGTGGGAGCTGGACGGCGGTCAGGTCGGCCTGACCTTCCAGATGCTGGAGGACCGCGAGGCCTTCAGCGAACAGGTCGAGCAGTACCGCACCAGCCTCTGGCAGGGGCTGATGACCATGACCCTCTCCATGATCCTGGTCCTCTCGCTGGCGTTGTGGTTCTGGGGCTTGCGCCCGCTGCGCCAGGTCCGGCGTGACCTCGATGCCCTGCGCCACGGCGACCATGCGCATCTGGCCGGCGATTATCCCACCGAGGTCCGCGCCCTGACCGGCAGCATCAACGACCTGGTCGAGTTCGAACGCGCCCGCCTGGCGCGCCAGCAAAATGCCCTCGCGGATCTGGCTCACAGCCTGAAGACCCCGATCTCCGCCCTGCGCCTGAACCTCGAGAGCGCGCGACCGGATAATGACGACATGCAGCGCCAGGTCGACCGGCTGCAGGGCATCGTCCAGCATCAGCTCAACCAGGCCCAGCGGCTTGGGCCGGCCCCGTTCCAGGCTGCCGAGCCGCTGGGGCCGATCATCGAGCGTACCGGACAGGCATTGGGACGGCTCGCGGCCCAGGAAGGGGTGGCGCTGGAGACCGATCTGGCTGCGGGCTGCGTCCTGCGCATGGACAGCGGGGCGATCTTCGAGCTCCTCGGCAATACCCTGGACAATGCCATCCGCCATGCGACCACGCGGGTGCGCATTACCACTCGCTGCCAGCCCGGCGAGGTGATGCTGATCATCGACGATGACGGCCCCGGCATCCCGCCGGCCGATCGTGCCCGGGTGCTGGAGCGCGGGCAGCGCGCCGATACCCGCGGCGGCCAGGATGACGGCCGCGGTGAGGGTCAGGGGCTCGGTCTCAGCATCATCCACACCCTGGTGACCGACCACGGCGGGACGCTGTTCATCGAGCAGGCCCCGGAGCTCCACGGCGCGCGCATCCGCATGGTGTTTTCCGCGTCCTGAAACCGGTGCGGGCGGGGTCGGGGGTTACTCCATGATGCGTTTCGCGGTGCTCAACGCATCCTACAAAGCTCCGCAACGACACCGCGCGGCTGGACATCGCCCCCGTAGGATGCGTTGAGCACCGCGAAACGCATCAACCAGGGCGTGTCGCGCCCCAAACCCTTCGAAATCAGAGTGTGAGGCCGTCCATCGGCAACGCCGGGGGCTCGCCCAGCACACTGTCGCGCACCAGCGCGGCCGCGCCGCAGGCGAAGGTCCAGCCGAGGTGGCCGGACCCGGTATTGAGGTAAAGGCCGGGTACCGCGGTCGCCCCGAGGATCGGGGTGCCGCGTGCGCTCATCGGGCGCAGGCCGGTCCACGGGGCCATGGTCTCGGCATCCATTCGGTCGGGCAGGCTGGCCAGGGTGCGCCGGCAATGATCCAGTACGCTGGCGGCCCGCTGCGGGTTCAGGCTGCCGTCGCGACCCGCGAACTCCGCGGTGCCGGCCAGGCGCAGGCGATCGCCCAGCGGGGTCATCACGACCTTGTTGGCGTCGTCGATCAGCGGCAGGTGAATCCGGGTTCCGGCGTCCATCGGCAGGGTCAGCGAGTAGCCCTTGACCGGTGCCACGGGCAGCCGGATCCCGAGTGGGCGCAGCAGATCGGGCGCGTGGTAGCCGTTGGCAACGACACAGGCATCCGCGGCGATCGGGCCTTCCGAGGTCTCCAGCGCATCGAGGCGGCCGCGGAAGGTGCGCAGGAGGCGCACCGCCACGCCCGGGCAATAGGTCAGTCCGCGGCGGCGGGCGATGGCCAGCAGGCCCGCGGTAAAGCGGGCGGCATCGCCGATGGCATCGTCGGGAAAGTAGAGCCCGCCGCACAATTGATCGCGCACGGGGGCCAGCGCCGGCTCTTCGGCGATGATGCGTTCCACGGTCCAGTCCTCGAAGCGCACGCCGGCGTCCGCCATGTCCTCGCTGGCGGTGCGATTGCGGGCCTGGCTGGCCGGGTCCTGGAATAGCTTGAGGATGCCGCTGCGGCGGAAGTCGAAGTCCAGCCCCTCGGGTGCCAGCTCGCGCTGCAGGCGGTCGATCTCCTGCAGGGAGAAGGCCGCCAGGCGCGCATTGAGCCGGGTGTGTTCCTCGAAGCGCGCGCGGCGGCTGTTGCCGAGAAAGCGCAGGCCCCAGCCGATCAGCCCCGGTATGGCGTGCGGGCGCACCAGTAGTGGCGAATCGCGGCGCCCGAGATAGCGCAGCAGGTCGAGACCCACGCCCGGGGCGTTCCAGGGTTCGGCATGGCTGGCATGCAGCATGCCGCCATTGGCGAAACTGGATCCGCTGGCCGGCGCCGCAGCGGCGTCCAGCAGCACGACCTCGGCTCCGGCCTCCTGCAGGTACCAGGCTGTGGTGACACCGATCACCCCGGCGCCGATGACCGCTACGCGCATCCGTTGGTCCTTCCGTTGTCGTGGCTCATGTGCCACTGGCCAGTCGTTGGATCAGTGTCGCGTATTCGCGTTCCAGGCGTTTGGGCGAAACCTTCTCGCGGGTGCCCAGTTCCTGGGCGAACTGCGAGACGCGGAATTCCTCGATGCGATAGCGAAAGGCGAGGACGTCCGGGTGGTCCGGGGCGCGGGCGATCAGTTCCTGCGCCTGCTGCCACAGCGGCTCCACGGCGACGCGGCGGGCGCGGTCCTTGTCCGGGGCCTGGCTCAGGCGTTCCAGGCGCTTGTCGATCGCCTCGAGGTAGCGCGGCAGTTCCGGCAGGACATCATGCGGGATGCGCAGCAGGAAATCCGCCGGGACCAGCGCTTCCAGCTGCCCGCGGATGTCGCGCGCGGCCTCGATCCAGGACAGCGGCAGGTCGCCCTGCAGCCGGGTGCGCAGGTCGTGCCAGCGGCGCAGGATCTCGGCGGTCAGGCGCGAGAGCTCCATTACGGTGGGCGAGAACGCCGGCAGCGACTCGTTGAGTCGTTGGGCGAACGCCTCGGCGGCGCGTGGCCAGGGCTCGGTCAGGAACACGCGGTCCGCAGCGGCCTCCAGGATCTGGTCGCGCAGGGTCTCGCAGCTGCCCAGCGTCGAGTAGTTCAGGCAGGCGCGTTCGATCTCCGGGAGCTGGCGGCGCAGATCGCGCGCGGTCTTGCGGGCGCCGAGCAGGAACAGCCGGCGCAGGCCCGCGCGGTGGGCGCGTTCGGCCTTGGTCGGGTCGGGTTCCAGCTCCAGCGAGACCGAATCGTTACGGTCGACCAGGATCGGGAAGGCCCGCAGCTGTGCCCCCTGGTGGTCGAATTCGACGCTCTCCGGCAGCGCACCGAAATCCCACTCGGTGATGCCCTCGCGGGTGATCTCGTCCGGGCGGCTGGCGTCGAAGTGGGCCTCGGCGCTGTCGCCCAGCTGGCGCTTCAGCGCGGGCAGGTCACGGCCGCTGGCTTGCTCTTTTCCCTCCGGGTCGAGGATGCGAAAGCGCATCACCAGGTGCGGCTCCAGGGTCTCCGGGCGCCAGGCATCCAGCGGGATGTCGGTGCCGGTCATGGCGCGCAGGGCCGCGGCCAGTGCGGGAATCAATGGGCCCTGGCGGTGTTCGATGCGGGCCAGGGCGGCCTGGGCGAAGTCCGGGGCGGGTACGAACTGGCGGCGCAGGGCCTTCGGCAGGCTCCGCAGCAGGGCGGTCACGCGATCCTCCAGCAGCCCCGGCACCAGCCAGTCGCCCAGCCAGTCGGGCACCGCGTTCAGCGCGGCGATGGGGATGGTGACGGTCACGCCGTCGTCCGGCTGGCCGGGTTCGAAGCGGTAGGCCAGTGGCAGGCGCAGGCCCTCGAGCTCCAGATGGTCGGGATAGGCGCCTTCCGGGAGCGTGGCCTCTGGCTCGTTCATGAGCTCGGCGCGGTCGATCTTCAGCGCCTCCGGATCGTGTTTTTCGGTCTTGCGCGCCCAGGTCTCGAAGCTCGTGCCGTCGGTGATCGCGGCCGGCAGACGGGCGTCGTAGAAGTCGAATAGGCGCTCCTCTTCCACCAGCAGGTCGCGGCGGCGCCCGCGCGCCTCCTGTTCGGCGATCTCGGCCACCGCCTCGCGGTTGGCGCGCACGCCGTTGGAGCGCGAGCGTAGCTCGCCACCGACCAGGCCCTCGCGGATCAGGATGCGCCGCGCCTCGGCCGGGTCGTGCTTGGCGAAGTCCACAGGCTTTTTCGGTGCCACGACCAGCCCGTACAGGGTGATGCGGTCGAAGGCCCCGACGCGTCCGCTGCGGCCCTGGAAGTGCGGCTCGAAGATGTGGTGCTTAAGCAGATGCGGGGCGGCGGTCAGGATCCAGTCGGGCTCGATGCGCGCGTTGTCGCGGGCGTAGACACGCGTGGTCTCGGCGATCTCCGCGCTCATCACCCAGGCCGGCTTCTTCTTCGCCAGCACCGAGCCGGGGTGGATCTGGAAGCGGCGGTTGCGCGCGCCCAGGTAGTCGCCGCGCTCGGTCTTCTGCCCGACCTGACTGACCAGCCCGGTCAGCAGCGCCCGATGCACCGCCTCGGCGTCCGCCGGTTGCTGGTTCGGGTGCAGGTCCATCTCGCGCGCCAGGCGCAGCAGCTGTACGCGCAGCTCCTGCCATTCGCGCATGCGCAGAAAGTTCAGGAAGTGCTCGCGGCACCAGCGCTTCAGGGCACTGGACCCGAGGTCCTCGCGGGCGATGTGCCAGGCGTCCCACAGCCGCAGCATGCCCATGAAGTCGGACCCCTCGACCTGGAACTCGCGGTGGGCCTGGTCCGCCGCCTGGGTGGCCTCGGCCGGGCGCTCGCGCGGGTCCTGCAGCGACAGGGACGCGGCGATGGTGGCGGTCTCGGTGACACAGTCGTGCTCGGTGCCGGCCAGCAGCATCGCCGCGTGGCGCGGGTCGATGGGCATGCGCGCGAGCTGCCGCCCGCGCCGGGTGATCCGGCCACGCTCGTCTACCGCGCCCAATTCGTCGAGCAGGTGGTAGCCATCCTTGACCAGGCGCGGGTCGGGCGGGTCGAGGAACGGGAACTGGCGCGGCTGGCCGAGCTTCAGCGCGGCCATCTGCAGGATCACCGAGGCGAGGTTGGAGCGCTGGATCTCCGGGTCGGTGAAGGGCGGGCGCAGGTTGAAGTCGTCTTCCGCGAACAGCCGGATGCAGATGCCGGGGCCCAGCCGGCCGCAGCGCCCGGCGCGCTGGTCGCAGGCGGCCTGCGAGATGGCCTCCAGGCTCAGGCGTTGCACCCGCGAGCGCCAGGAGTAGCGCGAGATGCGCGCGAGCCCCGAGTCGATTACGAAGTGGATGCCGGGCACGGTCAGCGCGGTCTCGGCGACGTTGGTCGCGAGCACGATGCGGCGGCCGCTGTGTGACTGGAATACCCGCGACTGCTCGCGCGCGGACAGGCGTGCGTAGAGCGCCAGGATCTCGGTGTCGGCGCGGACCTGGCCGCGCAGGGCCTGGTGGGCGTCGCGGATCTCGCGCTCGCCGGGCAGGAACACCAGTACGTCGCCGGGCCCGGCGCGCTCGCACTCGGCCACCGCGTCGCGGATGCCGTCGAACAGGTCGCGTTCACCACGCCCCTGTTCGTCGCCTTCGTCCCCAGTATCCTCCGGCTCGATCGGCCGGTAGCGGACCTCTACCGGATAGGTGCGTCCGGCCACCGTCAGGATCGGGGCGTCGTCGAAGAACGCCGACAGCCGTTCGGGGTCGAGGGTGGCCGAGGTGATGATGATGCGCAGCTCGGGGCGCTTGTGCGACAGGCGTTTGAGCACGCCCATCAGGAAGTCGATGTTCAGGCTGCGTTCGTGCGCCTCGTCGACGATGATGGTGTCGTAGGCGCGTAGCTCCGGGTCATGCGCCATTTCCGCCAGCAGGATGCCGTCGGTCATCAGCTTGATCCAGTTGTTTGCCCCGGTCTGGTCGGAGAAACGTACCTTGAAGCCGACCGTGGAGTCCCGGTTGCCGCCCAGGGTGGTGCCCAGTTCCTCGGCGATGCGGCTGGCCACCGAGCGCGCGGCGATCCGGCGCGGCTGGGTGTGACCGATCAGCCCGGCCTCGCCGCGCCCGGCCTCCAGGCACAGCTTGGGCAGCTGGGTGGTCTTGCCGGAGCCGGTCTCGCCGCACAGCACGAGCACCGGGTGCTCGCGGATGGCGGCGACGATGCGTTCGCGTTCGGCGTGGATCGGCAGGTCGCCGGCGTAGACGGGTTGCGGGCGCAGGCGGGCGCGCTCGTCGCTGCCTACCTGGGGGCCGGCCCCCTCGGTGGTGGCCAGGCGTTCGGCGAGGGTGCGGGCCATGCGGTCGCACGGCTGCCCGCGCCGCTGGCGTTGGCGGGCCCGGCGCAGCAGGTCCGCGAGGTCCTTGCGTTCGCCGCCGGAGGGCAACGCCTCGATGCGGGCCGCGAGGGCGTCGAGATCCGGTGCGGGGGCCGGTTTCACGCTCAGCCCTGGTAGCGCAGACGCAGGGCCTCGATATTCTCCGTGCGCAGGCGCTCCAGCGCCTGGCGCACGCGGTCCTCGTCACTGAACGGGCCGAGGTAGACGCGGTACCAGGTCTCGCCCTGGATCTCGACCTCGTGCACTTTCGGGTCCAGACCGAGCAGGGTCAGTCGTGCCTTCATCTCGTCGGCCTGGGCAAAGCGGCGGAACGAGCCGGTCTGCAGGACGACCGGATCGCCTTCACTGGGCGATGCGGCCGGTGGCACAGCCGGGGCGGGCGCGTCGCGCTCGGACTCCGGCACCCGGATCTCGTCCTCGGGCAGCAGCTCGTAGTAGCGGAAGCGGGGCTCGTCGTCCGAGGGAACGGTGTCCCGCTCCACCGGTGCCGGGGTCGGGGCGGCCGTCTCGGTCGCGGGATCCGGGTCACCGAACAGCGCGCCCAGATCCGGCGAGCGGTCGGCACCCTGCAGGTACAGCACGGCGGCAAGCCCCAGGCCGATCAGCAGGCCGAGCAACATCCATACCCAGCCGGGGATCGGCCGCGAGGCCTTCCGCGGGGCGGACTTGCGACGGGTCTTGCGCGCCTGGGCCATGGTCTACATCCGTTCCGGGGCGGTCACGCCCAGCAGGCGCAGGCCGTTTTGCAGCACCTGCTTGGCGCCGGTCAGCAGCGCGAGGCGCGCGCCGATCACGTCGGGGTCGTCCGCGTTGAGGAAGGGTACCGCGTTGTAGTAGGCGTGGAAGCCGGCGGCCAGCTCGCGCAGGTACTGGGCGATCTGGTGCGGTTCGCAGGCCTCGGCGGCCGCCGCGATCACCTCCGGGAAACGGTCCAGGCGATCCAGCAGGTCATCCTCCTGCGGTTCGGTCAGGCGCGTGCTGAGGCCTGCGGCGTCGGCGGCGGCCGGGGCATGTCCGCGCTCGGCGGCGGTGCGCAGCACGCTGGCAATGCGCGCGTGGGCGTACTGGATGTAGTACATTGGGTTGTCGTTGGACTGCGACTTGGCGAGATCCAAGTCGAAGTCCAGGTGCTGGTCGCAGCGGCGCTGTACGTAGAAGAAGCGCGCGGCATCCGAGCCGACCTCGTCGCGCAGCTCGCGCAGGGTGACGAACTGCCCGGCACGGGTGGACATCGGCAGGCGCTCGCCACCGCGGTAGAGGATCGCGAACTGCACCAGCAGCACGTCGAGGCGGCCGGGGTCCAGGCCCAGGGCCTGCAGCGCGGCGCGCACGCGCGGGACGTAGCCGTGGTGGTCGGCGCCCCAGATGTTGATGACGCGCTCGAAACCGCGCTGGAACTTCTCGCGGTGGTAGGCGATGTCGGAGGCGAAGTAGGTGTAGTCGCCGTTCTCGCGGCGCACCACGCGGTCCTTGTCGTCGCCGTAGTCGGTAGAGCGGAACCACAGGGCCCCGTCCTGCTCGTACAGCGCGCCGCGCCCCTGCAGGTCCTCCACCGCGGCGTCGATCGCGCCGGAGTCGGCCAGGCTGCGTTCGGAGAACCAGCACTGGTACTCCACGCCGAACTCGCGCAGGTCGTCGCGGATGTCATCGAGGATCGCGTTCAGGCCGCAGTCGAACACCTTGCGGTAGAGCGTCTCGCCCAGGAGCTCGCGGGCGCGGCCGATCACCGCGTCGATGAAGGTTTCCTTGTCGCCGCCGTCCGGCTCGTCCGCCGGAAGACCGCGGGTGACGGCCTCGGCCGGGTGCACGCCCTGTTCGCCGATCTGCGCGGTCAGCGTCTCGGCGACCGGGTAGATGTAGTCGCCCTTGTAGCCGTTGGCCGGGAACGGCACCGGGACACCGTGCTGCTCCAGGTAGCGTAGCCACACACTGGCAGCGAGGATGTTCATCTGCCGCCCGGCGTCGTTCACGTAGTACTCGCGGGTGACATCGAACCCGCAGAAATCCAGCAGGTCGGCCACCGTGGCGCCGAAGGCCGCGCCGCGGCCATGGCCGACATGCAGCGGCCCGGTGGGATTGGCGGAGACGAATTCCACCTGCACCGGGCGTCCGCCGCCTACGCTGGAGCGGCCGAAGTCGGCACCTTGGGTCGCGACGCGGCCCAGCACCAGCGTGCGGGCATCCGCGGCCAGGCGGAAGTTGATGAAACCGGGGCCGGCGATCTCGGTGCCGGCGAGGCCGGGCACCTCGGGCATGGCCGCACACAGGGCCTCGGCCAGATCGCGTGGCTTGGATTTCGCCGGGCGCGCGAGCTGCATCGCGAGGTTGGCGGCGAAGTCGCCGTGTTCGCGGTCGCGCGCACGCGTGACCTGCACCTCGACACCGTGGTCGGCGGGTACGCGGCCTTCGGCCACCAGGGTCTCCAGTGCGGCCGCCAGGGCCTCGGTCAGGGTGTCTTTCAAGGGAAGCTCGATCCGTCGGGTAAAAAGGGCCGCATTCTAACCCGGAAGCGCTGGTCGTGCCGCCCCGGTACGGGGCGCTCGAAGGGAACCGGGCGGCGGTTTACGCCAGCGAGACCGGGTCGATGTCGATGGCGATGCGGGTGCCGCGCGGGAGGTCGTCGGTCTGCCAGGCGTGGCGGGCGTGGGTCAGGGCCCGATGGAGTGGGCCGCGCTGGGTGGACTGCAGCAGGATCTGTTCGCGGAAGCGGCGATTGATGCGGTGGCGCGGTGCGGGGGCCGGGCCGAGTACGCGCAGGCCTTCGGCAGCCGCGTTGCGCAGGTGCGTGGCGACGCGCTCGGCGTGGCGGCGGGTGGTCTCGGCATCGCCCGCCTCGACGCGGACCAGGGCCAGGTGGCCGTGGGGTGGCATCTCGGCGGCGGCGCGCTCCTCCAGCAGGGGCGCGACCATCGCCGGGTAGTCCGCGGCGTTCAGGCCGCGGATCAGGGGGTGGTCCGGATGACCGGTCTGCAGCAGGACGCGGCCGCCGCCGGAACCGCGTCCGGCGCGCCCGGCGGCCTGCACGATCAGCTGCAGGGTGTTTTCGGTCGCGCGCAGGTCAACGCTGAACAGGCCCTGGTCGACGTCAATCACGCCGACCAGTCCGACCTGCGGGAAGTCGTGGCCCTTGGCCAGCATCTGGGTCCCGACGACGATGGCGGCATCCAGCTGGCGAATGCGGTCCAGTGCCTCCTCGAGTGCCCCCTTGTGGCGGATGCTGTCGCGGTCCAGGCGGATCAGCGGAGTGGTCGGGTAGTGGCGGGCCAGGGCCTGTTCCAGGCGCTGGGTGCCGAGACCGCGCTGGGCCAGGGCCTCGCCGCATTGCGGGCAGCGCTGGGGGCGCGGTTCCTGGTGACCGCAGAGGTGGCAGACGGCACGCGGGTTGTGCGCGTGGATGGTCAGGCGCGCATCGCAGTCCGGGCATTCGGCGACCCAGCCGCAGGCGTCGCAGGCCAGCACGCGGGCGAAGCCGCGCCGGTTCAGTAGCAGGAAGCACTGGTGGCCGGCGGCGAGGGTTTGTTGCATGGCATCCAGAAGCGGGGCGGTGAGGCCCTCGTCCGGGGTGTGCACACGCGTGTCGATGGCCTCGACGGCGGGGGGTTGCGAGCCGTCCGGGCGCGTCGCCAGTCGGGCGTGGGCGTAGCGGCCAGTGGTGGCCGCATGCAGGGTCTCCAGGGTCGGCGTGGCCGAGCCCAGGACCACCGCGGCCTGTTCCAGCTGGCCGCGCTTGATGGCCAGGTCGCGGGCGTTGTAGCGAAAGCCGTCCTGCTGCTTGAAGGCGCTGTCGTGCTCCTCGTCAACGATGATCAGGCCGAGATCGGGCAGGGGCGTGAACAGCGCCGAACGGGTGCCGACGACGATGCGGCGCTGCCCCTGACGGGCCGACTCCCAGGCGCGCAGGCGCTCGCCCTCGGACAGCCCGGAGTGGAGGAGGGCGACCTGCCCGGGGAAGCGCTGCTGGATGCGCGCGCTCAGCTGTGGCGTCAGGGCGATCTCGGGGATCAGGAACAGGACCTGGCGCCCGCGTGCCAGGACGCGTTCGGCCATTTGCAGGTAGACCTCGGTCTTGCCGCTGCCGGTAACACCCTCCAGCAGGAGGGGTACGCCGGTATCCGGGGTCAGGGCGTCGACGGCGGCGCGTTGTTCGGCGGTCAGGGTGTGGTCGCTGATGTTCGGGGGCGGTGGCTGTTTCGGGTCGGGCGTGATCGCCTCCAGCCAGCCGCGTTCCGCAAACGCGCGCAGTTCGCGCGGGGCGAGTTGCAGCCCGGTGGCGGCGGCCAGGGTGGCGCGATCCAGGGCTGGTGAGGCATGTGGTGTGGAATCCGGGTGGGCCAGCGCGCGGAGGACGGCCTGCTGGCGTCGCCCGCGGGCGTCACCGTCGGCCAGCGCCTGGCGGCCCGCGGGTGTCATCCGCCACAGGGTCTCCGGGGTCAGGGCGGGGAGCGGGTCGCCATGGCGCAGGGCCGGGGGAAGTGCCCCCAGCAGGGCTTCGCCCAGGGGGTGGTGGTAGTAGCGCGCCCCGAACTGCAGCAACTCCAGCAGGCGGGGCCCCAGGATCGGTTTTGCCTCGGGTGCTTCCTGGATCGCACGCAGGCGGCCGGGTGCAACCTCGCTGGTGGATGCCAGCTCGACCACGACCCCGATGGTCGACCCGCGCCCGAAGGGCACGCGCACCCGCTGGCCGGGTGCAAGCGTCAGGTCCTCGGGGATGCGGTAGTCGAACAGCCGGTCCAGAGGGCGATCCAGCGCGATGCAGGCGATTCGGGGCGCGGCAGGCATGCGCACAGTCTACTGTGTCGGACGCCGGGGAGGGGGAGTGGCCGCCGCACTGCGGGAGGGGGTTATCCACAAAAGCTGTGGATAACTCTGTGGGTGAATCGGTATGAACATCCCTAAATGCTTGTTACTGCTAAGGGCTACTTGGATTGGGCAAAAATCGACCAGATCCATTTAATATAGGGAAAACAGCGAGTTATGATCGTTATGTGAAACCGAGTGCGCGCTGTGTGTGCTAACCGGGGTTTGACCCCGGCCCTTGTGGGTAGTTTGTACAGGAATCGTACAGATTTCGGGTTTCAATCCTGGCCCGGTGGGTGAGCAACAAAAAAACCCGGCACCGCAAAACGGTGGCCGGGTTTCGGTTGCGGGGCCCGGTGTCCGGGCCCCGCGAGTGGGGCGGGCCGACTAGCCGAGGGCCTTGACCGATGCCACCAGTTCGGCGGCCACCTTCTGGCCGTCGCCGTACAACATCTGGTTGTTGTCGGCATAGAACAGGTGGTTCTCGATGCCCGAGAAACCGGAGCCCTTGCCGCGCTTCACGCAGATGACGTTGTGCGCCTGGTCCGCGTTGAGGATCGGCATGCCGTAGATCGGCGAGTCCGGATTGGTCCGGGCCACCGGGTTCACGACGTCGTTCGCGCCGATGACCATGGCGACATCCGCGGTCTTGAACTCCTCGTTGATCTCGTCGAGGTCGAAGATGATGTCGTAGGGCACGCCGGCCTCGGCCAGCAGCACGTTCATGTGCCCGGGCATGCGGCCCGCGACCGGGTGGATCGCGAACTTCACGTCCACGCCGCGCTTCTGCAGCAGCTGGGTGAATTCCCAGATCTTGTGCTGTGCCTGCGCCACGGCCATGCCGTAGCCCGGCACGATGATCACCTTCTCGGCAAAGGCCATCATGATCCCGGCGTCGTTGGCCTGGATCTCCTTCATGGTGCCCTCGATCGCTTCCTCGGCACCCCCGCTGCTGCCACCGAACTGGCTGAACAGGATGTTCTTGATCGGGCGGTTCATTGCCTTGGCCATCAGCTGGGTCAACAGCGTGCCGGCCGCGCCAACGACGATACCGGCGATCATCAGGGCCGGGTTGTCGAGCACGATGCCCTTGAGGCCGACCGCGAGGCCGGTGAGGGCGTTGTACAGCGAGATGACCACCGGCATGTCGGCGCCGCCGATCGGCAGGGTCATCAGGATGCCGAAGGCGAGCGATAGGACGAAGAACAGCAGCAGTGTGGCCGAGCCGATCTCGCCGCCGCCGGTCGCCAGCATGAAGCCGAGGATCACGGTGATAGCAAAGATGGCGATGTTCACCACCTGCTGGCCCGGGAAGTGGAAGGTCTTCTTCATCAGGCCCTGCAGCTTGGCGTAGGCCACCAGCGAACCGGAGAAGGCGACCGAACCGATCAGCGAGCCGGTGGTGGCGATCGCCAGGCCGGTGTTGCTGACGCTTTCCGGGGTGGCCTGCAGCAGGTAGATCGCGCCGATGCCGGCCGCGGCGCCGCCGCCCATGCCGTTGTACAGCGCGATCATCTGCGGCATGTCGGTCATGGCGACCTTCTTGCCGCTCCACCAGGCGAGACCGCCACCGATGACGATACCCAGGACGATCAGGGTGTAGTTCACGCCCCCGGAGACCTCCGGATGCACGAAGGTCACGAGCGTGGCGAGCACCATCCCCACGCCGGCCCACATGATGCCCGGCCGCGCGGTGGTCGGCGAAGACATTTGCTTGAGGCCGACGATGAACAGGACCGCCGCCGCAAAATAGGCGAGGTTGATAATCAGACTCATGCGTTATCTCCCTTCTTGTCGTCCTTCTTGCTGGTCTTGAACATCTCCAGCATGCGTTCGGTGACGACATAGCCACCCACGGCGTTGCCCGCGGCCAGGATCACGGCGACAAAGCCGATGGCCTGTTCCAGCGGGGTCGTGGCGTGGCCGAGCGCGACCATGGTCCCGACCAGCACGATGCCGTGGACGAAGTTGGAACCGGACATCAGCGGGGTATGCAGGATGACCGGGACCTTGGAGATGATCTCGTAGCCGGTGAAGGCCGCGAGCATGAAGATGTACAGCGCGATAAAGCCTTCGATGATCATGATTGAGCTCCCTTCAGGGCCTCGCGGGTGGCCTCGTGCACGATCTCGCCATCGCGGGTCAGCACGCTCTTGGCGATGACCTCGTCATCCCAGTCGGGCTGGAATTCGCCGCCTTCGGCGATCATCGGCGTGAGGAAATTCAGCAGGTTCTTGGCATACATCTCGGAGGCATGCAGCGGGACCTGCGAGGGCACGTTCAACGGGGCATGGATGATCACGCCCTTGTGGTCGTGGGTCTCGCCGGGCTTGCTCAGCTCGCAGTTGCCGCCACCTTCGGCCGCCAGGTCGATGATGACCGCACCCGGCTTCATGCCCTCGACCATGATCTTGGGGATCAGCTTGGGTGCATCGCGTCCCGGGATCGCGGCGGTGGTGATCAGCACGTCGGCCTTGGCGATGTACTCGCCCAGGGCATCCTGCTGCTGCTTTTTCTCTTCCGCGGTCAGTTCGCGGGCGTAGCCGCCCTCGCCCTCGGCGGAGACGCCGAGATCGAGGAACTTCGCGCCGAGCGACTCGACCTGCTCCTTGGTGGCGGAGCGCACGTCATAGGCCTCGACCATCGCGCCCAGGCGCTTGGCCGTGGCAATCGCCTGCAGTCCGGCCACGCCGGCGCCGATCACGATGACCTTGGCCGGACGGATGGTGCCGGCCGCGGTGGTCAGCATCGGGAAGAAGCGGCAGGACAGGTCGGAGCCCATGATCGCGCCCTTGTAGCCGACCACGGCCGCCTGCGAGGACAGCACGTCCATGCTCTGGGCGCGCGAGATGCGCGGGATCAGCTCCATCGCGAAGCTCAGGATCTTGCGCTCCTGCATCGCCTTGACCACATCCGGGTTGCGGTGGGCGTGGAACAGGCTGACCACGGTCGAGCCTTCCGGCAGCTGGTTGATCTCCTCGACTGTCGGCGGTGCCACGCGGACCATCAGGTCCGACTGGCCGTAGGCGGTCTCGGTGTCGACCACGGAGGCCTTATCGTAGGCCGCATCCGGAAAATGGGCCTCGGAACCGGCACCCTTTTCCAGCTGCACCGTGATGCCCATATCGCTGAACTTGGCCGCTACCGACGGATCCAGGGCCACGCGGCGCTCGCCGCTGGCGGACTCCTTGGGAACGGATAATTTGATTGCCATGCGCTCTCTCCCCGGGCCAAGCGTTCCCGTATTCCCTATGGGACGTTCAGCCGCGCTCGCGGGTGGTGAAATCGGATGCGGCACGCGTGATTCGGGCGTGCCGCACAAAAAACGACCCGCGAGTGTAGCGGATCCGGCCTCGTGCTTAAACCGTGTCCACTCTCGTTGCAGGGCCCGTCAGGTTGGGCGAGCTTACGATACCGCGGGTCATGGCGTTGTAATTGCTTTGTTCCTGAAGGCTGTTTATTGTTTTTCGGGTATCGAAGGCGGCATGGATTTGTTCACCCGTACGCCGCGTGAGCAAATCCGTGTTTCCTTGAGACGGGACGGGGTCATGTTGCCGAATGAGCATCAGGTCCTGCGCACGGATGCCGCGGGCATGCCGCTGGAGTGGATCGGCCTGGAGCAGGCCGTGCGCCTCTATTACACCGAGCAGGTGGCCTACACCTGTGGCAGCCCGCTATATCGCATGCGCGGCGGCATCAACGCGCGCACCGGGTTGCAGTCACGGGTCGAGGTCAACTCGATCATCGCCACTCACGGCACCCGCAAGTCCCGCTTCAACGACTACATCCCCCCGCTCAATAACACCACCCTGTTCCGCCGCGATGCCCACCTTTGCCTCTACTGCGGTCACGCGTTCCCCGAACACGATCTGTCCCGCGACCACGTGACCCCGATCAGCCAGGACGGCGAAGACACCTGGACCAACGTGGTCACCGCCTGCAAGCGCTGCAATAACCACAAGGCCGGGTTCACGCCGGAAGAGGCCGGGATGCAGTTGCTCGCCATCCCGTTTACGCCCACCCACGCGGAATACATCTTCCTCAAGGGCAAGCGCGTGCTGGCCGACCAGATGGAGTTCCTGCAGGCGCACTTCCCGCGTACCAGCCCGTTGCGGGGTCGTAGCGTCTGATCCGTCCCGGGCGCGCGCCCACTCGTGCCCGCGGGTATCCTTGGCGTGTGAACCAAAGCGACGCTCCGTGACTCCGACAGGGAGTCACCGTCCCCCATGCCTGCAAGGAGCCCCATGAAGTATTTCGGAGAAGCGGATTATCGCCATGGCCAGGCGCGCGGCGTCGGCGTTTTGCTGACCAACCTGGGGACGCCGGACGAACCCACCGCGCCCGCCTTGCGGCGCTACCTGAAGGAGTTCCTCTGGGACCCGCGCGTGGTCGAGGTCCCGCGACCCATCTGGTGGCTGATCCTGAACGGCGTGATCCTGAATATCCGGCCGAAGCGCTCGGCGGCGAAATACGCAACCGTCTGGACCGACGAGGGCTCGCCGCTGCTGGCGATCTCGAAACGCCAGGCCGCCGGTGTGCGCGAGCGCCTGGCCGCGCAGGTCGGCGAGGATGTCCCGGTCGCCCTGGGCATGCGCTATGGCAACCCGTCCATTGAATCCGGCCTGGACGAATTGCGCCGCCAGGGCGTGCGTCGTGTGGTCGTGTTGCCGCTGTACCCGCAGTACTCGGCCAGCACCAATGGCTCCACCTTCGATGCCGTGGCCGACGTGCTCAAGGGCTGGCGCTGGGTGCCCGATCTGCAGTTCATCGCCGCCTATGACGCCCAGCCCGGCTACATCGAGGCCCTGGCCAACAGCGTGCGCGAGCACTGGCAGGCGCATGGTCAGGCCGATCGCCTGATGATGTCCTTCCACGGCATCCCCAAACGCTACCTGCTGCAGGGCGACCCCTACCACTGCCTGTGCCACGCCACCGGGCACAAGCTGGCGCAGGCGCTGGGGCTGAACGACGACCAGTGGCAGGTCACCTTCCAGTCGCGCTTCGGTCGCGAGGAATGGCTGCAGCCCTACACCGACAAGACCCTGGAGGCCTTGCCGGGACAGGGCGTGCGCTCGGTGGACGTGATCTGCCCCGGTTTCTCGGCGGATTGCCTGGAGACCATCGAGGAGATCGGCGACGAAAACCGCGAGATCTTCACCGAGGCCGGCGGCGAGCGCTTCCACTACATCCCGGCGCTGAACGACCGCGCCGATCATCTCGACTTCCTGGCCGGGCTGCTGCAGCAGCACCTGGCGCCGTGGCTCGACGATCCGGACAACGCCCCCGAGGCGCGTGCGGCTGCGCGCGAGCGCGCGCTGGCCATGGGTGCCAAGCAGTAGATCGGCGATGGATCGACCCACGATGGACGGCCGGGGATCGCACACGATCGAGATCGGCGCCGTGATCATCGGCGACGAGCTCCTGAGCGGGAAGCGCCGCGATCGGCATCAGGCGCACCTGACCGCGGCGCTGGCGGAAAGGGGGCTGGAACTTGCGTGGATCCGTATCGTCGGTGATAACGCCCGCCTGCTGACGCAGACCTTCCGCGAGACCCTGGCCAGCGGCGCCGAGGTGTTCAGCTTCGGCGGCATCGGCGCGACCCCGGATGATCGCACCCGCGCCTGCCTGGCCGAGGCACTGGGCCGGCCGCTGGCGCCTCATCCCGAATTCATGGCCATCCTCGAGGAGCGCTTCGGTGCCGACGCCTGGCCCCACCGCGTACGCATGGCCGAGCTCCCCGAGGGGGCCAGCCTGATCCCGAACCCGGTCAACGGCATCCCCGGCTTTAGCTGTGCGCAGCATCACTGCGTACCCGGTTTCCCGGCCATGGCCGAGCCCATGGCCCGCCGGGTCCTGGAGCAGCGCTTCCCCGACCGCGATGCGGCAGCGGGTGCCGTGGAAGAGGTCCTGCGCCTGGAGAATGTCACCGAGAGCCGCCTGGTCCCGGTGCTCGAGGCCATGGAGGCCGCGTTCCCCGACCTGCGCATCTCCTGTCTCCCGCGCATGGACCGCCAGGCGCCGCAGGTCGAGCTGGGCCTGCGTGGCGCCCGCGCCCGCGTCACCGAGGCCCAGGCCGCCTTGCGCCAGCACCTGATCGCCGGCGGTTTTCTGGCGTACTAGTCTGCAGCCTCTTGGCAGGGCAACGGTGCTATAAAGCCCTTGCGCACCCTGGCGTTCCCGGTATATATCCTGTGGGGAAGACGCTGATCTGGGCGTCTGCCTGACAGGCGCCCGCCTGCGCGCCGCGATCGCGGCCCGAATGGAAGACCCGAGTACGTGAACCTGCCTGCCCTTGGCCCCGAATGGCTGGAAGCCGCCGAGACCGCGCCAACCCTTGCGCCGGTCGTGGCCGACTCCTCCTCTGAATTCTGCGAGCCCGACGGCTGGCTGGATGCGCTGGCGCACGAGCATCGGCTCGTCTGGCCCGATTTCCTGCCGCAGGAGATCGTCGACGCCCTGCGAGAGGAGGTCTATGCGCTGCGTGATGCGGCGCAACTGGCGCAGGCGCGGATCGGCCGTGCCGGCGAACGCCATCGGGACCGGGCGACCCGCGGCGATTGGATTCACTGGCTGGATGGCGCGAGTCCCGCGCAGCAGGCGTTCATGGCGCGCCTCGACGAGATTCGTTTGCAGGCGAGCCGGGCGTTGATTCCGGGCCTGTTCGAGACCGAATCCCACTTCGCCCTGTATCCGCCTGGCACGCACTACGCCCGGCACGTGGACGCCTTTCAGGCCGGCAACTGCCGCCGCCTGTCCCTGGTGTTCTACCTGAACCGTCACTGGCGTGAACGCGACGGCGGCCAGCTCGCAATCTACGACAGCGAAGGGCGCGAGATCCGCCGCATCCAGCCACGCGCGGGGACGCTGGTGATGTTTCTCAGTCAGACCGTACCCCATGCCGTCCTGCCTACCCGCCGCTGGCGCGCCAGCATCGCCTCCTGGATGCGCATCCGCGATCTCTCGGGCCCCCTCGCCAGCCTCGCCAGCCTCGACCGCTTCTGACGCTTCTGGTTGCCTCGGCGGTGTCGACCAACGCTGCGGCGGGCCGACGCCTGCCGAGTTCTCGCCGAAATCGCAAGTCGACCCCGCCCATTCGCGACGCGGGACTCGCCCCGACAGCGGCTCCGTGCGGTTCGTTTCGTGTGATGCGCTTCTGGTTTTCCAGCCTTTCCGCGGTCCATGCGGCTTTGTGCGTCATCGGGCCTGGCAAACTGCCTAGGCTTGCAAAGGACGTTTCTGGCTAGAGGGAGACCGTGATGCACAAGATTGGCAATTTGACTCGTTTGGTGGGGTTGGGGATCGCGACGGCGGGGCTCGTCGCCTGTGGCGGCGGCGGGAGCAGCGGTGGCGGGACCGGACAGATGAGCCTTGCCGTGACGGATGCCCCTGTCGATTCGGCCAGCCGGGTCGTGGTCCGCTTTACCCATATCGAGCTACAGCCTTCCGACGGCGAACGCATTCGCATCGATCTGGGTGAGGACGAATCCGTTCGCGAGATCGATTTGCTCGCGTTGCAAGGCGAAGACTCTGAATTCCTGTTCGAGGACGCAGAAGTCCCGGCAGGCGATTACGACTGGATCCGTTTTCATCTGGAGCGCGAAGAGGGTGTCAGTGCGCCGCCGCTCTCCAATTTCGCGACCAGCTCGTTCATCGAGTTCGTGGATGGCTACAGCGAGAACCTGATCATCCCGGGTGGGTTGCAGGCGGGCTTGCAGCTATCCAGCGGCTTCAGCATTGCGGAGGACGAAGAGGCCTCGTTCACCGTGGACTTTGATCTGCGCAAAGCGATCCGCGAAGACACTCGCTTTGAGGGCTACCATCGCATGCGGCGTTCGCTGCGTTTGGTGGATAACCGTGAAGCGGGCGCCATTACGGGGACAGTGGATCCCGGGCTGCTCCCCGCGGATTTCACCTGCGAAGAGCGCGAACCGGGGCTGTACGCCTGCCCGGGCGCGGCGGTTTATGTCTTCGAGGGCCCTGACCGTGAGCCGCGTGATCTCCGCGACGACGATGACGATGCGGTGACCACGGCCAACGTGCACTACCGCCATGTCGAGGCGACCGGTGACTGGGAGTACCGCTACACCGCAGGATTCCTGGAGGCGGGCGATTACACGGTGGCCCTGACCTTCGAGGCGGGCGAGGACGATCCGGAGGAGGCCACTGCCATCGAGTTCGTCGATCAGGCCAACGCCGAAGTCGAGGCGGGTGAGACGACGGAAGTGAATTTCCCGGATAGCTAGTATCGATCGTCCGAGTGGGTTACGGCTTATGGGCCGCTGCCCTGCAGTAGGGGAAAGCCATAGGGGTGCCGGGTTCTGACCCGGCACCCCTTTCTGTTTCTAGGTGTAAATCGTTTCCCGCGTCCCGGTGCGAGGCCCGGTGATCCAGTTCACCCCAAGCGCTGGGCAGCGGGGCTACAGGGCAAAACCACCGTCTGTGAACGGCCGCCAGGCGATTCCGAAGTCGAGTCCGGTACGGTCGCGATCCACCCGGAAGGTCTCGCGGGCTCCATATTGAGGCCAGGCTCCGCAGGCCTCGGCGCCGGCACAAATCTGGTCATCGCCCGCGATGTTGGTGCCGGCGACCACGCGATAATCCCCGGCGGGCACCCCTTCGAAGCGATAGCGGTAGGTCCCGAACTCGGGTTCCAGGGCCGTTTGCGCCACGACGCGATCGTCGCGGTCGAGCAGGAGTACGTAGACCCGTCCCACGGTATCGCTTTGCGGGTCGCGCTCGGCGACCCGGATGCCGACCGGAATGTCGCGCGGGTCGCCGTTGTCGGCGGTGATGCGCAAGCGAGACTCGTAGTCGCCCGGGCTCAGGGCATCGCGCTGCCCGTAGGCGTGATAAAGCCCCAGACCGTCGTCGGTGACCGCGTGTTGTTCCACGGTGAGCCAGGTCGCGGGCGAGGCGATGTCTTCAATCAGCAGGGTGCCATCGCCCCCGTTGCGCAGGCGCAGATCCAGGCCCGTTCCGGTGAAGCCGAAGTTCAGGCTTTGTGGGGATGCCGAGATCCGGGGTGCCAGCTCTCCCGAGCCGGCCCGGGCCGCGATCTCCTGGACCGCCTGATGCGCGTCGATCTCGCCCCACCCGGTTTCCGGGTCCCAACCCGTGGGTCCCAGGTCCTGGGTGAGCTGGCCCGATTCGAGCAGCTCCAGCAGCAATCCCGGGGAGAGCTCCGGATTCACCGCGTGGCCCAGCGCAAGGACGCCGGAAACGACCGCTGTGGACATTGAAGTGCCCTGAAGGAATGCGTAGTCCGATGCAAGGGTTTCGCCCGTGTCATTGACCCAGGTGCTCAGGATGCCGTCTTCGGGGTGAATCATGACGCCCCCGGGCGCCACCAGGTCCAGGCGGGGGCCGTAGTTGCTGTACCAGGCGCGTTCGGCGTTGCGGTCCGTGGCGCCCGCTGCCAGTACCGATTCGTAGGCCGCGGGATAGCCGACCGTGCCGACTCCGTCGTTGCCCGAGGACGCGACCACCAGGATTCCGAGCTCGCGTACCTCCTGCAAGAGTGCATCGGCCTCTGCGCTGTAGCCACCGCCCCCGAGACTGAGGTTGATGATGTCGGCCGGCTTGTCGGGTACGGTGCCGGAGTCGTTCGGCAGACCCGCGGCATAGCGAATCCCCTGTAGCGTGTCGTTCAGGGTCCCGGTCCCGTTCAGCGTCCAGACGGGGAGGATGTCCACCCCCCAGGAGATGCCGGCGACGCCCAGACTGTTGTCGGTGGCCGCCCCGATAATTCCGGTGACGTGCGTACCATGCCAGGAACGCTCTTCATCACAGGTGCTGTCTGCCGGATCGCAGACAAACCGCTTTGTCGGGAAGAGTCGGTTCTCGTCCAGGTCTTCGTGCTCGCGGTAGACGCCGGTATCGATGACGGCCACGACAACCTCTTCGTCTGCTTCCTGGCCGGTGGTGATGTCCCAGGCTTGCGGCAGGTTGATGGCTTCGTGGAACCATTGATCTCCCCAGTGTGGGTCGTTGGGCGTCGTCCGCAGGGGAGTCATTCGGTAGTTGGGCGATGCCGAGACGATATCCGGTTGTCCCCGCAGCGCCTTGATGACGCGCAGGGTGTCATGGCGAGCGGCGTGTTCCGGGGTGCGCCAGGCCACTGCGGGCGAGATCGAGGGCGTATGCAGGCCCAGCGTACTGATGACTGCCTCCGCATGACCCTCGGGGATGCGCCAGAGCTGCTCGCGTCCCGGCGCCCCGGAAATCCTCTGCAGGAGCATGTCGGCCGGGGTTTTCCCTTGTGCAAATGGGCGGATCTCGTCCGCGCTGCGCACGATGATCTCGCCCGGCACAAAGTCATCCGCCACACGCAGGCTTGCCGCATGCGCGGGGTCCAGCAGCTGCGACGAGTCGAGTCGCAAATGGTACGCGGACTGGCCCGAATAGGCCGATACCCGGACATAGTAAAGCCCGGCCTCGGGTGCGACGACGCGTTCGAAACCGTCGATCCCGATGGAGGCATCCACCAGCATCCCGTCTTCATCAATCAGGTTCAGGTCGAGATCGGCCCGTGCGGGATCCGGGAACTCCAGCAAGGCCTGGTCGCCGGCCTCGAACTCGGCCACGAATATGTCATCCGGGTCTCCGGCCGAGCCGAAGCGGCTGTCGGTCAGGGGGCTGGCCACAAATCCGCCGATGATGGCGGGCATGCGCACCGCTTGCGCATTGGCCAGGTCGTTGTTGCTGGAGATCCGGCTTTCCGGGTCGTTCGTATCGGAATCGACATGATGCAAGGCCTGCACCTCGATGCTCCCGGACACGACGAAACCCCCACTGGATGATCCGCCGCCCCCACCCCCGCACCCGACCGCCAGAAGCGCCGAAGACAACGCCAGTGAAATCCATGCGAAGACCTGCCGCATCGATCGCGCTGGTTCATGGCGATGCACGTCGCCATTTGATGGGCCGAATGACTGCTTCACTCCAAAGCTCCTCCGGGTCACCAGCATGTCTGGGGCATCGGCGATTTCGACGGGTGCGCCCAGCGCGCTGTCCTTCAAGCTCGCTCGGCCGCCGACGCGAGAAGGAACTCGCCGCGGTCGAACAAGAATCGCAGGTCCGGGCGGCTGGGACTGTCAAACCCTGCCCAGTTCGGTCTTTTAGTATCGGTCAGGAGTGGCTTTCCATATGGGTTCTGGCTGTTTGCGCGGCTGGTGATTGAATCCCCGGTTCTTTAGACTCGGCCAAGCCCTCACAGGCTTTATGGAAAAAATAAAAGGGAGAAGGGAAGTATGTGGAATCTGAAATCGGCAGAGGGATCTGCATGGAAGCTCGGCCTTGCGGCCGTGACAATCGCCCTGGTGGCAGGCTGCGGAGGGTCGTCCGGTGGTGGCGGTTCTTCAAGCGGGAGCGATGAAGGCGATGAACAGGAACAAGCGTCTGCAGAAGGCATCTGGCGTGGCACCTTCACCGAAGAAGGCGTTGGGACGTTCGATGCCCAAGGACTTTTCTACGACGGCCGGGTGTTTGCGATCAGCGAGGACGAGGGGGTCATTTACGCTGGCGAATACTCGGTAACGGGTGAGCGGGTGAATGCCGATGTCCGTGCTTACGGAATCAACGGCTGGTACTTCGCGGATGCTGTGCTGGAAGGCACGGTGACGACGTCAGAATCCATGAGTCTGGTATTCGAAACCTCACTGGACACCGAGGGTACGGTTTCCCTTGAATACGACACCCAGTACGACCAGCCTTCGGATACGGACATGATCGAAGGTAGTTGGGGCTACTATGAACCTGGATACCATGTTGTAGTCCCTATCGATGCTGCGGGCGACTTCTTTGCCCAGGACAGTGAGGGGTGTTTCTATTCCGGAGGGGCGCGGTCCCTGAATCCGGACAAGAATCTCTACTCGGTCGATATGACGGTTGAGGGATGTGACAATCTGAACGGAGACTACACTGGCTTTGCGGCCTTGCTGAACGAGCCGGGCATGGGCGAAATTCTGCAGATCGTAGTCTCCAACCCGAATGCCATTGTCTTCCGGCCCTTGCAGCCAGTGCTCTGATATTGGTCAACCCTGGGGGTTGGCTTGCGTGTTCAGATGAACCGCTTTGGCAGCCTTTCCACAAGGGCCCGAATCCAGATGGATCCGGGCCCTTTTTGTTGCCTCGGATGGAAAGGGGTGCGCCAGAGACCAGCTATCGGTCACGGCTACATCCCGTACGGACTTCTCTTTCGTCCTGGTGGACCTGTCGACTTCCCGAGGGGGGGCGACTTGCCCTGCTTAGTGAGGGGCGGGAATGCGACAGGCGGCCCTGCCGGCTGTCGGGGTGTGTCGCTTGGTCGGTCAGTTCCTGGAATCGTCTTCGTCGACTTCACGTGCTTTCAGTCTTTCGGCGGCGGTTTGGGCGGCCGTGGTACCCGGGTAATAGTCGCGCACGTACTCGATTCGGGCGCGGGCCTCGTCTGCGTGTCCTGCCGCGGCGGATCGGTCGGCGATCTCCAGTTCGATGTCGGCCAGGTTCTCGCGCAGGCGGGCCAGGCGCGGGGCAATGGACTCCGCGTACTCCGACATGGGGTAGTCGTTGAGGAAGGCGGCCAGCTGGAGGAAGACCTGGCGGCCCTGTTCGCTGCGTTGTTTGGGTGGCGCGGACGAGGCCCGGTTCCACGTTCCCAGATGCGCCAGGGCACCGAGATACGCGGCGTAGTCGATATCCGGATGATCCGGGTTCTCCTGGCGGATGGTATCGGTGAGGTTGCGGGTGCGCGCGAATTCCCCGCGCTGCAGGCATACCCGGGCGACCGACAGGCGGACGTCGACCGAGGCGGGTGCGTCGGCCGTATCCAGCGCACTGTAAGCCGCACGGCAGTCCCCGCGTTCCAGGGCATAGCGGATATCCTCTGGCGGGGGCTGGGACCCGTTTGGCGGGGTGGTGGCACAACCCGCCAGCATCAGGCCGAACAGTGCGCTGGCGGTCAGCGCGGCAGTCGGGGAGGCAGGCCGGAACCGGCGGGGCGTTATCGGGTTTCGTTCGGGTGTCACGGGGCTGATCCTGCGGTCCATAGATACCGTCCCTGGTCGTCACGGCGAAGATTGTTTTCGAGCAAACGCTGAATGGCGGCATCGGCGTGGGCGCGCGGGTCCAGCAAAACCCGCGCATCCATGCCCGGGGGATCCGTACGCAGGTCCAGGCGAATCGTGCCGGTGATGCCCAGTTCGGCATCTGGCGAGGCATCCAGGTCGATCTCCAAGCGCTGGTCCTCTTCGCGCAGGGTCGCGCGTTGCTCGCCCAGGGGCAAGGGGCGGGGGAGGCCCGCGGCCGCTTCCTGCCAGTTGACCCGCCCCGAGGCGTGTTCCACCGTTCCGTCCCGATGGACCCGGAGGTGCAGTCCGCTGGTCTGCAACCGGCCGTCCAGAACCAGGGGGATGCCCGTGTCCCACTGATGCAGGGCGGCCGCTGGCAGGGTCCCTTCGAGCCCGGAGAGCTGCACGCTGTCGAGGCCGAGCCGGAGCGCTCCCCGGAGTTCGCCGCCGCCGGGCGGGGCCCAGTGGATGTCGGCGCCCAGCCCCCCGCGCAGAAGCTCGCCGGGTCGCACATCCCAGTGCAGCTGGCCCAGCGGCCCCGCCGGTGATTGAACCCCCTCGACGCTACCCTGCCAGAGCGACCCGTGCACCTGTTCCCAGGTGATCGTCTCCGGCAAACCGGCCCACCGCTCGGCACCCGCCAGCGCGACGGAAGCGGGCGCGCGTACGACCAGCGCAAGCAGCAGGACGAGAACAAAAAGCGCCCCCAGCGAGAACCATGCGGGGCGATCCCGGTGGCGTTCATCGACGCGGTTGTTGGCGGCGACGGTCACACTACGACTCGCGGGTCAGAAAGAGTTCGGCATTGATGCGCCCCGGTTCGACGACGCGTTCCAGCAAGATGCGTCCGGGCACGACGCCGTCTTCTTGTTCCAGTTCGCCGAGCCAGCGCATCAGGTCGCTGTAGGGCGCCCCCTCGAGGTGCAGGGTCACGCCGGTATCGCCAGGGCGCGCGCGTGCCAGGTATTCGCCGAGACCGAAGGCTCGCGCGGAGGCATCCACGTGGGCGATCAGCGAGCGGCCTTCAAGGTGCGGGCGCTGATTGTCCTGTGTCGGTTCGCGGCTGCGGGCGGCCGCGACCTCGGGGGCGGTGGCCTGCATCCAGGCCAGTTCCGCGCGCGCCTCGGTGAGTCGGTCGCGGGACTGTTCGCGGCTTTCCAGCAGAGGCTCGACGACGCCCAGGAACCCCACTGCGATGAGCAGGACCAAGCCACCTGCCAGCAGGATCCGTTGCTCGCGTGTCTGCAGGGCGTCCCAGTAGGCCTTCATGGTTCTTGCTCGATGGTCATGCGTGCCCGGACGCCTTGCTCGCCGGTTTCGGCCGAGACGATCCGCACACGCGCGGACATGGCTTCGCGCAGGGCCTCGCGCAACTGTTCCAGTTCCGCGATTCCGCTGCCCTCCAGCTCGAGTTCGAGGCGATCCGGGTCGCCCCGCAGACGCTGCAGGGTCAGGTCGCGCGGGGCGAGGCCCTCCATGATGCTGGCAAGGGCTTCGCCGAGCGGGCTGTGTATGGTCGCAGTCGTCGTGTCCGATTCGGCCTGTCCCAGCAGGCCCTCGAACTGGGCCACGGGGGCGACCATGCGGGCCTGCGGCAGGGTTTCCTCGAACAGGGCCGCGATGTCCCGTTCGGTCGCCCGGTATTCCCGCTCGAGTTGCCAGGCCTCCAGCCACACGGACCCAAGCCAGACGGCGGCCAGCACGAGCGCCAGTGCCGCCGGTGCGCGCCATGGTGCGGGAAGGGCGCCGAGCGAGGTCCGGCTTTCGGCGGGCGATGCGAAGTCGAAGGCAAGGGCAGCCCGTACGGCGCGCTGTAGTTCGGGCGGCGGGAGGCCTCCCGATTGCACCCCGGCCAGCAGGAGCTCGAGGACGTCGCCGGACCATTCGGACGGCGGCTGGAGGGGGGTGTGCGGGTCGGGTTCGGCGGCCGGACCCACCACATGAACGGCGGTCTGGGGAGGCCGCGTTTCGTTGGCGCTGGTGTCATCGGAGGCCGTGGTGGCGGCGGAGCGTTGTTGCAACCACCAGCTGGCGACTTCCCGGGGCATCGCGAGGGGTTCGGCCTCGGGCGAAAGCACGATGCTGCGTTGCGTTCCCGAGAGCAGGAAGACCTGATCGCCCGGGTCCAGGGTTCGCAGTAGCGCAAGATCCGGGATCATGTGCGACACGCGGATGCCGAGCTCGCGAAGCCAGTCTTGCCAGCAGTCCAGGTCCCGATGCGCGACCACGCCGGCCAGGGTCTCGGTACCGTGGCGAGGGCCGGCAACGATCCGGAGCTGTTCCAGATCCTCGCTGAGGCGGTCTTCCAGGGCGAACGGAAGCGCGCGGCGACGCACGCGGCCCGACTTCCCGGGCACGAACACCCGATGGAGAGGGGCGCGTTCCCCGGGGAGCAGTGCAACCGCATGGTCGTCCGCGGCGATCAGGGCGCGCAGCTCGTCCGGTGCCGCCTTGCCCTGATCCGCCAGCGCGCCGTTCCTGCGCAGCCGCAGCCAGCGCAGCCGAAGCGGCGTATCCGCGCCCAGCATCTCGGGTTCTGGCAGCTGGAAGAGGAACCAGTTCATGCCGAGTCCAGTGAGTGAAAGGCGTCTGCAGGCATCCAGTCTTCTTGTTCAGGGTTCGCAGGGAGCGTGTTCGCGAATAATGGTACGCCCGTTGGGGCCATCGAGGATCGCGCAGTGAAAATAATCCCGTCCGGCGATGCGGACAACCAGTTGCAGACGGAAATAGCGAACGTCGCGGCTCTGTTCGGTCGCCTGACCCAGCGCCGCGGTGGTGACGGAGTCCGGGGCGCGTTCCATGTCGATGGCGTTGTCGGTGCCCGGCCGGGCCACGACCCAGGGTGCCAGCGCCTGCCAGAGGTCCGGGTCGAACCCGTGTACCTGAAGCAATTCCGACGCGAGGCGCATCGGGCGGTTGCCGCTGAGCCGGGGCGGCTCCAGGCCGCGATATACCGGGTCGTCCGTTTCCGGGTTCATCCAGTCATGTACGGCGACCGCCAGGCGTTGGGCGTTACCCGACTGACCCTCGGTTGCCGCGAGGGCCTGTTCGATCAGGCCGGCGAAGGCCTCAAGGGGCGGGTCATCGGCGCGTCCGAGACTGTTGAGGTTGAAGCGGCAGTGAAGATTCTCCAGGCGGGCGCGCACGCCGACACCCTCGACCTCCAGTGGCAATGTGGGAGACGCGCAGCCCTCCCACGGCAGGTCGTCGTAATCTGGCAGCCTTTCCAGCATGTGCAGGGCGACGGTTTCGGCCCCCTGGGTCAGGTGCCGCGCCCGATCCTGGTCCTGGATGGTGGCCGCGCGGAACACTTGCTGATTGTCGCGCATGGTCATGGTGACCGCCGTCACGCTGGCGATCGCGACCACCAGCAGGGCCGTGATCAGCGCGGCACCCGAATGTCTGTTCTTCACTGGGCCCCCGGCAGGGCAATGCGGCGCTCGACGGGTCCGAGTCCCGGAACGACCAGGCGGACGATCACCTGCGTCGGTCGGCGGTCGCCGCTATCCAGCGGTGGCCAGCTGTCCGTGACCTCCTGGGTGTCGCCATCGACAAAGTCGAAGCGGATCTCCAGTTCATCGCCCGTGTCCCACGTCATTTCGCGATCCGCCGTGGCGCTTTCCCCGGCATGTGCGTCCCGACCGAGAAACAGGCGCACCTGCTCGGATTCCGGCAGGGCACCGTCCAGCACCGGCCAGGTAACCCGTTCCAGCCCGCGTTCACTGACTCTCCAGGCGACCCGCGCCAGACGGCCGTGTTCCCCGCTTCCCGCCCGTACCAGCTCCAGTTGTCGCGGGTCCGTGACCGGGCTGTAACGCAGGGCCGGGAGGCGGTCGCCGTAGCCGTCGCGGGGCTGCAGCTCGATGCTGTGGCGCAGATCGCGTTCCAGCACCGCCAGCGTGACCTGTAGCTCCGCCAGGCGCTGGCTCTGGGCTTGCGTGGCATGGTCCGCCATCAGCACTGCACGCAGTCCGCCGATGGCCAGCACGCCAACGGTGGCGAACACGGCCACGGCCACGAGCAGCTCCAGCAGGGTAAAGCCGCGCGAGGCGCCCAATGAACATGGCCGATGTGCCGGCATTTCAGGGCAATGCATAGCCGGTCGTCTGCACGAGAGGATGGTCGGGGTCGCCATCGAGCGGCCACACCCGGACCTCGATACGGCGCACCGCCGGCAGCTCCAGCGGGGCGTCGATGACCGTATCGGTGATCTCGATGCTGGCCTCCCATTCGCGGTCCGCGAGGGTGGACTGAATGCGCTCGGTACCGACATCGACGCGCCGCAACCCGGCCTCGTAGTCGGCGAGCAGGTTGCTGGCCACCCATCCGGCCAGTGTACGTTCCTGCAGATAGGCGGTATTGCGCGCGTGTTCGCTGCCCGCCTTGATGAGGGCCCCGAGGGCGACGCCGAGCACCACCAGGGCAATCAGGACCTCGAGTAGCGTGAATCCGCGCCGTGTGCCGCGTGCCGCCATGGCTAGTTGGGCTGTGCCGGACGGGCCATCAACAGGTGGCGGGGCTCGCCGCCTACCGGTGGCGGGTGCTCGAAGGCCTGGATGGGTTGACCCCGTTCGACCCGGAGCACGAAACCGCTTTGCCCGTCGGGGTTTTCCAGCACCAATTCAAAGGGTTCGATGTCGCCGCTACTGCTGATGGCGATGCGATTATGCTCCGGCCCTTCGCGGAGGCTGCTGCGCCGCCCGTCTACATAAAGCCGTGGTTGCAGCCCGTGTTGCCGAAAGTCCCGCGGACCCAGCGGCCCCCGCTCGATCGGTGTCCAGGTGACCCGGGCGTCGTCGAGCCACTGGCGCTCCAGAATGACCAGCCCCTGCGTGCCAATTCCGATGGACAGCGCCTGGCCGGTCAACAGGGTGTGTTCCCGGGCGAGTTCGATCTGGCCCGCCAGCTGGCGAGCGGTCTGTTCGAGGCTCCGGCTGCCCAGCTGGCTCATGGACAGCACGCCGATGCTGGCCACCACGCCGATCACGAACATCACGACCAGCAGTTCGATCAGGGTGAAGCCGGAGGGGCATGCGCGGCGGGTCGCCATGGGCGTGCTCAGAATTCGTCCATGTTCCAGTTGCCGATTTCGCCCTCGATGCCCTCGCCACCGCGGCGTCCGTTGGCGCCATAGCTGAAGACGTCAAAGTCGCCATGTCGCCCGGGGTTCAGGTACTGGTATGGGTTGCCCCAGGGGTCGCTCGGCAGGCGGTCCATGTAGCCGCCCTGGCGGTACTGGGGGGCTTCCGGCCCGCTGCGCGGGCGTTCCACCAGGGCATCCAGTCCCTGGTCGGTGGTGGGATATCGGGCAGTATCCAGACGGTAGAGATTCAGAGCAGTTTCAATGGTGCGGATATCCTGCTTGACCTTGGTGATCCGGGCGTCGTCCGGGCGATCCATCACGCGAGGGACCACGATGGCCGCAAGGATGCCGAGGATGACCACCACCACCATGATCTCGATCAGGGTGAAACCTCGGGCACCGCGGAATCCGGTACGCGCAAGGCAGGCAGAGCGGGGTTCTTGCATGTTCAATTCACCAGCTGGTTGAGTTCGAAGATCGGGAGCAGGATGGCGAGGACGATGACCAGGACGATGCCGCCCATGGTCAGGATCAGCAAGGGTTCGAACAGGCCCATGCTGATACTGATGCGGGATTCGACCTCCTGCTCCTGGGTCTCGGCGGCCCGTTCCAGCATCTCGGTGAGCCGCCCGCTGGACTCGCCGCTACGGATCAAGTGTACGGTGATCGGCGGGAAGTATCCCGTCTCTTCCAGGGCCTGACCGATGCTGCGGCCCTCGCGGATTCGCAGCGAGGCATCCTCCACCGCGGCGCGCATGGGGCGGCTGTCGATGACCTCGGCGCCGGTTCGCAGCGCATCCAGGAGTGACACCCCGCTGGCGGACAGGATGCTGAGGGTGCGTGCAAACCGGGCCGTGTTGAGCCCCCGGACCAAGCGCCCCACGAGCGGGAGGCGCAATACCAGCCGGTCGAAGCGCATGCGCGGCCCGGGTTTGCGCAGCCAGTGGGCCAGCAATGCCACGAGCACGCCCAGGGCGATCAGTGCGTACAGGCCATAGGTTCGCAACAGATCACTGGTGCTGATCAGCATGCGGGTCAGTGTGGGCAGCTGCTGGTCCAGGCCCTCGAAGACCTGGACCACTTCGGGTACGACATAGACAACCAGGCCCACGGTCACGCCAAGGGCCACCAGGGTCAGGATGACCGGATAGATCAGGGCGAGCATGACCTTTTGCCGCAACGCGTGGCGATTCTCGAGGTATTCGGCCAGACGCTCCAGTACCAGGTGCAAGTGCCCCGAGGCCTCGCCGGCCGAGACGGTGCTGCGGTAGATCTCGGGAAACGCGCGCGGAAATGCGCCCAGCGCCTGGGCCAGCGAATGCCCCTCCATGACCCGGGTGCGCACGGCACTGAGGATGTTGCGTACCTTCTGCTTTTCGGACTGGCGTGCGACGGTCGCCAGCCATTCCTCCACCGGCAGGCCGGCGCGCGCAAGCGTGGCCATCTGGCGTGTCGCAAGCGCGAGGTCGAGGGCGCCGATGCCGCCGGCCCCGCCGCGTCCCGAGTGGGTCCGGGTACCCCGCGTGGCGGCCGAGGATTCGCCGATTTCGAGCAGATCCAGTGGGGTCAGGCCTTCGCTGCGCAACTGGGACCGGACGCTGCGGGCGGTATCCCCCTCGGTCACGCCCTTGTGCGTTCGGCCGGCTGCGTCCAGCGCCTGGTATTCGAAGGCGGGCATGGCCCTAGCCCGCCTCGGTGACGCGCAGCATTTCCTCGAGGCTGGTCGTGCCGTCGAGAACCCGCCGGCAGGCATCGGCGCGGAGGCTCACGCTGTTCTCGCGCGCGGCCTGGACCATGGCCTGTTCACTCGCATTGTCATGAATGAGTGTGCGCAGGCGTTCGTTCACTTCCACCAGCTCATAGATGCCGGTCCGGCCGCGATAGCCGAGTTCGTTGCAGCTCGGGCAGCCGTGCGCACGGTAGAGCGTGGGAGGTTCCGTGGAGGCTACGCCCAGCAGTTCGCATTCCCGTGGCGATGCCGGGTGCGGTTCGCGGCAGTCCTTGCAAAGGACCCGTACCAGCCGCTGGGCGAGAATCCCGTTCAGGGTCGAGGAGAGCAGGAACGGTTCCACGCCCATGTCGCGCAGGCGCGTGATGGCCCCGATCGCGGAGTTGGTATGCAGGGTCGAAAAGACCAGGTGACCGGTCAGGCTCGCCTGCACCGCGATCTGGACGGTATCGACATCGCGGATCTCGCCGACCATCACGACATCCGGGTCCTGGCGCAGGATGGCTCGCAGGCCGCGGGCGAAGGTCATGTCGATACGGCTGTTGATCTGGGTCTGTCCGATCCCGTCGAGGTAGTACTCGATCGGGTCCTCGACGGTCAGGATATTGCGGCTGCGGTCATTGAGCCGGGTCAGCGCCGCGTACAGCGTGGTCGTCTTGCCCGACCCGGTCGGGCCGGTGACCAGCACGATCCCGTGCGGCCGCGTGACAATCCGTTCGAGGGTGTCACGGGTATCCGGATCCATGCCCAGGTGGGTAAGGTCAAGGCGACCGGCCTGCTTGTCCAGCAGTCGCATCACCACGCGTTCTCCGTGGCCCGAGGGCAGGGTGGAGACGCGCACGTCCACCGCGCGACCGGCGACCCTGAGGGAGATGCGTCCGTCCTGCGGCAGACGCTTCTCCGCGATGTCCAGCCGTGCCATCACCTTGATGCGCGAGACGATAAGCGATGCAAGCCCCGCGGGCGGGGTCAGAATTTCGCGCAGGACGCCATCCACGCGCAGCCGGACGGCCAGGCGGCTCTCGAAGGGCTCGATGTGGATGTCCGACGCGTTTTCCCGTACCGCCTCCGTCAGCAGCGCATTAATGAGCCGGATAATCGGGGCATCGTCTTCGGCCTCCAGGAGATCCTGCGGCTCGGCGAGGGATTCCGCCACGCTCGACAGGTCGAGGTTGCCATCCAGCTCCTCCATCGATTGCATGGCCCGCGAGCTGGAGGATTCGTAGCGCTCGCGCAGCCGCTGCTCGAAGGTCTTGTCGTCGACGGTTTGCAGGTTCAGCGGCTCGGGGCTGCGTCGGCGCAGTTCCAGGAGCCCCTGCGGATCGGCGTCGTGGCGCAGGAAGATCTGGCGCTTGCCCGCGACCAGATCGCCGGGCACGGCGCCGACCCGGCGCGCGAAGGTGTAGCTCACGGCGAACGTACCGGTCACCGGCGTCCCGGGCGCGTTCGGGGCGTCCGGCACGAGTTCCCGGGTCGCCCCCGCGCTCATGGCCGGGGTACCCTCGGCCATTCAGTCGCGATGGCCATGGACATCTTCGAAGCTGGGCGGGAGCTGGGTCAGGCGCTCCCATTCCGGCAGGACCGGGCTTCTGCGCTGCTGGGTGCGCGCCTGCTCGCGCAGTTGCTCGCCGCGGATAAAGCTGTACTTCTCGCTGGTCAGCTCGGCGCCACGGGCGCTGTCCCGGACGATGCGCGGGTGCAGGAACACCATCAGGTTTCGTTTCTCGGTCTGGTTGCGGTCCGCCCGGAAGAGTCGCCCAAGCCCGGGGATGCTGCCCAGCCCGGGGACGCGCGCCTCGCTGTCCGTTTGCTGTTCTTCAATCAGCCCGCCGAGCACCAGCATGTCGCCGTCATCGATCAGGACGTGGGTCTTCAGTGTCCGGGTATTGGTAATGAGATCGGCCGCGCCGGAAGTACCCGGCGCCAACTGCGAGACCTCCTGTTCGATCTCCAGGCGCACGGCATTGCCCTGGTTGATCTGAGGCCGCACACGAAGCTTCACCCCGACATCCTCGCGACGAATCGTGTCGAAGGCCTGGCCCGAATCCTCGATCGAGCGTCCGACGATGAACGGCACGTTCTGGCCGACCACGATCTCGGCTTCCTCGTTGTCCAGTGTCAGAAGGCTGGGGGTGGACAGGATGTTGCTGGAGGTGTCGCGTTGCAGCATGTTGACTAGGGCCGCGATCCGCGTGCTTCCGGTCGACCCCACGCCCCCGGCGGTCAGGCCGTCCCCGATATCCGGGGGGGAGGACACGCTCCCGTCAAGGAACCCCTCCACGCCCGCGGCGAGTTCGAGGATCCCGCGTGACCCGGGGCCGGAAAAGTTGAGGACCCCGGCACCGCTGTTTCCGATGGCGCCCCACTGCACGCCGAGGTCCTGCACGCGATCCGACGAGACCTCCGCGATGACGGCTTCGACCAGGACTTGCGCCCGGCGGATATCGAGCTGCTCCACGATGATGTCGAAGTCGCGGATGAAGTCGGAGGGGCCGTAGGTCACCACGGCGTTTGTGGACTCGTGTGCCTCGATGTGGATCCTGTTTCCGCCCTGTTCGTCGGGGCCGATATCCGGGCTCTTTTCGGCGATGTTGCGCAGCAGTTCGGCAACCTCCTCGGCCCGCGCATACTTCAGGTAGTGCACGCGTGCGTTCCCTTCTTCCATCTCGCGGTCAAGCTGGGCAATGAGCCCGCGCAGGCGCAGGCGAGACTCCTCGCGCCCGGAGAGGATGATGGCGTTGCTGCGACGATCCGCGAGGACCTGGGGTGTGGCGAGCTCTCCCGTGCCCTCCCGGGCCAGAACCTGCAGCTGCTCGGCGAGTTCCCCGGCGCGGGCGTGCCGGAGTTCAATGACCTCGAAATCGTCAGCGAATGGCAGGTCCATGCGTTCGACGAGGGCACGGATGCGATGCACGTTGCTGCGCGTATCCGAAATCAGCAGCGTGTTGGGCTCGGTGGCCGCCGCAAGATGCCCCCCTTGCGGGATCAGCGGGCGAAGGACCGGAACGAGCTGGGCGGCGGCGACATGCCGCAATGCGATCACGTGGGTGACAATGCTCCCGCCCCGTACGTCGGCGTCCGGTTCTGCCTCGATATCGAGGATTGTGGGCGTATCCTGCTTGGCCTGCGCGTCGGGCACGATGCGGGTGGACGATTCGCCCGGAATGGCTGCGAATCCGTGGATCTTGAGGATGTCGTGGAACAGATCCATCAGTTCGTCCCGAGGCACGGGGCGGCTGGAAACGACCGTGATGTTGCCGCGCACCCGTGGGTCCACGATGAAATTGGTCCCGGTTTCCTCGGACACAAGATCGATCAGGTTGCTGATGTTGGTGTCGCGAAGATTAAGCGTCAGCTCGTCCGCTGCGACGGACCCCGTTGCGCAGATCAGGGACAGTGCAAGGGCGCCAAGGCGGAGTCGAAGGCTCATTCGGTTAACTCGATGGTCAGCGGCAGGGTCTGCCCGTCACGTTCTATGGTGATGTTCACCCGGTCGGTGTTGCCGAGTCCAGCGAGGATCTGTTCGGGGTCTTCGATGTCGCGGACCTGCTGCCCCTGGATCGATGTGATGATGTCGCCTTCCTGAAGACCGGCGCGTTCGAATTCGCGCTGGTTGCGCGTCGGGGTGACCCGAATGCCCAGCAGCGCGCCATCCCGCATTACGGGCTGGGCACGCAGCGAATTCATGGCGCGCTGCGGGTCCTCGAGCCAGCGGGATCGGCTGATGTTGGCCGTGATCGGCGCTGGGGAACCGGTGGTTTGTGGCGAGCGCTGATCGGTATCGGAGCGGCCGCCATCGACTCGCAGTTCGTCGCCCCGCGGGAGCCGCAGTGTCTCCAGTCGGCCTTCGCGCTCCAGGATGACCCGGTCCGCGTGTACCTGATGCAGTGTCGCCAGCTGGTTCCCGATGGTGTCGCCCACGTGGTAGAGCTCGACATTGGCCCGCCCTGCGGAAATGATCGCGCTACCGTTGCCCTGTCCGGTCGCCAGGACCCCGAGGAGCTCAAGACTCAGGCGGGTCTCCGGCGCGTTCTCGATGGCCTGTTGGCCCGCTTGCCGGGGGCTGCCGAAGGGAGTGAATTCGGCGCTTCGGGAAAACCCGGACCGAGTAGGGGCATCGGCTCCAGGAGACGGGGCGGGGCGACTGGCGGTTGCCCGTTCCGCGTGGACCGTGGTGCCCGACGGGTAGGTGTACCCCGGAACGGCGATCGACCAGACGAGACCCGCGATCAGCCATGCCGTGACCGCCAGCAGCCCGGCACTGAGGATCCAGAGCGGGAGTAAGGGCACAAGTCGGGGCGAAGGTGGCATCGTCAACGGCGTTCGCGGTTTATTCGGTTGGCTGGCCCCGGCGGTTCTCGCTAGGTCGAGTCGGATCGCGTCTTGAAATAGGGCCTGGGGGAACACGATTTAATGTACCCGTTCGCGTGGATGCCCCTGATTCCCCGATCCTGCATTGTTCAGCATGCCGCTTTCGCCAAGTGGGGTCGAGTCCCGGCCCATGCGGCTTCCGGTTTTCCGGAGACGCCTCGCGCCCGTGCGCGGAGGCGAACGCCCCGGAGGCGCGAAGGTGTCGTGTCTTGCGGCTCCCAAGTCGATTTCTCCTGGTGAAGTCCACGTTTGGATGCCGGCCGCTGCCGGGGCTGCCATCGGATTCGGGAACAGGGGCTGCGCCCGGTCTGGAAGCGGGCGTTCGTCGTGACGACCATGGGATGAGGCCGCGCCGGCCGGTGGATGGAGCCACCTGGACCGGCGGCTCCATCCATCGTGTCCGAACGCGGCCTGGTTGACGGACATCACCGCCGATATCGTCGGCTTCCGCAACGAGCGCCGTCCCCGCACCGAAAATGGCTTTCGGGCGAATGCCGGAATTACGGTCCCGAACAAGCCTGGATGGTCTTGGTCCCTGTCGCGTCCTTGACACCCTCGTACGCTACGGTGACCTCAAGTGAGGTTCCTTCTTTATCTGAGAGGTCGTCGAACTCGATCACATATTGATACTCAAAGAGTAGCAGGGCCACTTGCAGAAAGGCCTGTTGGAGGTTGGCGTCACTTGCTGGCTGGTAGAACAAGCCGCCCGTGCCGTCCGCGAGCCTTTGTAGTTCATCTTTCTGAGCTTCCTGAAGGAATTCGCCGAACCCGATGGTGAAAACAGGGATATCCGCTCCTACCGCCTCACCGATAGTGTCGTGCAGCGCGGCCTCCGTGTCCTCAACAACAGTATCTTCGCCGTCGGTCAAAGCGATGACGGCCTTCCTGTCGTTGTTGCTGCCGGGATTATCGAACCGTGCGATGGCTTCCTCGGTTGCGCCGTAGAACGCGGTGTCTCTGCCGAGGTCGGGCGGATTGTTGATCGCGGCCTTCAGTATGTCCTTGTCGGATTTGAAATACTCGGTCATGGGCTTGACATCGTCGGCGTACTTGATGATGTCCGCCTCATCGTTGTCCTGCATCGCGTCTACCAGCGATGTCGCGCCCGCCTCCATGTTGTCTACAGCGTCGGGGAAGTCGGTGATACTGCCGCTATAGTCCATCGTGATGCTGAGAGAGAGGTCGGTGTAGTTTCGGCTGATCGGTTGCACGCCATAACTACCGGGGGCGAACCCTGCAAGAGTGAAATCGCCAGCGACCAAGTTCGGAATGGGGAAGTCGGCCTGGTCGGTGACGGACACAAATGCCTTGGGGGGAAAGGCGCACGCGTTGACCTGGTTGACGTTGACGTGGATCGACTTGATTGGTTCGTAAGTGCCCCTCAGAACGCCCCCGAACGTGGGGGTGTTGGGGTCATCGCTTTGCGCAACCAACAGGGCATTGAACTCGCCGAGACGCACAGGCTTGAATTCAGCCACAACGGTACAGCTGCCGCCGGCCGGGAGGTCAAACGGGGGCGCTCCGCAGGGGGCGTTGCCACCCGACTCGTCCAGCTCAAACTGGTTTGGGTGATCCCCAAACAGACTCATGCTCGAGATGTTGTGGGTTGTTGTTCCCTCGTTGCGGATGATGAACTGCCGAGGGAGCACGTGATCCTCGTTGCCTTCCGTAATAATCCCGAAATCGAAACTCTTCGGCACCACCGTGATCCCGGAAGCCGTGTTGCCACCGCCGCCATCACCGCCGCCCCCGCCACCGCAGCCACTCAGGCCAAGGGACGCTGCCAGCAGGGCTGGTACCAGGAGTCGGGACTTTCCATATTCAAGCGTCATGGCTTTGTTTCTCCATCGATGGGCGGGGTGACCGGATCGGTGCCCTGCAAGGGTTGCGGGTGCCGGGAACGGTCAGGCGGCGCGTCGGGTTGTCCGCCGGGAACCTGATTACGGAGAAAATCTAGTGGAAGAACGAGAACTGGGTCCGTGCGGTGCCGAACATAGGCGACCCGGCCGCGCCAGAACCCCTGTCGTCCGGAGGGCTCCCTTCTGCCTAAGAATAATGATGAATGAACGCCGAGGAAGGCACGCCGTTACCCCCTCGTTATCGCGCCGGGGTCCCGTGAAGCGGGGTGCTACCCCGATTAAGCGGATATTTGCCCGGTATACTGCTTCGGCAAGCACTTGCCTGTGTGCCACCACGGCGGCCCGAATGGACGACCCCTGCGCGTGAATCTGCCTCTCCCGCGGCCCGAGTGGCCATCCCCCACCGAGATCGTTCCGGCCTGCCTGCCGAGGCCGTCTGATGTTGCATTCCCCGGAACCCGCGAGCCGGATGACTGGCTAGATGCCCTAGCGAGCGATCAGTTGTTCGTCTGGCCTGATTTCCTGCCCGCGTCGACGGTCGACGCCCTGCGCGACGAGGTGTATGCGCTGCGGGATGCGGCGCGGCTGGAGCAGGCGCGGATCGGGCGTGCGGGGGAGCGCCATCGCGACCGGTCTACACGTGGCGACTGGATTCACTGGCTGGATGGTTCGAGCCCCGCCCGGCAGGCGTTCATGGCGCGCCTGGACGAGATCCGGCTGCAGGTGAGGCGGTCGCTGATCCCGGGCCTGTTCGAGACGGAATCGCACTTCGCCCTGTATCCGCCCGGGCACCCACTACGCCTGGGACGTGGGCGCCTTCCAGGCCGGTAACTGCCGCCGCCTGTCGCTGATGTCCTACCTGAACCGCCACTGACGCGAACGCGACGGTGGGCAGTTCGCGATCTACGAGCGCGAAGGGTGCGAGATCCGCCGCATCCGGCCGCGGGCGGGGACGCTGGTGCTGTTCCTCATGCCGTGTTGTCCACTCGCCGCTGGCGCGCCAGCATCGCCTCCTGGATGCGCATCCGCGACCTGCCGAACCCGCTCGCCAGCCTCGACCGCTTCTGATGGATGCCGGCCGCGCTGCCTTGCAGCGTCCGCCGCCGGCGCCCATGATCGGAGAACGGGCTTCCTGAAGCCCCGGATCGAACGCGGAGCGGCGGGCCATCATGGGCGACAGCTGGCAATCGCATGACAACGCGCTACCCCCTCGGGACACGTCGCTCGACGTGCCGTTGCAGCCCTCGTCCTATGCGATCTGGGCCGAGCGCTATCAGCTTCGCGATGCGCAGGGCGAGCCCGTGGACAGTTCGGTGGAGTCGATGTTCGACCGTGTGGCGCGGGCGCTCGCTGCGGTCGAGGTGCCGGGCAAGCGCGCGCAGGTCGAGCGGGACTTCCGCTGGGCGCTGGACAATGGCGCCATCCCGGCCGGGCGCATCCTGGCCAATGCCGCGGCCGAGGCGTACAAGCCGCACACCACGCTGATCAACTGCACCGTCTCGCGGACGATCCGCGATTCCCTGCAGGCCATCCTCGATGCCAATACCGCTGCCGGCCTGACGCTGAAGGCCGGGGCCGGCATCGGCTATGACTTCAGCACGCTGCGCCCGAAAGGTGCGCTGGTCGCGGGCGCCGGGGCCCCGACCAACGGTCCGGTCGCGTTCATGCAGATCTTCGACCAGACCTGCCGGACCATCGGCGCGGCTGGCGGGCGCCGCGGGGCGCAGATGGCGACGCTGGATGTCGGCCACCCCGACATCCAGCGCTTCATCCTCGCCAAGCGCCGCAAGGGGCGGCTGACCCAGTTCAATCTCTCGGTGCTGGTGCGCGACGCCTTCCTGGAGGCGGTGGAGCGCGACGCGGAGTGGGCGCTGGCCTTCCCGCTGTTGCCTGTAGAGCGGGACCAGGTGGCCGCATCCGACATCGTCTACCGCGACTGGCCGGTGATCGAGGACGACTACCGCGTCGATGAACAGGGCCGCGTCGCCTGCCGCATCTACCGCCGCGTCCGTGCCCGCGAGCTGTGGGAGGCCCTGATGCGCAGCACCTATGACGTCGGGGAACCCGGCGTTATCCTGATCGATCAGGTCAATCGCCAGAACAACGCCTGGTTCGACGAGGTGATCCGAACGACCAACCCCTGCGGCGAAGAGCCGCTGCCGCCGGACGGGGCCTGCCTGCTGGGGTCGGTGAACCTGACGGGCTTCGTCTCCGATCCGTTCACCGAAGACGCGACATTCGACTGGGCCCGTTTCGAGCGCGTGGTGCGCGTATTCACGCGCATGCTGGACAACGTCGCGGATATCTCGGGGCTGCCGCTGCCGGAGCAGCGCGCCGAGATGCTGCGCAAGCGCCGCCACGGCATGGGTATCCTCGGGCTCGGTTCGGCGCTGGCGATGCTGGGGGAGGTCTACGGATCCGAGTCGGCCGCAGCCTTCACCGGGGAGGTTTGTCGACGTCTCGCGCTGGAGAGCTGGCGGGTCGGGCTGGATCTCGCGCGGGAGAAGGGCCCGGCGCCGATCATGGACGAGGACTTCACGCTGACCGCGGACATGCTGCGTCGTCAGCCGGCGCTGGCCGAGGCCGGCTATCGGGTCGGCAACGTGCTGAAGGGGCGCGAGCTGCACGCGCGCTTCAGCGCCTACATGCAGCGCATCGCCGGGGAGGACCCGGCCCTGGTCGCGGCGCTGGCGGAGGAGGGCGCGCGCTTTACCCACGCCACCTCCATCGCGCCCACCGGCACCATCAGCTTCTCGGTCGCCAACAACGCCAGCAACGGCATCGAGCCGACCTTTCTCCACCACACCACGCGCAACATCCGCCAGCCCGGGCGGCGTACCCGCGAGGCGGTGGACTGCTATTCCTTCGAACTGCTGGCCTACCGCGCTCTGGTCGATGCCGAGGCGGGGCCGGGGGATCTGCCCGCCAACGCGATCACCGCGGACCAGGTCAGCGTGGACGCCCACATCCGCATGCAGGCCGCCGCCCAGCCGTGGGTGGACTCGGCCATCTCCAAGACGCTCAATGTCCCGAGCGAGTTCCCGTTCGAAGACTTTCAGCAGGTCTACCTGCAGGCCTGGCGCGCGGGGCTCAAGGGTTGCACCACCTACCGGCCGAACCCGCAGGCGCAGATGGGCGTGCTGATGGACCCGGAGCGCCTGCGCAGCACCTGGTACACCTTTACCCTGGCGGATGGCCAGGAGGTGACCCTGCGCGGCGACGAAGATGTGGAGTACGAGGGCCAGGTGCACACCGCCGCCAATCTCTTCGCGGCGCTGGACGAGGGCTACTACGACGATGTCTGACGTCATCGGGGAGGACACGATGCACCGGATCGACCAGCCCATCATCGCCGTTCGCCGCTCGGATGTTGCGGCAGGAGAGAGTCCACCGCCGGGCGACGATAACCCGCTGGGCAAGCGTATCCCGTCGCGCCCCGAGGGCGAGCTTGAGTCGGTCACCGAAAAGGTCCGCTACTGGACCCAGGAGGGGCCGCAGACGGTCTACCTCGTGGTCAGCTTCGTGGCCGTTTCCGGCACGGTGGGCGGCGAGCGTGTGACCATCGAGCGCCCGATCGAATTCTTCCTGCCCACCGGGCAGCACTCCGAGTCCTACCAGTGGATCTCCGCCACCATGCGCAGCCTGTCGCTGGCGGCCCGCGGGGGCTACGCCACCCACGCCCTGCGCGACCTGCGCAAGGTCACCTGGGATCGCGGCCCGGTCCGCTGCGGCACCAACGAATACGGCAAGCCCCTCTACCATCCCTCCGAGGTCGCGGCCATTGCCCACGCCCTGCAACAAATCCTCCAGCGCCGCGGCTTCCTCGATCCGGACGGCCAGCCGCGCCCGCTGCGCGAGCTTGCTGCCACCTTTCGCGACCAGGACCTAACCCCTGATTCCGCCGCAGCCGTGACCCTGGAGGCACCGGCTCAAACAACCATCGGCGCAGCCCCCTGCCCCCAGTGCGGCGGCCACCTCGAGATCATCGACGGCTGCCCCACCTGCCGCGACTGCGGCTATTCCAAGTGCTAGTTCCTTCGGCGACAGGAAAGGGCGCGCAGCCTCCCCGTGGTCCGCCCGAACAAACCGAGGCCACCGGCCCCTGACTCGTCGGTGCCGGTGGCCCTCATCGCGTATCCACCAGCATGGATAACCCCTCGGCCGACAGGGCCGCCGTGGAAATCTCAAAGGGGGTCTCGTAGTCTCCCCGGCTCGTCCATTCCGCTCTGGAGACATCGTGGCCAACATCCTGAACCCGTACGCCGACGAGCAGCCCGAGTCGAAGCACATCGTGCTACGTGCCCGCAGTGGCCAGGCGGTCTCCGCCAATTTCACCCTGCAGGATCGGCGCGGGCGCGAAAGCGCGGCGGAATACCTGTTTCATCTCTATTCCACCATCAAGCAGAAGCTGGGCGAACCGGTCCTGGATACTGCTGCACCATCGCCGGACGACCAGACCGCCATGCAGCGACTGATCCTGTACTCGGCCGGCGCCCACGACACCATGTTCGGCACCTTTAATGCCTCCAGTGCCTCCTCGGAGATGCCGGAGGAGGAGCGAAACGAGTTCGTGGAGATCTTCCTGCTGGCCAGCGCCACGGTCATCGAGGGACAGCGGATCACCGTCGACCTCCAGCGCGGCCTCATCACCGCCGAGGCGCCCTGAGCGCAAGGTCCCGCGCGGGGCCGCTGCCGCAGGGGGCGTATTGCCCGTGCAGATGGGTATGGCTGCATGCCGGCTCGTTACAGGGACGGGCTTGTGCCGTAAATCTCGGATGGGAGTCGTGGGCCCGGTTGGGTGGAGGCCGGCTGCGTAGCGGCGCGAAGCCTGGCTTCGCGAGGCCGGAACGGCGTGCGCCGGGATAGTCCGACCCGCCCAGCGCGAGCGCAAGCGAATGGTGGGCCCGGTCGGACTCGAACCGACGACCAAGGGATTATGAGTCCCCTGCTCTAACCAACTGAGCTACAGGCCCGTATTCGGGGGGCGTACAAACGACTGCGGCGCCATTCTACCCGCAAGGGGAAGATGGCGCCGCATCGCTAGGTCGGGTTCCGGCCGCCGGGCCGGGACGCCGGTTACTCGGCGTCGGTGTAGGTGCGCAGCAGTTCGGCGCGGGTCGGGTGGCGCAGCTTGCGCAGGGCCTTGGCCTCGATCTGGCGGATGCGCTCGCGGGTGACGTCGAACTGCTTGCCGACCTCCTCGAGGGTGTGGTCGGTGTTCATGTCGATACCGAAGCGCATGCGCAGGACCTTGGCCTCGCGCGGGGTCAGCGTGGACAGGATCTCGCGGGTGGCCTCGGTGAGGCTCTCCTGTGCGGCGGAGTCGGACGGCGAGGCGACCTTCTCGTCCTCGATGAAGTCGCCCAGATGCGAGTCTTCGTCGTCGCCGATCGGGGTCTCCATGGAGATCGGCTCCTTGGAAATCTTCAGCACCTTGCGGATCTTGTCCTCGGGCATCTCCATGCGCTCGGCCAGCTCTTCCGGGGTGGCCTCGCGGCCCATCTCCTGCAGCATCTGGCGGGAGACGCGGTTGAGCTTGTTGATCGTCTCGATCATATGCACCGGGATGCGAATGGTGCGCGCCTGGTCCGCGATGGAGCGGGTGATCGCCTGGCGAATCCACCAGGTGGCGTAGGTCGAGAACTTGTAGCCGCGGCGGTATTCGAACTTGTCCACGGCCTTCATCAGGCCGATGTTGCCTTCCTGGATGAGGTCGAGGAACTGCAGGCCGCGGTTGGTGTACTTCTTGGCGATGGAGATCACCAGGCGCAGGTTGGCCTCGACCATCTCTTTCTTCGCGCGGCGGGCCTTGGCCTCGCCGATGGACATGCGGCGGTTGATCTCCTTGATCTCGGCGATGTTCAGGCTGGCCTCGCGCTCGATCTCGGCCAGCTTCTTCTGCAGGCGCACGATCTCTTCTTCGTGCTGGGCCAGGGCGTTGGTGTACTTGCCCTTGGCCTTGCAGGCTTCCTTGATCCAGTCGAGATTGGTCTCGTTCTTGGGGAAGCTGTCGATGAAGGCCTTGCGCGGCATCTGGGCCTGCTCGACGGCCAGCGCCATGATGCGGCGCTCGTGGCGGCGGACGTGGTCGATGCTGCCATGCAGCTGGGTGGTCAGCTGGTCGACCATGCGCGGGATCAGCTTGAACTCCATGAAGTACTTGGCGGTGGCCTCGCGTGCTACAGCGTAGGCCTCGCGGTTGCCCTTCTCGAAGGCCTTGTGCGCCTTGGCGTGCAGCTTGCGCAGCTTTTCGAAGCGCTCGCGCGCCTCTTCCGGATCCGGGCCGGTGTCCACCGGCTCGGCGGCTTCTTCGTCTTCTTCGGCGTCTTCCACCTCGTCGACGATGGCATCCAGTTCGGCGCTGGCCTGCTGCTCGGCGGCGGCCGCCGCAGCCGCCTTCTGCTCGTCCTGGGCCTTCTGGGCCTGCTCCGGTGTCACCAGGCCACGGGCCACGGCCTCACCGTTGGCGTGATCATTCGGGTCGATGAAGGAAACCACCAGGTCGGTCAGGCGGCCATTGTTCTCGACGATCCGGTCGTATTCGCGGATCAGCCGTTCGATCGCGCCCGGATGGTGGGCGAGCGCGAACAGGACCTGCATCAGGCCCTCTTCGATGCGCTTGGCGATGCGGATCTCGCCTTCGCGGGTCAACAGCTCGACCGTGCCCATCTCGCGCATGTACATGCGCACGGGGTCGGTGGTGCGGCCGAAGTCGCTGTCGGCGGAGGCGAGCGCCGCCACGGCGTCCTCGGCGTCGTCGTCGGCAGAGACCGAACCGTCGGACAGCAGAAGGCTGTCGGCGTCCGGGGCCTGCTCATGCACCGCGATGCCCATGTCGTTGATCATCGCAATGATGTCCTCGACCTGGTCGGAGTCGATGATCGAGTCGGGCAGGTGGTCGTTTACCTCGGTATACGTGAGGTATCCCTGCTCCTTGCCCTTGGCAATCAGTTCCTTGAGCTGGGATTGCTGCTCTTCACGATTCATTGCGGTCGTACTCCGAGGTGCTTGTTTGAGCCGTGGCAAGACGGCTCAAGGAAAGTGGGACGCAGAAAAATCAATCCTACATTGTAGCAGAAGATTCTTATATTGCCGGTGGCCTGATGGATTCTCGGGTCAAGGCTGGGTCGCGACCCGGCTCTGGGGCGACCTCCTTGACCGCTATGTTGAGGGCGAATCCGGGCGCTTCAAGCCCCGGCGCGCTATTTGGGCAGGTCGAACCGCTGCAACTGCTGGGTAAGACGGGCGAGCTCGGCGCGTTGTTCCGTTCCGAGTTCGGAACCGGGGCGAGTCAGTTCACGAATTCGCAATCGATAGTGCTGACGCAGGAGCTGGCGGGCGCAGTCCAGCGCCGTCTGGCGGGTGACTGCTGGCTCGCCGTCGTTGAGCTCCTGGTGGGCCAGGGCCATGAGTCGCTGAAAGTGGCGCTGGTCGCGAAAGCGCTCCAGCAGGCCGGCCGTGTGGCGTCCAGGGCTCTCGTCCAGGGCCGCGAGGACATTACGCAGGGTCTCGGCGGCCGCTCCGGGCAGCTCGACGACCTGGCGGAACTCGGGCTGTGACCAGTCCAGTTCCGGGTGTTGCAGGACGCGGGCGAGCAGGGCACCCCACAAGGCCGGGGCGCTCTCGCCGCGCGCGGGCGCACGGCCGCCGGGGGTGGCGGGGAGCTCGTGACCCGGGCCCGGTTCAGGGTTGCGGGCAGGCTGGGGTGGCTGTTCCGACAGGACCTGTTCCAGTCGCTCCTGGCTGAGCCCCGTCTCCTGTCCGATGCGTTCGACCAGCTGGTCACGAAACAGCGGATCGCGGGCGGTGGCGACCAGCTTCATCGCCGCGTGGGCGAAGCGGGTGCGGCCTTCGGCGGTGTCGGTGGGGTGCTCCTCGCGCTGCAGGCGCATCAGGGTCTCGGACAAGGGCAGGGCGCCGGCGAGGCGCTCCTCCCAGCCGGCCAGGCCGTCGCGCAGGACCAGGCTGTCCGGGTCGTCGCCCTCCGGCAGGAACAGCACGCGCACCTCGCGCAGGCCCTGGATCGCGGGCAGCGCCTCGCCCAGCGAGCGCCAGGCGGCGCGGCGGCCGGCGGCATCGCCATCGAAGCACAGGGTGATGCGCGAGACCTGACGGAACAGGCTGTCCAGGTGGGCACGGGTGAGCGCGGTACCCATGCAGGCCACTGCGCGGTGGAACCCGGCGCGGGCCAGGCCGACCACGTCCATGTAGCCCTCGACCACCACGATGTCGTCCAGCCGGGTGCCGGCCTTGCGCGCCTCGAACAGGCCATAGATCACCTGGCCCTTGTGGAAAACCTCGCTCTCCGGACTGTTCAGGTATTTCGGTTCGCCGTCCTCGATCAGGCGCCCGCCGAAGCCGGTGATGCGCCCGCGCCGGTCGCGGATCGGGAACATGATGCGCGCGCGGAAGCGCTCGCGGATGCCGCCGTCGTCGCGGCGCGCGGCCAGGCCGGCATCGACCAGTTGCTGCGGAGTGAAACGTGGCTTGAGCGCCTCGATCAGCCCCGCGGGCGGGGCCCAGCCGATCTGGTAGTTGCGTGCGGTGGCGCCGTCGATGCCACGGTTTTTCAGGTACTCGACTGCCCTAGGGGTCTGGCGCAGTTGCTGTACGTACCATTCGGCGGCCGCGTCCAGCGCGTCATACAGCGGGGCATGGGCCTCGCGGCGGTCGTCATCCCCGGCCTCGCGCGGAACCTCGAGCCCGGCCTGTTCGGCCAGCTGCTCGATCGCCTCGGGAAAGCTAAGGTTCTCGTACTCCATCAGGAAGCTGATGGCCGTGCCATGCGCCCCGCAGCCGAAGCAGTGATAGAACTGCTTTTGCGGGGAGACGTAGAACGACGGCGTCTTCTCGCCGTGGAACGGGCAGCAGGCCGCGAACTCGCGCCCGGCCTTCTTCAGGCTGACGCGGCGCTGAATGATCTCGACGATGTCACTGCGTTCTAGCAGATCGTCGATGAACGCCTGGGGGATGAGGCCTGCCATGGGGTCGCTGCGTGTTCCTCGGAGTCGTGCCGGTGGTTGGGTTCGCATGATAGCCCGGAGGGCCCGGTGGTCGTCAGGGCATCGATCCGTTCACGTCAGTGCGAGCCCCCTCATCCCGCCTTTGCGATCGCCCAAACAAAACGGGCCCCGTGAGGGGCCCGAATCGTAGTGCTGCCGGATGGCGGGTCAGGCGGCCTGGCGCAGGTTGGCCAGCAGGCCCCGGAGTTCCGAGGCCTTGGGCTTCACCAGCCAGAACGAGCCCTGGTAGTCGTCGAAGCGCTCCAGGATTTCGCGGCCCCAGGCGCTGTCGGTCTCGTGCACGAATTCCGTGACGAGTTCCTCCAGGTAGTTCCGGTGCGCCTCCATCTCCTCGGTGTCGAGGCGGTGCAGGTCGATCAGCTCGTTGTTGATGCGGTCCGGGAAGTCGTTCTCCCGGTCCAGCACGAACGCGAAGCCGCCGGTCATGCCCGCGCCGAAGTTGATGCCGGTATTGCCCAGTACCACCATCACGCCGCCGGTCATGTACTCGCAGCCGTGGTCGCCGATGCCTTCCACCACGGCGATCGCGCCGGAGTTGCGCACGCCGAAGCGCTCACCACACTGGCCGGCCGCGAACAGCTTGCCGCCGGTCGCCCCATACAGGCAGGTGTTGCCCATGATGGTGGTGTCCTGGCTGGCGAAGCTGGAGCCCTCCGGCGGCCGGATCACCAGCTTGCCGCCGGTCATGCCCTTGCCGACGTAGTCATTGGCATCGCCTTCCAGGTACAGGTGCAGACCGCCGGCATTCCACACGCCGAAGCTCTGCCCGGCCGTGCCCTTCATGCGCACGGTGATCGCGGCGTCCGCCATGCCCTGATTGCCGTGACGCTTGGCAATCTCTCCGGACAGCCGCGCGCCGATCGAGCGATCGGTGTTGGCCACGTCGAAGTGGTATTCGCCACCGGCCTTGCTCTCGATGGCCTCGAGCATCTCCGCGACCATCTTCTCGGCGAGCTCACCCTTGTCGAACGGTTCGTTCTTCGGCGCCTTGCAGAAACGCGGCTTGTCGGCCAGGTCGCCGCTGGCCAGCAGGCCGTTCAGGTCCAGGTGCTGCTGCTTGGGCGTCTCGCCCGGCAGGATCTCCAGCAGGTCGGTGCGGCCGATCAGGTCGGTCAGGCTGCGCACACCCAGCTTCGCCATCCATTCGCGGGTCTCGCGGGCGACGAACTGGAAGTAGTGCATGACCATCTCGGGCAGCCCGATGAAGTGGTTCATGCGCAGCACCTTGTCCTGCGTGGCCACACCCGTTGCGCAGTTGTTCAGATGGCAGATGCGCAGGTACTTGCAGCCCAGCGCCACCATCGGTCCGGTGCCGAAGCCGAAACTCTCGGCGCCCAGGATCGCGGCCTTGATTACGTCCAGGCCGGTCTTCAGCCCGCCGTCGGTCTGCAGGCGCACCTTGTCGCGCAGGTCGTTGCCGCGCAGGGTCGCGTGGGTCTCGGACAGGCCCAGCTCCCACGGGGTGCCGGCGTACTTCACCGAGGTCAGCGGGCTGGCGCCAGTGCCGCCGTCGTAACCGGAGATGGTGATCAAGTCGGCGTAGGCCTTGGCCACGCCGGCGGCGATGGTACCGACCCCGGCCTCGGAGACCAGCTTCACCGAGACCAGCGCATCCGGGTTGACCTGCTTGAGGTCGAAGATCAGCTGCGCCAGGTCCTCGATGGAGTAGATGTCGTGGTGCGGCGGCGGCGAGATCAGGGCCACGCCGGCATTCGAGAAGCGCAGCTCCGCGATCATCTTGTTGACCTTGTGCCCCGGCAGCTGGCCACCCTCGCCGGGCTTGGCGCCCTGGGCGACCTTGATCTGCAGGACTTCGGCGTTGACCAGATAGTGCGGGGTCACGCCGAAGCGGCCGGAGGCCACCTGCTTGATCTTGGACATGCGCTCGGTACCGTAGCGGGAGACGGCCTCGCCGCCCTCGCCGGAGTTGGAGCGTCCACCGAGGCGGTTCATCGCGGTGGCCAGGGCCTCGTGGGCCTCGGGCGACAGCGCGCCCAGGCTCATGCCGGCGGAGTCGAAGCGCGGCAGGATGTCGGCCTCGGGCTCGACCGCGTCAAGCTCGATCGGCTCGATGTCGTCGCGCACCTTGAGCAGGTCGCGCAGCACGGTCACCGGGCGTTCGTTCACCAGGTCCGCGTATTCCTTGTAGATCCCGTAGTCGCCGGATTGCACCGCGCGGTGCAGGGTCTGGATCACGTCCGGGTTGTAGGCGTGGTACTCGCCGCCGTGGACGTATTTCAGCAGACCGCCCTGGCCAGCGCTCTTGCGCGGGTTCCAGGCACGCTTCGACAGCGTCTCCAGATCCGCCTGAATGTCGGCGAAGCGGGTGCCCTGGATGCGGCTGGTGGTGCCCTTGAAGCAGGTCTCCACGATTTCGTCGGACAGGCCGACGATCTCGAACAGCTGCGCGCCGCGGTAGCTGGCAATGGTGGAGATGCCCATCTTGGACAGGATCTTGAACAGGCCCTTGTTGATGCCGCGGCGGTAGTTCTGCGCCAGGGTCAGCGGGTCCGCGTTCGGGATCTCGCCGGACTGGCACATGCCGTGCAGCGCCGAGTAGGCCAGGTACGGATAGATCGCGGTGGCGCCATAGCCCAGCAGCACCGCGAAGTGGTGCGGGTCGCGCACGGTGGCGGTTTCGGCGACGATGTTCGCGTCGGTGCGCAGCTTGGCGCTGATCAGGGCATGGTGAACCGCGCCCACGGCCAGCGCGGCCGGGATCGGGCGGCGTTCGGGGTCGATGCCGCGATCCGACAGGACCAGCACCACGGCACCGTCGCGCACGGCCTCGACCGCGTGCTCGGTCAGGGCCTTCACGGCGTCCTCCAGCGAGCCGGAATGGACGTCGTAGTTGAGGTCCATGCGCTCGACGCGGAAGGCGTCCTCGGTCTGGTTGCACAGCTCGCGGAACTTGGCCTCGGACAGCACCGGGGAGTCGGACACCAGGCGGTGGGCGTGGTCCGGGGTCTCCTCGAACAGGTTCTGTTCGCGGCCGAAGCAGGTCTCCAGCGACATCACGATGCTTTCGCGCAGCGGGTCGATCGCCGGGTTGGTCACCTGGGCGAACTGCTGGCGGAAGTAGTCGAACAGCGAACGGGTGTGGCTGGAGAGCACTGCGAACGGGGTGTCGTCGCCCATGGAGCCCACGGCCTCCTGCCCGGCCTCGGCCAGCACGCGCAGGATCTGGTCGCGTTCCTCGAAGGTCACGTCGAACAGCTTCTCGTAGGTCTCCAGGCGCTCGGGCGGCATCGGCTCGCCGGAGAACAGCTGGTTGTCGTCCAGCTGGCTCTTCAGGTGCTTCACGTGCGCGCGCAGCCACTGGCGGTAGGGCTGGCGGGTGCGGTTGATGCGGTCGACGTCCTCGGGCTGCAGCAGCTCGCCGGACTCGGTGTCCACGGCGAGCATCTGGCCGGGCTTCAGGCGCCCCTTGGCGACTACGTCCTCGGGGGCGTAGTCATACACGCCGATCTCCGAGGCCAGGGTGATGTGGCGATCCTTGGTGATCACGTAGCGCGCCGGGCGCAGGCCGTTGCGGTCCAGGGTGCAGGCGGCGTAGCGGCCGTCGGTCAGCACGATGCCGGCCGGGCCGTCCCAGGGTTCCATGTGCATGGAGTTGTATTCGTAGAACGCGCGCAGGTCGGAGTCCATGTGCGCGACGTTCTGCCACGCCGGCGGGACCAGCAGGCGCATTGCGCGGAACAGATCCATACCGCCGGCCAGCAGGACCTCCAGCATGTTGTCCAGGCTCTGCGAGTCGGAGCCCGCCAGGTTGACCAGCGGTTCCAGCTCGGTCAGCTCCGGCAGCTTCTCGGTGGCGAACTTGTGTTGGCGCGCGACCGCCCAGTTGCGGTTGCCCTGCACGGTGTTGATCTCGCCGTTGTGGGCGAGGAAGCGGAACGGCTGCGCCAGGCCCCACTGCGGGAAGGTGTTGGTGGAGAAGCGCTGGTGGAACACGCAGATTGCCGTCTCCAGTTCCGGGCGCTTCAGGTCCGGGTAGAACACCGGCAGGTTGGCCGGCATCACCAGACCCTTGTAGGAGAGTACGTGTGCCGACAGGCTGGGCACGTAGAACACCGGGTCGTCGCCCATCGCGATCTCGGCGCGGCGGCGCACCACGAACAGCGCGCGCTCGAAGTCGGCCGCGTCCATCTCCGCCGGGGCATTGATGAACACCTGCAGGATGTGCGGCTGGCTCTTCATCGCCTCGGCGCCGCAGGCCTCTTCCGGATTGACCGGCACCTCGCGCCAGCCGGCAAGCCGGAGCGGGCCGCGCTCGATGGCGCTCTCCACGGCGGCGCGGGTTTCGGCGATCTTTGCCGGGTTGATGAACACGATGCCGGCGGCGAAGCGCTCGGCCAGTTCAATCTTCGACTCGGAGGCGAGGGTGCGCAGGAAGGCCTCGGGGGTCTTCATCAGGAGCCCGCAGCCGTCGCCGGTCTTGCCGTCGGCGGCGATCGCGCCGCGGTGGGTCATGCGTTCCAGGGCCTTGATCGCGGTGTCGACCACCCAGTGGCTGGCTACGCCGTCCATGTGCGCAATGAGGCCGAAGCCGCAGTTGTCGCGCTCGAATTCGGGGCGGTAGAGGGTGCCGTTCAGTTGGTTCTGTCGCATTGGTCAACTCCGGTCGCAGCGCGCGGGGCCATACGCGGGCGCGGTACGTTGGTCAGGGCCGTCCCTGGAAAAAGAACACGGAAAAAGGCGCAGGAATATAGCCGAACCGTCATTCTCCCGGCAAACCGGGGCCGGTCAAGAAGACACGACATCGACGCAGGTTAAGTCGTGGTGACCACGCAGCGCGGGGGATCAGTCGCGCACGGCGTTCTGGACCGAGCCGATGGAGCGGATCCAGGGTTCGTCGCGGCGCACGGCGGCGGGCAGGTCCTCCGCGGCGCGCTGGGCGGCGGCCCGGTCGGGGAAGACCCCGGCCAGGATGACCACGAATTCGCGGTTGTTGACGCGCGTTGGGATATAGCGGATCCCGCCCAGGTCGTGCTGATCGGCATAGGCCCGTGCGGCCCCCATGTTTGGCGCGGCCAGCAGCTGGATGGTCGTGGCGCCACCGTCCTGGTCGTTCAGCCAGGCGCGGTCGTTGCGCAGGCGCTCGGCGTCGGCATCCTCTGCGGCCGGCTCTTCGGTGGCGGGTTCCGGCTCGGGCGTGGGCTCGGGCGTGGGTTCGGGTGCGGGTTCAGGCTCCGGCTCCGGCGTGGTTTCTGGCTCGGCCTGCGGTTCGGATGCGGGCGCCGTCTCCGCGGGTTCCGCCGCCGTCTCGGGTTCGGGCTCGTCCGCGGCCGGGTCCTGGGGGGCGGTCTCCCGCTCGGTCGGTTCGGCTTCGGCCGGAGGGGGCAGGTCCAGGGGGTCGGCCACGGCGACCTCGTCGTCGGTGGTGGCTTTCGGCTCCTCGGGTGCGGGTGCGGGCGTGGGTTCTGGCTCGGCCTCGGTGATGCGCGGCGCGGGCAGGGGCAGTTCGATGATCTCGCTATCGGTCGGCGCGGATTCCGTCTCCAGCAGTTGCCAGGCGACCGGGGCGGCGATGCCCAGGGCCACGGTGATGGCTACCGCCGGGACGAACCAGCGCTGGTTCCAGAAGGCGACGTTCTCCGCCGCCGGCGGCTCCGGGATGCGGTGATCGGCGTCGATGCCGCCCGGCTCGCCCGGCGGCACCTCGGGGGCTGTCGCGCGGGGCGGGTCGGGTCGCGGAGTGGACGCGGCAAGAGCCTCGGCCGCCGGGGTGAAGCGGTCGTCTTCCGGGTCGCGGCTGGCGTGGATGGCCGTCTCCGGAGGCGTTTCGCTCGCCGGCTCGCCCTCGCGGGTGGAGGGGGTGACCGCGGGCTCCCCGTCTTGCGGTTCGATGTCGGTGTCTGTCTCGGCCGCCTCGCCCGCGGCCACCCCCGGGGCAGTGCTGCCGGCGGCTGCGGCACCGGTCCGGCGCTCGCTGCGGCACTGGCGCTCGAGGAAACTGTTGGCTTCGCGGTTGAGGTTGCCGGGCAGGCCCTGACTGGTGGTCTGCAGGTGATGGATGGCGTCTGCATCCAGCAGGCGATCGGGGTCGGCCAGGCCGGCGGCCTGCAGGCGGTGGCGCAGGTAGGCCGCGGTCTGCTCCAGGTTGAACGCGCGCAGGCTGACGCGAGTGACCTGGTCCTCGTCGGAGGGGTCGGGCAGGTAAAGGCGGCGGCGCAGTAGTCCGCTGGAGCCGACCAGGATGATGCGCGGGGCGCGGCCCTGCCTGGCAAGGATCTCGCTGCGCATGCGCATCAGGTTGTTGACGATGTCGGTGCCGACCAGGTGCGCGTCATCCATCGCGATAACCGGGTCGACGCCTTCGGCGACGCGGTCGCCAAGGAGTTCGGTCAGTGGGCGATCGGGGTCGTCCGCGTTCTGCGAGCGCAGGTAATTGCGGATGGTGTTGTCCACCGACTCGAACTGGGTGTTGATGCGCGCACGGAAGGCGATCAGCTCGAACGGGTCGGGCAGCATCGCCAGCAGCCGCATCAGCTGGAGGCTGCGGCCGGAACCGTTCTCGCCGGTCATCAGCACGACTGCGCCGGGGCCGTTCAGGGCAGCCCGCGCGGACTCGAGCAGGCCATCCAGCAGCGGGTCGCTGTAGATGAAGGTCTCGTCGGGCGCGTCGTCAAACGGCGGCGCGTGCAGGCCGAGGTGTTCCAGGCATTGTTCGGAAAGCGCCATCGAATTCCTTTTCAGGTCAGCGTGCCCAGGTCGAACAGGCGGTGGTGTTCACGGATGGCGTGGCGATCGGTCATGCCGGCGATGTAGTCGGCGATGGCGCGTTGCGGCCCGTGCGCGTCGTGGGTGGCCATCTCGTCGGCATGCCGCTGGTAGTGCTCGGGCATCAGGCGTGGCTCCGACTCGAACGCGGCAAACAGATCGTGGATCAGCTGGCGGGCCTTGTGCATTACCCCGTGGACCTGGTGGTGATGGTAGAGGTTCTCGCGCAGGAAGCCCTTGAGCTCGCGCGCCTGTTCCGCCATCTGCGGGCTGAAGCGGATCAGTGCCTCGCCGGCGCGGCGCACGTCGTCGGGGGTTTGCGGGCGCTGGTGGTCGATCGCGGCCTGGCTGGTCTCGATCAGGTCGCCGACCAGGGCGTCGATCATGCGCCGGACGGTCTCGTGCTGGATGCGACGCGGGTCCAGGTTTGGATACCGGGCCTGGACCGTCTCGCGGCAGTCGCGGAACAGGGTGACCTCGGCGAGGCGGTCCATGGTGAGCAGCCCGGAGCGCAGGCCGTCATCGACGTCGTGATTGTTGTAGGCGATTTCGTCGGCGACGTTCGCGAGCTGGGCCTCGAGGCTCGGCTGTTCCTTCTGCAGGAAGCGCACCCCGATCTCGCCCAGCTGGCGCGCCTTCTCGGGTGCGCAGTGCTTGAGGATGCCCTCGCGGGTCTCGTAGGTCAGGTTGAGGCCGTCGAAGTCGGCGTAGTGGCGCTCCAGCAGGTCGACGATGCGCAGCGACTGCAGATTGTGCTCGAAGCCGCCGTGCTCGCGCATGCAGGCATTCAGTGCGTGCTGCCCGGCATGCCCGAAGGGGGTGTGGCCGAGATCGTGCGCCAGCGCGACGGCCTCGGTCAGGTCCTCGTTCAGTTGCAGGGCGCGCGCGATGGAGCGCCCGATCTGCGCGACCTCCAGCGAGTGGGTCAGGCGGTTGCGGAACAGATCGCCCTCGTGGCTGATGAAGACCTGGGTCTTGTACTCCAGCCGGCGAAAGGCGCTGGAATGCACGATGCGGTCGCGGTCGCGCTGGAAATCGCTGCGGTGACGCGGCGCGGCCTCGGCCTGGGCGCGGCCGCGCGAACGTGCGGGGTCGCAGGCGTAGGGCGCCAGGCCCGGTGTGGCGGCGCTGGGGGTGGCCATGGTTTCAGGCGACACGGGCATGCTCGTGCAGGGTGTCGTCCAGGGCGTCCTGATCGAACGCGTCGGTGAGGACGGCTTCGCCAATGCCGCGCAGCAGTACCAGGCGCAGGCGGCCGCTGGCCACCTTCTTGTCGATCGCCATCAGTTCGCGGAAGCGGTCCGGGGTCACCGCCCCCGGCGGTTCCAGGGCCAGGCCGGCGCGCTGGATCAGGGCCTCGGCGCGTTCGCGACCAGCGGTATCCAGCCAGCCCATGCGTTCGGACATGCGTGCGGCCATGGCCATTCCGGTGCCCACGGCCTCGCCGTGCAGCCAGGCGCCGTAGCCCATGCCGGCCTCGATCGCGTGGCCGAAGGTGTGGCCCAGGTTGAGCAGGGCGCGAATGCCGCCCTCGCGCTCGTCGGCGGCGACGATCTCGGCTTTGCAGGCGCAGGAGCGACGGATCGCGTAGGCCAGCGGTTCGGGTTCCAGTGCGCGCAGGGCGTCGATGTGTTCCTCCAGCCAGGCGAAGAACTCGGCGTCGCGGATCAGGCCGTACTTGATCACCTCGGCCAGGCCCGCCTGGAGCTCGCGCTGGGGCAGGGTCTTGAGGGTGTCGGTGTCGATGACCACGGCGCGTGGCTGATGGAAGGCGCCGATCATGTTCTTGCCCAGCGGGTGATTGACACCGGTCTTGCCGCCAACCGAGGAGTCGACCTGGGCGAGCAGGGTGGTTGGGACCTGAACGAAGTCGATACCGCGCTGGTAGATCGCGGCGGCAAACCCGGCGATATCCCCGACCACCCCGCCACCCAGGGCGACGATGCGGCTGCCGCGATCCAGGCGCGCCTCCAGCAGCCGGGACAGGATGGTCTCTACCGTCACGAGGGTCTTGTGCTGTTCGCCGTCGGGCAGTTCGATCCATAGCGGGTCGCTGCTGATGTCGCAGGCGGCGAGGTTCCGGCGCAGGGCGTCGCCATACAGCGGCCCGACCGTGGTGTTGGTCACCACGGCGATGCGCCGGCCGTGCAGTGCCGGCCGGAGCCGCTCCGGTTCGCCCAGCATGCCCGGCCCGATGTGGATCGGGTAGCCGCGTTCGCCCAGTTCTACGTTGAGACTTTCCATGCCCGTCATCATAGCGTGCGGGCCGACGGCGGCGTAAGCCGGGCATTCCGCATGGTGCGGATCGCTTCACGGACTTTTGCAATTGGCGCCGGTTGGATTACCATAGGGAGTTCTGCATGGTCGCCCGGAGTGTTTGGCGGCCGGTTTTGTTATTTTTGATCGAGATGATCCTGCATCCGTTTCGGAGATTGTATGCCGCACGTACGAATTCGTGAGAACGAGCCCTTCGAGGTCGCCCTGCGCCGTTTCAAGCGCACCTGCGAGAAAGCCGGCGTGGTCGCGGAAGTCCGCCGCCGTGAGTACTACGAGAAGCCGACCACCGAGCGCAAGCGCAAGGCCGCTGCCGCGGTGAAGCGTCAGCTGAAGAAGAATTCCCGCGACATGACTCGTCGGGTGCGTTTGTACTGAACCCCGTCCGGGTGGCTGCCCGGACCCGAGGACCCAAAGATGTCGCTCAAGGCCCGGTTGCAGGATGACGTCAAGCAGGCCATGCGGGCCCGCGCCAAGGACCGCCTGGCTGCATTGCGCATGATTCAGGCCGAGGTATCGCAGTTCGAGGTGGACGAGCGGCGCGAGGCCGACGACGACACCGTGCTGGCGATCCTCAATCGCATGCTCAAGCAGCGGCGTGATTCCATCGATCAGTATCAGAAGGGCGGTCGCGAGGACCTCGCCGAGCGCGAGGCCGCCGAGGTCGTCATTATCGAGGAATACATGCCCGAGCCGCTGGACGCGTCCGCGCTGGACCAGTTGGTAAGCGAGGCGATTGCCGAGACCGGAGCCAGTGCCCCGGGTGACATGGGCCGCGTCATGGGGGTGCTGAAACCCCGGGTCTTCGGGCGTGCGGACATGGGCCAGGTGAGCCAGAAGGTCCGCGCCGCCCTGCAGGGCTGACTACGGGCCGGATCCCGGCCGAACTCCCCGGGCCCATCGCGGCCCCTATCCCGATTTCGTCGGAGCGAGTGTTCCATGGCTTCCAATCCGATGCAGTTCCTGGACCTCCCGCGCCAGGACCCCCAGAAGACCCCCGCCGAGATCCGGATCCACGAATTCGGCGAGATCATTGGTCAGTTCGATCCCGCCACGGCCGGTCAACAGGCCGGCCGTTGCCTGGCCTGTGGCAATCCCTATTGCGAATGGAAGTGCCCGGTCCACAACTTCATCCCCAACTGGTTGAAGCTGGTGGAGGAAGGCAATCTGTTCGCGGCCGCCGAGCTCTCGCACAAGACCAACTCGTTGCCCGAAGTCTGTGGCCGCGTATGCCCGCAGGATCGTCTGTGCGAGGGGGCCTGCACCCTGAATGACGGCTTCGGCGCGGTCACCATCGGCTCGGTTGAGAAGTACATCACCGACGAGGCCCTGAAGGCCGGCTGGCGCCCGGATCTGTCGGATGTCACCCCGACCGGCAAGCGGGTCGCGGTGATCGGCGCCGGGCCCGCGGGATTGGGCTGCGCGGACATCCTGGCGCGCAATGGCGTGCAGGCGGTGGTGTATGACCGCTATCCGGAGATTGGCGGTCTGCTGACCTTCGGCATCCCGCCGTTCAAGCTGGAAAAGCACGTGATCCGCACCCGCCGCGAGATCCTCGAGGGCATGGGCGTCGAGTTTCGCCTGAATATCGAGATCGGCCGCGACATCGCGATGGACGCTTTGATGGAGGAATACGATGCCGTGTTCCTCGGCATGGGCACCTACACCGCGATGCAGGGCGGTTTCCCCGGCGAGGACCTGCCGGGCGTTTATCCCGCCCTGCCGTTCCTGATCTCCAATATCCGCCAGGTGATGAACTGGCCGCAGGAAGAAGGCCACGAGTTCATCGACATGGCCGACCAGCGGGTGGTCGTGCTGGGTGGCGGCGACACCGCGATGGACTGCAACCGCACCTCGATCCGCCAGGGCGCGGCATCGGTGACCTGCGCCTACCGCCGCGACGAAGACAACATGCCCGGTTCGCGCAAGGAAGTGGTGCATGCGCGCGAAGAGGGTGTGCATTTCGAGTTCAACGTGCAGCCGGTGGAGATCGTCGGCGACGGCAAGGTCGAGGGCGTGAAGGTCGTGCGTACCCAGATGGGCGCCCCGGACGAACGTGGCCGCCGCCGTCCCGAGCCGGTCCCCGGCTCCGAACACGTAATCCCGGCCGACCGGGTGCTGATCGCCTTTGGCTTCCGTCCGTCTCCCTCCGACTGGTTTGCCGACTACAAGATCGGCATCGACGAGGGCGGCCGCGTGCAGACCGCGGGCGAGCATGCCTTCCAGACCGGCAATCCGAAGGTCTTTGCGGGCGGCGACATGGTGCGCGGCTCCGATCTGGTGGTCACCGCCGTCTTCGAGGGCCGCGAGGCCGCCGAAGGCATCCTTGAATACCTCGGCGTTTGAGCCTTTCGATGTCCCAGAACCTGAAGAACGACCTCCTGCTGCGAGCCCAGCTGCGCGAACCGGTGGAGCGTCCGCCGATCTGGATCATGCGCCAGGCCGGGCGCTACCTGCCGGAGTACCGCGAGACCCGCGCCCAGGCCGGCAGCTTCATGAGCCTGTGCCAGAACCCGGAGCTGGCCTGCGAAGTCACCATGCAGCCACTGCGCCGGTTTCCTCTCGATGCGGCGATCCTGTTCTCCGACATCCTCACCATCCCCGACGCGATGGGGCTGGGTCTGTATTTCGAGACGGGCGAGGGCCCACGTTTCCGCGAGCCGGTGCGTACGCTGGAGGCGATCGAGAACCTGCCGGTGCCGGACCCGGAGCAGGAGCTACGCTACGTGATGGACGCGGTGCGCCTGATCCGCCGCGAGCTGGACGGCCAGGTCCCGCTGATTGGTTTTGCCGGCAGCCCATGGACCCTGGCGACCTACATGGTTGAGGGCCAGGGCTCGCGCGACTTCGCCGAGACCAAGCGTCTGATGTACGGCGAGCCGCAGGCGATGCACGCCCTGCTGCAAAAGGTCGCCACCGCGGTGACCGATTATCTGAATGCGCAGATCCGCGCCGGCGCCCAGTCGGTGATGATCTTCGACACCTGGGGTGGTTCGCTTACTCCGCGGGCCTATCGCGAGTTCTCGCTGGCCTACATGCAGCGCATCGTCGACGGGCTGATCCGTGAAAACGATGGCCGCCGCGTCCCGGTGACGCTGTTCACCAAGGGTGGTGGCGCCTGGCTGGAAATGATGGCGGATACCGGGGCGGATGCCCTGGGGCTGGACTGGACCATCGAGATCGCCGAGGCCAGCCGGCGGGTCGGCGATCGCGTTGCGCTGCAGGGCAACCTCGATCCGTCGGTGCTCTACGCACCCGAGGCGGTAGTCCGCGAAGAGACCCAGCGGGTGCTGGATGGTTTCGACCGCGAAACCGGTCATGTCTTCAATCTTGGCCACGGCATTCATCCGGGGATCGATCCGGAGCGGGTCGCCGCGATGGTGGATACCGTAACCAACTACCGACGCTAGTCCGCCCGGCGCGAGCGTACGGCCCGGTTGCTATTCCGCCGTGGCCGCCGCCTCTTCGGCGCCGGCCTCCGCCAGCATCCTCTCTACGTCCGCGCGGGTTGCGCGTTGCATCGGGCGGCCGTCCACCGGCGACGGTGGCGCCTGGCGCAGGCCGTCCAGCGGGAATACCGTGAGCTCAACATCGGTGTCGTCCGGTCCGCGGAAGGCGAGGAAGGGGATGCGCTGTTCGCGCCCCTGCCGGCTGCGGTAACGGCGCTCGCCGGTCTCGCAGTGAATCCCCCGATCCCCCATCTCCAGGATGACCTCTTCCACTGTCTCGGCGAAGGCATGCAGATTGATCAGCGGTTGCGATTCCACTAGCCCTTGAAGGAGTGGGCCGACCAGCCGCGGTTCCAGGTGCTCCAGGCGTTCCATCACGACCAGCGCCGCTTCCAGGCGGCCGCGGTAGGCGGCGCGGCTGGCGGGGCTGGCAAACAGCCGGCTGCGTTCGATGGCGGCGTCCTGGATCTCCAGGTTGCCGGGCATGTCGTGGCGGGCGTCCACGCCCAGGTGTTCCGCGGCTTTCCGCTTGGCCAGGCCGAAGTCCCGGATGCCGTCGTCGAGCATGATGCGAGCGGCTTCCTGGGCCAGCTCCTGGCGCGCGCGCGAGGGGCTGGCCATTTAAAAGACCAGTTCGGGTTGCTGGTTCCCGCTGCTGCCGTTCTCGCCGTTCCCCGGAATGACGTGTCCGCGTTCCGGGATCTGGTGGGGTAGCAGCCACTGGTTGCGCGCGCCCGGGGCGTCGTCGCTGGGGGCGCGCTGGCCGTTCGGCAGGATGGCGACTCGCACCAGGTCGTTGGGGCGCTCCACCGGCCGTTCCGGCTGGTCGGCCAGCACGCTGCCCATGAAGCGAGTCCAGATTGGCAGGGCCGCGCGCCCGCCACTTTCGCGCCGGCCCAGCTCGCGGTTGTCGTCGAAGCCGATCCAGGCAGTTGCGACCAGCTCCGCGTTGAACCCGGCGAACCAGGCATCGCGGTAGTCATTGGTGGTGCCGGTCTTGCCGGCCAGGTCGGACCGGCCCAGTTCCATGGCCCGCCGTCCGGTTCCGGATGTGATGACGCTGCGCAGCATGTCGCTCATCTGCCAGGCGACACCGGGATCCAGGACCGGTACCGGATCGGTGTACTGCAACGGGCCACTGCTGGCGACCAGCGGCAGATCCTGTCCCTTCGGGTTTGTGCAGGGCGCCGGGCAGGCGCGTTCGGTCGGTGCCTCGTACAGGGTCTCGCCGTCCGCCGTCTCGATGCGGGCGATGATCCAGGGGCTGTTCAGGCGGCCGCCGCTGGCGAACACGCCATAGGCATTGTTCAGCTGCAGCGGGGTGAGGGAGCCGGTACCCAGGACCATGGACAGATTGTTCGGCTGCCTTTCGAGGTCCAGGCCGAAGCGCGTCAGTTCCTGGTGCACGTTTCCGGTGCCCAGGCGGTCGAGCAGGCGGATGGAGGCCAGGTTGCGGGAATTCGCGAGTGCCTCGCGCAGGGTGGTCTCGCCGTGGAAGCGCCGCGAGTAGTTCTGCGGGCGCCATTCGGCCCCCAGGGCGGGGTCGTTGAAGACCATCGGCGCGTCGATCACGGTCCCTTCGGGCCGGTGGCCCTCGCGCAGGGCCAGGGCATAGACCAGCGGCTTGAACGCGGATCCGGGCTGGCGTTGCGCCTGGGTCGTGCGGTCGTAGCGGTTTTCAAAGAAGTCGAACCCGCCGGCCAGTGCCAGGATGGCGCCGTCCTGAGGGGCCTGGGCGATCACGGCGCCGGTGACTTCCGGCTTTTGCGCCAGGCGCCAGCGGCCGTCGGTATAGGGACGTATACGGATCACGTCGCCGCGTTCGAGCGCCGGTGAGCCGGCCCATTCGCGGTCTTCCGGCAGGACTTCCAGTTCGCCAATGCGGCCGCCGTCGACGCGCAGTACCCCGGCGTCGGTCCCCAGGACGACGGCCGGGAACAGCAGCCTTCCGTGCACCCCAATGGCCATCAGCGCTCGCTCGCGTGCCTCGGCGTCCTCCAGGGTATTGCCGGGAAGCCGTATTTCGGGACCGCGAAAACCGTGACGCTCGTCATATTCCAGCAATCCTTCGCGCAGTGCCTGGTTGGCCGCTTCCTGCTGGCGGGAGTCGATCGTCGTGTGCACCTGCAGGCCGCGGCGGTAGGCGTCGTCACCCCACAGGTTCACGACCATCTGGCGCGCCATTTCGGCGACCCAGTGGGCGTCGATCTCGGTGGCTGTGGTGTGGCGTTCGGACAGCACCGGGCGCTCGATGGCGGAGGTATAGGCATCCTCGTCGATCACGCCGGTCTCCAGCATCCGCCGCAGTACGTAGTTGCGGCGGATCTCGGCCCGTTGCGGGTTGCTTACCGGGTTGGTGGTCGATGGCGCCTTGGGAAGGGCGGCGAGCGTGGCAATCTCGTCCAGTTCCAGCGCATCCAGCGAGCGGCCGAAATATACCCGCGAGGCGGCCTCGATCCCGTAGGCGCGCTGTCCCAGATAGATCTTGTTCAGGTATAGCTCGAGGATCTCGTCCTTCTCGAGTTCCTGTTCCAGGCGGATGGCCAGGAAGATCTCGCGCAGCTTGCGTTCGTAGGTCCGCTCGCGCGTCAGGAAGATATTGCGCGCGAGCTGCATGGTGATGGTGCTGCCGCCCTGGCTGCGCTCGCCGCCGGTGGAGATCACATTCAGTCCGGCGCGGGCAAGACCCATGACATCCACACCCGGATGGTCATAGAAGCGCTCGTCTTCCGCCGCAATAAAGGCATCGCGGACTTGCTGCGGGATCGCGTCGATCGGCACGGGAATGCGCCGTTCTTCCGCGAATTCACCCATAAGGCGGCCATCCGCACTGCGGACCTGCAGTGGAGTTTGCAGGCGCACATCGCGTACGGCGTCGGCCTCCGGGAGGCTCGGCGCGTAGTAAACATAGAGAGCGGCCGCCGCGATGGACAGGCCGATTCCGGCTGCCAGAATCAGGGCCAGCAGCGCCGTAATAATCTTAAGGAGCGGATTCATGACAGCAAAAAAAGTGAGGCCAAGATGAGAAGTCGCTTTCAAAGCGACTTGCAACCCTGAAGTCGCGGTGTATATTGTGAACCAGCTAGCATACGTGATTGTAACGCTACCAGTTACTTTCGTCGGGGTATACAGGGGGATGTGTGCTGAGTCTCGGAAAATCCAAACAAGGGGTCCTGGGCGTGGATATCAGCTCGGCAGCCGTCAAGGTGCTGGAGCTGACGCGACAGGGTAAGGGCTATCGGGTCGAGGCCTTCGCGGTCGAACCGCTGCCCGATGGGGTGATGGTCGACAAGGTCTGTCAGGACACCGAGGCCGTGGGTAATGCCCTCGCCCGGGCGGTCAAGCGATCCGGCACCCGCCTCAAGCACTGCGCGATGGCTGTGCCGTCCTCCGCCGTGATCACCAAGACCATCCAGATGTCGGCCGCGCTGGGCGATGCGGAGCTCGAGGGCCAGGTCTTCGTGGAGGCGGATCAGTACATCCCCTACACGCTTGAAGAGGTCAACCTGGATTTCCAGGTCCTCGGCAAGAACGAGAAAAACCCCGAGATGGTCGATGTCCTGGTGGTCGCTTCGCGCCGCGAGAACGTGGACTCGCGCGTGGCCATTGCCGAGGCGGCCAAGTTGACCCCCGAGCTGATCGACGTCGAGGCATACGCGATCGAGCATACCGCCGAGCGCCTGATGGAGCAGGTCCCCGACCGCGAGAGCAAGCCGATCGTGGCGGTCGTGGATGTCGGCTCTTCGGTGACCGCCGTGTATGTCGTCAGTCAGGACGAGGGCGTGGTTTACACCCGCGAGCAGAATTTCGGCGGCCGCATGCTCACCGAGGAGATCATGCGGCGCTACAGCATGAACTATCAGGAGGCCGGCTCCGCCAAGATGAGTGGCGACCTGCCGTCCGACTACGCAAGCTCCATCCTCGAGCCCTTCAAGCAGACCATGGTCGACCAGATCCAGCGGCTGCTGCAGTACTTCTACGTGACCCGCCCGCAGGACACCATCGATCACATCCTCCTGGGTGGCGGCTGTGCGGCCATCCCGGGGGTGGACGAACTGCTCGAGGAGGCCGCCGGCACGCCGGTATCGATCGCGAACCCGTTCCGCGGGATGGCGTTGGCCAAAAGGGTCAACCAGGAACGTTTTGCCAATGATGCCCCGGCGCTGATGACGGCCTGTGGCCTGGCCGTGCGGGGGTATGCGTCATGATTTATATCAACCTCCTTCCCTGGCGCGAGAAGGCACGCGAACAGCGGCGCAAGCAGTTCTTCGCCGCGGTTGGTGGCGCCGCGGTGGTCGGCGTCCTGCTCGCCTTCGTTGGCTACAGTTTTATCGGCGCGTTGATCGACCACCAGCAGTCCCGCAACCAGATGCTGGAAAGCGAGATCCGCGAACTGGATCGTCAGATCGCCCGGATTCGCGATCTCGACGAACAGCGCGAGGCCCTTATTGCCCGAATGGAAGTCATCCAGACCCTGCAGGCGCAGCGGCCCGAGGCCGTGCATCTCTTCGATCAGCTGGTCGAGACCCTGCCCGATGGTACCTACCTCAACGAGGTCCGCCAGGAAGGCGAGAATGTGCGCCTGGTCGGGCGCTCCGAGTCCAACACCCGGATCTCCGCGTTGATGCGCCGGATCGATGGGTCGCCCTGGCTGGGCAGTTCCAATCTGCAGATTATCGAGACCCGCGAGGAGGGTCGCCTCCAGGTGCGTGACTTCCGACTGGATGCCACACAGACCCGGCCGGATGCCGCAGAGGGGGATTCCTGATGGATCTCAATGAACTCAAGCAGGTCGATTTCAACAACATCGGGGAAGCCTCCTGGGGCGTGAAGGGCCTGATCCTGGTCGTGATTGTTCTGGCCATCCTCGGCCTGTCCTATTACCTCTTCATCGGCGATCAGCGGACAGAGCTCGAGCGCGCGGAGAGCCGCGAACTGCAGCTGCGCGGCGAGTTCGAGGACAAGCAGCAGCGGGCTGCCAACCTCCAGGCCTACGAGGACCAGCTGGAGGAGATGGAGCGCATGTTCGCCTCGCTGCTCGAGCTGCTGCCCAGTAGTGCCGAGATCCCCAGCCTGCTGGTCGATGTCTCGCAGACAGGGTTGCAGGCGGGTCTCGAGATCGAGCTGTTCGAGCCGCGTGGCGAGAACCGGCGCGACTTCTACGCCGAGGTTCCGATCCGTCTGCGCGTCCGGGGCGATTACGAGGATCTCGCGGAGTTCGTCAGCGGTGTCTCGGCCCTGCCGCGCGTGGTCACCATGCACAACATGCATATCCGTCCGGGCGATTCCGACAACGACCTGCTGATGGATGCGGTCGCCCGCACCTATCGCTACCTGGAGGAGAACTGATGAGGCATTCTTCCATGCGAGCGGTATGGCCCGGACTGGCCATGGTCCTGATGGGCGGGATCCTGCTGTCGGGCTGTACTCAGGACAACCGTGACCTCGAGCAGTACATCGCCGAGGTCAAGGAGCGCCCGGGGAGCGGGATCGAGCCGATCCCCACCCTGGAGCCGCACGAGCCCTATCTCTATCCGGGGCATGCCCGGTCGCCTTTCGACTCGTCGGTAATCGCCCAGCCGGAGCTCGCCGCGGCCGAGGGGCAGCCAGGAGACGCCGAGATTGATCCTGACCGCCCGCGCGAGTTCCTCGAGGGCTTTCCGCTGGATTCGCTGCGGATGGTCGGGTCGCTGGAGCAGCATGGCGTGCGCTACGCCCTGGTCCGGACCCCGGATCGAGGGGTTCAGCGCGTCACTGCGGGCAACTATATGGGCCAGAACCACGGGGAGATCATCGAGATCACGCCGACCCAGATCCGGCTGGTCGAGATCGTGCCGGATGCCTTCGGCGGTCACGTGGAACGTGAAAACTCGGTGGCGCTGACCGACTAGCGGTTGGGGGGGAGAAGAAGATGATGACGAGCATTCGCCGCAAGGTCGGCACAACCAACAGGGGATTCAACATGGGTTCTTCCATGCGCGCTTTCGCAGGCACGGTCGTTGCGGGCCTGCTGTTCATGGTGTCCCAGGGGGTGGCTGCCACCGAACTGGAAGAGATCCGGGCCGGCAGTCTGAGCGGTGACCGGGTGCAGGTGAACCTGCGTTTCTCGGAGACGCCGCCCTCCGATATTCGCGCCTTTGCGATTGATTCACCGCCGCGCATCGCGTTGGATCTGCCCAATGTCGGCAATGCATTGCCGCGGCGCGAGACGGACCTGAATGTGGGCCCGGTGCTGCGGGCGAGCACGGTCGAGGCGGGCAACCGCACCCGCGTGGTGCTGAACCTGACTCAGGCCTCCGAGTACCAGACTCGAGTCGAGGGCAATAATCTCATCCTTACGCTGGGCCGCGGGGTTTCCGAGGCGGATGCACGCACCCAGCAGGTCGTGGATCGTGCGGGTGAACCCGCCGCCACGACCCGCAGCGCCCGACCCATGGAGATCACGGGTATCGATTTCCGGCGGGGCAGCGAGGGCGAAGGTCGCGTCGAGGTGGATCTCTCCCGCTCTGGTGCCGAGATCAACGTTCGCGAGCAGGCCGGCCGCATCGAGATGACCTTCCCGCGCGCCATGGTCGACGAGTCGCTGGAACGTCGCCTCGACGTGGTCGATTTCGCCACCCCGGTGCATACCATCGACACCGTCGCCGAGCGCAATCGTGTACGCATGGAGATCGAGGCGCGCGGCGAGTACGAGATCATTTCCTACCAGAGTGATCGCCAGTTCGTCCTCGAGGTCGCCCCGATTTCCGAGGCCGAACGCCAGGCCCGCGCCCGCGAGGAAGAGGAGTACGCCGGCGAGCGCCTGTCCCTGAATTTCCAGGACATCGAGGTGCGCTCCGTTCTGCAGTTGCTGGCGGATTTCACCGATCTGAACATCGTGGTCAGTGACACGGTGGGGGGCAACATCACCCTGCGCCTGAACAACGTCCCCTGGGACCAGGCGCTGGATATCATCCTGCGTGCCCGCGGGCTCGACAAGCGAATGGACGGCAATGTCCTGTACGTCGCCCCCAGCGAAGAGATCGCGGCGCGTGAACGCCTGGAGATGGAGGCTCAGCGCGATCGACAGGAGCTGGAGCCCCTGCGCACGGAGTTCGTGCAGATCAATTTCGCCCAGGCCGAGCAGATCGCGTCCCTGATTCGCGGCGGTGATGGCGGCGAATTCCTCTCGGAGCGTGGCAGCATCACCATCGACACGCGCACCAACACCCTCCTGGTGCAGGATACCCAGAGCCGGATCGAGGACGTCCGTCGCCTGGTCTCCACACTGGACGTCCCGGTGCAACAGGTCCTGATCGAGACCCGCATCGTGATCGCGGAGGATACCTTCAACCGTGAGCTGGGCGCCCGTTTTGGGATCTCCGGGACGCGGGGTGACCGCCGAACCCGGGTTGGTGGTGCCGGGTCTATCGAGGGCGCGGATGCGGCTCGGGATGCCACCACGGGGGGCATTGGTGGCATCGCTATCGGAGACCGCCTGAATAGCTCGCTGCCGGCCGGTGGCAATGCCGGGCAGGCGGGGCTGAGCATCCTGCGCAGTGGCGTGTTGCTCGACCTGGAACTGTCCGCGCTGCAGGTTGAAGGCCGCGGCGAGATCATCTCCAGCCCGCGTGTGATCACGGCCAATGGCCAGACGGCGACGATCAAGCAAGGTGAAGAAATCCCGTTCCAGGAAGCCACTGCATCCGGCGCGACTTCGACCCAGTTCATCGAGGCCGTACTGTCGACGGAAGTGACGCCGCAGATCACGCCGAACGGCAACGTGATCCTCGACATCAAGGTGACAAAGGACGAGCCCAGCCAGCGTGTGATCCTTGGGGTGCCGGGGATCAACAAGCGCGAGGTGGAGACCCAGGTCTTCGTCGGCAACGGCGAGACCGTGGTCCTGGGCGGTGTGTACGAGATCGACAGCCGCACCAACCTCGAGAAGGTGCCGTTCTTCGGGGATATCCCGTTCCTCGGAAACCTGTTCCGCAACCGCTCCACGGAGAATTCCAAAGCGGAATTGTTGATCTTCGTGACGCCGCGCGTACTCGACTGAGCGCAAGGTGTAGCGTCGGGGCTTGCCCCCGATGGGTTCGATCTCGAAAGCCGGGGCCTGTCCCCGGCTTTTCTTTGGGTGGCCCAGCCAGTAGCCTTGGCGCCCATGCAGAACATCGTACTGGTAGGCCCGATGGGGGCCGGCAAGAGCACAATCGGGCGCGGCCTCGCGGGGCTGCTGCGTCGGCCGTTCTTCGATACCGATCAGGAGATCCAGCGGCGTACCGGTGTGGATATCCCGACCATCTTCGAGTTCGAGGGCGAGGGCGGTTTTCGCAAGCGGGAGACGGCGATGCTGGAGTCGCTCCTGCAACAGGAGGGCGCGGTGATTGCCACCGGCGGGGGGATTGTCGAACGCCCGGAGAACCGGGAACAGCTGCGCGATCAGTTCGTGATCTACCTGCGGGTGCCGGTAGAGGAGCAGTTCCGGCGGACTCGCCGCAACCGCAAGCGCCCGCTGATTGCGGAGGCCGCGGACCCGAAGGCCCGCCTTCAGGAGTTGTTCGCGGTCCGCGATCCGCTCTATCAGGAGGTCGCGGACCTTACGCTGGAGGGCAAGGGGCGGCGGGTGCGCGACGCGGTAAAGGGCGTATGCGCGGCCCTGCAGGTGCAGCGCCCGGATCTTTGCCAGCCGCGCTCCGAAGGCTAGTTGGTAACCATTAAGCGCACGAAGACACCAAGCAAGGGCGCGAGTCATCCACAGTGGCCGGTTGCGGCCCCATGCGTGATTCTAATGGGGTCAACGGGCAGTGGAAGGTCCTGGGCTCCATCGATCTGCCGGACGCCTGGTGGCGGTGGTCACGTGATTTTTTGAACCCCCCGAGGACGGCGGAGCACAGCGAGGCAGTTTCCGGTTGTTCAGGCGCTTCACGACACGCATCCATACCGTTCGCGGATCCTTTTGCCTCGGAACACACCTGCCCCGAACGCCCTTCTCTAGGTGCTCCGTGGTGCACTTGCTTTGGACGTGCTTCGTGCGTTCGTGCGCTTCGTGGTCGATCCCACTGCTCGTCAGTGGCGGGTGTTGCCGCCGCCATCGGGGACGAACATGCCGTCCTGCGATGGCGGTGAGCGGCGCCCGTGCGAGGCGTGGTGAAACAGCAGGCGCCAGCCCGTGTCCAGCCAGCGCCAGGTCTGGCTGATCAGGATCGTCCCGGTGGGCGTGACGTCGCCCGGTCGCGTGATCGCCTCTTCGATGACCAGGCTGATGATCTCCCCGGTCTCGTGGCGGCCCACGATCTTCGGTTCGATCCCGATATTCAGTTCACGCGCGAAGACCAGCAGCCAGCTCTCCATCACCTCTGCCACGCCCCGGTGGGCGCGCGGGCTGCCCGGGTGGATGCAGGCGATGTCGGGACGCTCGCCCCAGAGGCGCATCATCTGTTCGATATCGGCGGCACGAAAGGCGGCGTAATACGCCTCGACGCAGCGATCGGCATCCGTTGCCATCAGTGCACGCCCCCGGTGGGCCATTCCGGCGTGGGTTCCGGGTCCGGGCTGGCGTGGTGGAGCACCATGCGCCAGCTTTCCCCATCATGGCGGTAGCCATTGGTCGCCAGCATGACGCCGCGCCGTTCACCCTGGACATACAGGTTTTCGCGCAATACGTGGAGGACGAGGTCTTCGCCCGGGATGGCGGTCACCTGGGTCCGGTGTACGACCACCCCGCGCATCCCCGGCAGGATGTCGTCCCAGCTTTCCAGGATGATGTCCGTTCCCTGCAGGCGCTCGCCACCTGGGTGGATGCAGACACACTCGGCACTGTCGTGCCAGATTTCGCGCATGCCTTGTGCATCGCCTGCCTGAAAGGCCGCGTAAAAGGCGGCTTCGGCGGATTCGGGAGAAGGGAACGTGGCCATACCGGTCGGGGCCTCCTGAGACAGAGGGGTTATTGTCGCAGGAGCATCCGCGGATGACGAATATGCGAGATGACGTAATGGGCGCGACCCGCCAGAATGGCGCTCCTTCATCATGGGAGCCCGTATGGCACGTATCCTCGCGACTGGCATTGTCACGCTCGACCACACCCTCGATGTTGCAGCCTTCCCGGCCGAGGACGACGAGGTCCGGGCGCTCGCCAGCACCACCCAGCCCGGAGGCAACGCGACCAACACGGCAACGATCCTGGCGCAGTTCGGCCACCGCCCGGGCCTGGCCGCGGTCATCGCCGAGGGTGCGGCCGGGGATGCCCTGAGCGCGTCCCTGGAGGGGCACGGACTGGATGTTCGTCACTGCGTACGCTGGCCCGGAGCGACGCCGACCTCCCATATTCTTCGTTCCAGGGAGACGGGCAGTCGCACCATCGTCCATCATCGCGACCTGCCCGAACTCGGGGTGGAGGATCTCGCGGGCGTACCCTGGCCGGAATATGACTGGCTGCACTTCGAGGGGCGTAACCCGGAGGCCCTTGCCTCCATCCTGCGGGCGGTGCGCGAGTGCATCTTTGACCAGCCGGTGTCGCTGGAGCTGGAGAAGCCCCGGCCGGGGCTCGACGCATGCCTGGACTATGCCGATGTCCTGATGCTCTCGCGCGACTGGGCGGCGAGCGTGGCGGGCACTCCCGAGGCTGCGCTGCAGCAGCTTTCCGAGCGCTTCCCGGATCGCATCCTGACCGTGACCGCCGGGGCCGAAGGGGCCTGGATGGCCGTGCGGGGCGCGATCCACCATTGTGAAGCGACGCCCGGACTGCGGGTGGTCGACAGCGTGGGGGCAGGGGATACCTTCAATGCCGGGTTGATCCACGCGCTGGTCTCCGGGGAGCCCCCGGAGCAGGCTTTGACGGCCGCTGTGCGCCTGGCGGAGCGCAAGCTCGAGCAGGTCGGCCTGGACGGGCTGGGTAACGCGGCCTCCGACCCGGGAGCGTGGCCCGGATAGCCCCCGCAGGGGGATGGTGGTTGTTGACCGGTGCGGGCGGGACTCGGAGGTTCAGGCCTCTTCGCCGAAACGATCGGCAACCAACTCTGCGAGTGCATCCAGCGCCTCCGGCGCATCCTTGCCTTCGGCCTCGATGGTGATCTCGCTGCCCTGGGCGGCGGCCAGCATCATCACGCCCATGATGCTCTTGCCATTCACCTCCTGCTGGTTGCGGGAGACGGAGACGTCCGCGGCGAACTTGCTGGCCAGGCTGACGAACTTGGCCGCGGCGCGCGCGTGCATCCCCAGGCGATTAACGATGGGGACTACGCGCTGCGGCATCGCTGCACTCCTGATCGCAGAGGAGAATCCCGTCATGGCCGCCCGAAAGGGCCTTGTTGACCAGTTCGGACAGGGGGAGGTGTTGATAGTTGAGCACGCGGATGAGCATCGGCAGGTTGGCGCCGGCGATCACACGGGCATTTGCACCCCGGGCGACACGAATCGCCACGTTGGAAGGCGTGGAGCCAAACATGTCGGTCAGAACGAGCACCCCCGAGCCGCTGTCGAGGGTCGCCAGGCGCTCGCGGGCGCGGGCCAGGACCTCGTCGGGGTCGTCGTTCTGGGACATCGCCATGGACTCGCAGTCCTCGGGCAGGCCCCCGAGCATGCTCTGCGCGGTCTGCAGCAGGGTATCGCCCAGGTTTTGATGCGTGATCAGAATGAGACCAACGCCCATGGATCTGCTCCGATTGCGGGTTCCAGAAGGCCCTCGTCCCGCGTCCAGTGGTTACTGTTTCCCCAGCTCGCGGTGACGGGTGCTAACAGTAACATGTTCCCGATCCTGCCACGCCTCCGCAAGCCGCTCCACCAGATACACCGAGCGGTGTTGCCCGCCGGTACAGCCGATGGAGACGGTTACGTAGCTGCGGTGATCGTCCAGCAGGCGCGGCAGCCACTGCGACAGGAAGCCCTGGATGCTGTCGAACATGGCCGCGACCTCCGCGTGCCGCTCAAGGAACTCGCACACGGGCGGGTCGCGACCGGTCAGGGCGGCCAGATCGCTTTCGTAGTGCGGATTGGGCAAGCAGCGCACGTCGAACACGAAGTCGGAATCCAGCGGTGCGCCGTGTTTGAAGCCGAAAGACTGAAACTGCAGGGATAGCTCGTGTTCCCCGCGCTCGCCTATGCGGTCGCGCAGGGTGCGGGCCAGATCGTGCATCGACAGGCGCGAGGTGTCGACCGTCAGATCGGCCTCCGCCGCTACATGGCCCAGCCACTCGCGTTCGCGGTCGATGGCCTCGACCAGTGGCACGCCGTCGCGCGCCAGCGGGTGGCGTCGGCGGGTCAGATGGTAGCGCCGCAGCAGCACCTCGCTGGCCGCCTGCAGGAACAGGACCTCCACCTGCACCCCGTCCGCCCGTAGTTGCGCCAGGAGATCGGAGAACCCCTCCAGGGCCTCCAGGCCGCTGCGCACATCCACGCCCACGGCCAGATGGCGGTCGGTCTCGGTGTCGTAGTGGCCCTGCCGGACCTGATTAATCAGGTCCGGCAGCAGCGGCAGTGGGAGGTTGTCGACGCAGAAGTAGCCGGCATCCTCCAGGGTGTGCAGGGCCACGGTCTTGCCGGACCCGGACAGGCCACTGACGATTAGCAGGCGCATGGCCGATTCAGCCCTCCGGGTCCGGGTTGGGGACCGTAGTGGCGGGCACCGCGCGATGGTAGGGCGGCTCCTCCGTCTCGCCGCTCATCTGGCGGCGCTGGCGTGCGCGCAGGTCGTCGCCAGCGATATAGCCCTGCATGTGCAGCATGTGGTTGCGCACGGCCGCCTCGATCATCACCGCGATGTTGCGCCCCGGCGCGATCGGCAGGCTGATCAAGGGGACGCGCAGGCCGAGGATATCGATCTCGCCGCGGCGCCCGTTCAGCCGGTCATCGGGGACCGGCGAGGGTTCGCCATGATCGCGCAGGTCGATGATCAGGCGCAGGTACTTGCCGCCCTTGATCGCGGAATCGCCGTACATGGCGCGGATGTTGAGCACCCCAAGACCGCGCACCTCGAGCAGGTCCTGGAGCAGGGCCGGGCAGTGGCCGCGCACGATGTCGGGCGCAATGCGCGCGAACTCGGGGGCATCGTCGGCGATCAGGCGATGCCCGCGCGAGATCAGTTCCAGTGCGACCTCGCTCTTGCCGACGCTGGAGGCGCCGCTGATCAGCACCCCGATCCCGAGGATCTCCATGAACACGCCGTGGCGCACCTCGAAATGGGCCAGGCGCTGCTGCAGGAAATAGCGCAGCAGCGAGATGATCTCGTGACTGCTGGTGCTGGAGCACAGGATCAGCGGCAGCGCCTCCTGCGGGGCGTCGGGCATCTCCGAGAACGGACAGGTGTCCTCGGCGAAGATCACCGCGGTGGTCCCAGTGCGGGCCATCTCCAGGATCAGGTCGTTGCACTGGGTGGCGCTGAGGCTGGAGATGTAGCGGGCCTCGAAGTCGCCGATGATCTGGATGCGGTTGGGCCGGATCAGGTTGAGATGGCCGGCCAGCGGCAGGTCGTCCCCGTCGTCGCCGACCAGCTTGCGGTCGGGTGCTGCGTGTTCGCCGTGTACGAAGCGAAGATCCAGGCGGTTTCCCATGGCCTGGATCAGGCTCTCCACGTTGATGTCGCGGGCGATCCCGCCTTCTCCCAGCGCCTCGTTCATGGCAGACGCTGCGCGCCGGAATCGCGGCTGGCGGCGGGTTCCACGGGCTTAGTCCTCGCTGAAGCGGCGCACGAGTTCCTGTTCCAGGGCCGTCGCATCCCCGGCCCGGCGCAGCGCTCCGATGGTGTCTGGCTGCGACAGGCCGCGGGCGAGCTGGGCCAGCAGGTCGAGGTGGTCGCCGGTGGCGGCCTCCGGGACCAGCAGTGCGATCAGGATATCGACCGGCTCGTGATCCATGGCGTCGAAGTCGACGCCCTTGTCCAGGCGCAGCACGGCCACGCGCGGCGCCTCGAGATCGGCCAGGCGGCCATGGGGAATCGCAACCCCATGGCCGAGACCGGTGGATCCGAGTTTTTCGCGCGCGGACAGGGCCTCGAAGATCGCGTTGCTCCCCGGTCCCGTGCCGTCACCTCCGCCGGCGAGGAGGTCCGCCAGGGCCTCCAGGGCCCGTTTCTGGCTGGAACACTCGGGTTGCAGGCCAATGCGCTCGGAGGTGATCAGCTCGGCAATCGTCATGGATCAGGAGGCCTGCTCGCGGTTGCGCTGGGCACCTTCGGCGCGGTGGTGATCCTTGACCTTTTCCTTGTGCTTGATCAGCTGACGGTCGACTTTGTCGATCAGCGCGTCGATCGCGGCATACATGTCCTCGTGAGAGGCCTCGGCGTGGATGTGATTGCCGCTGACCTGGAGATTCGCTTCGGCCTGGTTGTGCTGATTCCGGGTCTTCTCGTGGGTCAGCACGACGTGGACGTCGATGACCTTGTCGAAGTGGCGCTCCAGCTTCGCGAACTTCTCGTTGACGTAGTCGCGCAGGGCGTCGGTGATGTCCACGTGGTGGCCGGTCAGGTTGATCTGCATGGTCAGGACTCCTTGGTTACTTGCTGCCGGTGGGCATCGAGGCCATCTGCCGGCGTTCGCTGGATGAAGGGATGTGCATCGCCTCGCGGTACTTGGCCACGGTGCGGCGCGCTACGTTGATGCCCCGGTCCGACAGGACCTGGGCGAGCCGGGCATCGCTGAGCGGCTTGTTCGGGGGTTCGTCGCCAATCAATTCGCGAATCATGGCACGGATGGCGGTGGCGGAACACTCGCCGCCATCGTTCGTGCCGACATGGCTGGAGAAGAAATACTTGAACTCGAAGACCCCGCGCGGGGTGTGCATGTATTTCTGCGTGGTAACCCGCGAGATGGTCGATTCGTGCATCTCCAGGGTCTCGGCAATGTCGCGCAGGATCAATGGCTGCATCGCGACGTCGCCATGCTCGAGAAAGCCCTGCTGGCGATGGACGATCGCCTCGGCGACCCGCAGCAGGGTGTCGTTGCGGCTGTGCAGGCTCTTCAGGAACCAGCGTGCCTCCTGCAGCTGATCGCGCATAAAGGCGCTGTCGCGGGCATCCGAGACCTGGCGCACCATGCCGGCGTAGAGGTCGTTGATGCGGATGCGCGGTGCGATCTCCGGGTTTAGATCCACGCGCCAGCCCTCGGTGGTGTGGCGCACGTAGACATCCGGGACTACGTATTCCGAGGTGGCGGAGCTGATCTGTGCGCCGGGGCGCGGGTTCAGGGTGCGGATCAGATCCAGTGCGCGGGCCAGTTCGTCCGGGTCGCGTACGCCGGACTGGCGCTGCAGGGCCTTGTAGTCGCGCTTGCCCAGGCTGTCCATGCCGTGTTCCAGGATCGCCCGTGCGGCCTCGCGGGCCGGGGCGTCCGGGGCCAGTTCGCGTAGCTGGATCTCCAGGCACTCCCGCAGGTTGCGCGCGCCGACCCCCAGCGGGTCGCACTGCTGAATCCAGTGGAGCACTGCCTCGACCTCGTCGACGCCGACGGTTTCATCCTCGCCTCGGCTGATGGTCTCGGCCAGGGTGTCGAGGTCGCCCTCGAGATAGCCGTCGGGGCTGATGGCGTCGATCAGGGCCGCCCCGATGCGCTGGTCGCGCGGTGTCAGATGGCTCAGATGCAGCTGCCACAGCAGGTGATCCTGCAGGCCCTCACCGTCGTCGTCGCTGGTGTTTTCCAGCGGGTCGCGGTCATCCACGCCCTTGTTGGGTGTCGGGGCCGGCTCGTAGATGTCGTCCCAGCGGCTGTCGGTCGTCAGTTCCTCGGGGATCACGTCGTCGCTGGTGGTGGTGGCCTCCATGCGATCGCCTTCCACCAGCTCGCCGTCCTGGTTCAGGCGCTCGGTGTCGGCCTCGGCCTCTTCGTCCTCGACCTGTTCGAGCATGGGGTTGCTCTCCAGCGCCTGCTGGATCTCCACCTGGAGCTCGAGCGTGGACAGCTGCAACAGGCGGATCGCCTGCTGCAGTTGCGGGGTCATGGTCAGCGTCTGACCCAGCTGCAGATTCAGGCCGGGTTTCAGCATCGGGTATGCGGGGCGAGGGTGGGCATTGATGGAATCTTAAAGCCTGCCTTGTGGTTTGTGCACCGACCGGGCCGCATGTGGGGCGCTTTCACAGGCGGAAGTTCTCGCCGAGATAGACCCGGCGCACCTGGGGATCGGCCAGCAGCTCGTCCGGTGTCCCGGCGGCCAGCAGGCGGCCTTCGCTAAGAATATAGGCCCTGTGGCAGATGCCGAGGGTCTCGCGCACGTTGTGATCGGAGATCAGTACGCCGATGCCGCGCTGGGCGAGATGCCGAATCACGTCCTGGATGTCGCCCACCGAGATCGGGTCCACCCCGGCGAAGGGCTCGTCCAGGCAGATGAACTTCGGATCCCCGGCCAGGGCGCGGGCGATCTCGGCGCGGCGCCGTTCGCCGCCGGACAGCGCGATGCCCGGGCTGTGGCGCACGGTCTCGAGCTGGAACTCCTCGATCAGCGCATCGCCAATGCGGCGGCGCTCGTGGCGATCCAGCCCGGGGCGCAGCTCGAGCACGGCCTGCAGGTTGTCCCACACGCTCAGGCGGCGAAAGATCGAGGCCTCCTGCGGCAGGTAGCCGAGGCCGGCGCGCGCGCGCACGTGGATGGGGGCGCGGGTGATATCGCGCTCGCCCAGGGTGATGCGCCCGGCATTGGGGCGGATCAGCCCGACCAGGCTGTAGAAGCAGGTGGTCTTGCCGGCCCCGTTCGGGCCCAGCAGGCCGACCACCTCGCCGGGCGCGAGGTCGACGTCCACCTGGTCCAGCACCGTGCGCTGGCCGTAGCGCTTGGTCAGCTCGCGTCCGATCAGGCGGTCGTTGGTTTGTGCCGATGTGGCGGATGGGCTGGGGGCGGTGGCGTTCATTCGTCGTCGCGCGGCTGGATGGTGATGCGCACGCGCTCGCTGTCGCCTTCGCCGCGTTCGGCCTCGATCACGTCGGTCGTCAGGTCGTAGGTGATGCGCTTGCCGCGCGCCTCCTCGCTGGTGGTGATCACATGGGCCTGGTCGGTGAGGATCATGCGGTCTTCGTTCAGCAGGTAGTCGATGCGCAGGGCGGTGGCAATGCGCATCTCTCCGGTTTCCGGATCGGGTGATTCGAGGCGTGCCGGCTCGCCGTGGGCCTCCATTTCGTAGGGGCGGCGATCGCGGGTGCGCACGTAGACCTTGTCGGCCTCCAGGGTCATGTCGCCGCGGATCACGATCACGTCGCCGGTGTAGGTCCCCAGCCCCTGGCGTTCGTCCATCTCCGCGCGGTCGGCAGTGATCTCCACCGGCAGCGCCGGGCCCGAGCCCTGCTGGGCGAGCGCGGGCGTGGCCAGCAGGGCGAGCAGCAGGAGCGCCGCCACGCGGGCACCCGGTTGGCCCGGACGGTGGCGAAGGCTATGGGGATTCGGGGTCATGCGCGGGATCCTCCTCGCTCGTCTCGCTGTAGAGCGAGTACACGTCATGGAACAACTCTATGGTATCCCCTCGCGAGTCCACGCGCAGACCGGTGCCGCGCTGGAACAGGCCCGGCTGGTTCAGGGTGGAAAGGGCATCCGAAGTGGCGACCATGGTGTCGGTGGCGACGCGAACATCCCGCGAATCGATGATGGTCTCCACGCGTTCGCCGCGGGGCGGCTGTACGCCGTGGGTAGGGCCCACCAGGTCCAGGGTCGCGGCTGCCGGTTGATGCAGCGCGGCCGGGGCGGTCCAGCGCCATTCGATACCGCCCTCGGCGAACAGGTCGAGGTCCGGGTCGTCCACCCACTGGGGGCCGTCACGGCCGAACTCGCGCAGGCGGGTGCCGCGCAGCCGATGGCTCAGTTCGCCGTCGTCGCCGGTGGCATGCAGGGTGAAGCCGTCAATCTGCAGCGTGACCTCGCCCTCGGGCGGGCTCAACTCGGCCTGCGCCAGGGGCGCGGCTGCGAATGCGAGCACGGCCAGGGCCCATCCGAGTCGGCTGCGAATCCTGCGGCTCATCCGTTCAGGTAGGTCTCGAACAGCGCGTCGAGCCGGCCCTGCGCGGCCAGCAGGCCCTCGCAGGCCTCGCGCACGGCCCCGCGCCCACCATGGGCTTCGGTCACCCACTGGGCATGCTGGCGCACCAGCGGGTGGGCGTCGCCGACCGCGATCCCGAGCCCGACCCGCTGCATCGCTGGAAGATCCACGATGTCGTCGCCCATGAAGGCCGCTTCGGCGGGGTCGTGACCGGTGCGCTGCAGCAGTTCGTGCAGGGCTTCGCCCTTGTCGCGGCGGCCCTGGATCAGATGCTCCACTCCCAGGTCGCGCATGCGGTGCTCGACGACCCCGGAGGTGCGCCCGGTCAGGATGGCGATCTCGATGCCGCCGTCCAGCGCCAGGCGGATGCCGTGGCCGTCGCGGCTGTTGAAGGCCTTGTACTGCTCGCCGCCGTCGCCGAGGAACAGGCTGCCGTCGGTCAGCACGCCGTCCACGTCCAGGATCAGCAGGCGAACGGCCTGCTGGTGGGTGCGCAGAGTGGTGGCATCCAGGTTCATCACGCCACCCCGGCGCGCAGCAGGTCGTGCATGTTGATCACGCCCACCAGGCGGTTTTCGGCGTCGGTGACGGGCAGGGCGTTGATGCGCCGGCTCTCCATGGCCTCCAGGGCCTCCACCGCCAGCCAGTCGGGCTGCGCGGTGTGGCCGCCGGTGGTCATGGCCTCGCCGATGGTCAGGCCGTCCAGGCTGTGCCCGGCATCCAGGGTGCGGCGCAGGTCGCCATCGGTGAACACGCCCTGGATCTCGTCGTCGGCGCCGGCCACGATCACCAGCCCCAGGCCCTTGCGGGTGATCTCGAACAGGGCGTCCTTGAGCGGGGCCTCCGGGGTGATGCGCGGGATCGCGTCATCGGTATGCATGATATCGGCGACATGCACCAGCAGACGTCGGCCAAGGCGGCCGCCGGGGTGCGAGCGGGCAAAGTCGTTGGCGGTAAAGCCGCGTGCATCCAGCACCGCGACGGCCAGGGCATCGCCCATCGCCAGCGCCGCGGTGGTGCTGGAGGTGGGAGCCAGGCCCAGCGGGCAGGCCTCGCGCTCGACGCTGACATCCAGGTGCACGGTGGCATCCGCGCCGAGGCGCGAGCCGGGGTTGCCGGTCATCGCGATCAATGGCACGCCCAGGCGCCGGATCAGCGGCAGGATGGTAATGATCTCGTCGGTCTCGCCGGAGTTCGACAGCGCGATGACCACGTCCTCGCGGGTGATCATGCCGAGATCGCCGTGGCTGGCCTCGCCCGGGTGCACGAAGAAGGCCGGTGTGCCGGTGGAGGCCAGGGTCGCGGCCAGCTTGCTGCCGATGTGCCCGGACTTGCCCATGCCGGTGACGATCACGCGGCCCTTGCACGCGAGGATGCAGCGGCAGGCCTCGAGGAAGCGGTCGTCGATGCGCTGGGCGAGGTTGCGTACGGCCTCGGCCTCGTCATTGAGGACGGCCAGGGCGAGGTTGCGGGTGGTTTCGGGGTTGAAGTTCATGCAGTAGCCGTGATTCCCAAATAGACAAGGTAGCTTGCGAAGGCGATGAGGAGAAGGGCGCCCTGCCAGCGCCGGATCTGTCCGCGGCGGCCTAGCGCGATCAGGAATAGCGCCACGGTCAATGCCAGCATCACCGGATAGTCGCGCGTCAGCACATCGGCGTCGATTGCCAGCGGCGCGATCAGGGCCGGAACGGCCAGTACTGCGAGCAGGTTGAACAGATTGGAGCCGACTACATTCCCGATAGCCAGTCCGGCCTCGCGGCGGAAGGCGGCGACCACCGAGGTCGCCAGCTCCGGCAGGCTGGTGCCCACCGCGACAATGGTCAGCCCGATGACCAGGTCGCTGACCCCCAGTTGTTCGGCGATTTCGACGGCCCCCCAGACCAGGGCCTGGCTGCTCGCCAGCAGGAGCAGCAGCCCGAACACGAGCCAGGCGATCGCGGGCCCCAGTCGGTCGCCCTCCGGGATCGTCTCGACCATGCCGCGCACCACCTCGGGGGTGTCGTCATGGGGGGCCGGGCGTGCGCGCCGGGCGCTGATGGCCATCCAGGCAGTGAACAGGACCAGACCGGCCAGCAGCGCGATGCCCTCCAGCCGGCCCAGTTCGCCATCCACAAGCAGGAGCAGCACGCCGAAGCTGACCAGCAGGAGGATCGGCAGTTCGCGCCGGACCATGCCGCGCCCGATCGCCAGCGGCGCGACCAGGGTCGCGGCCCCCAGCACCAGCGCGATGTTGGCGATGTTCGAGCCGATGGCATTGCCCACCGCCAGCCCCGGGTTGCCCTGCAGGCTGGCGAGGACCGAGACCACGATCTCCGGTGCCGAGGTCCCGAAGGCGACGATGGTCAGGCCGATGATCAGCGGGCTGACGCCCAGGCCGCGGGCCAGGGCCGAGGCGCCGAACACGAAGCGGTCGGCACTCCAGGTCAGCAGGATCAGGCCGCCGATGATGGCGACAACGGGTAGCACCATGGACAGTCGGGTCCGGGAGGGTCAGGCCCGGGATTGTAGCCGATTGGGTAGTGGTTTCAGCAGCGCAGACGTTCCAGGCACCCGGCGGTGGTCACCTGCGGTGTCCAGCCGAGCTGCTCGCGGGCGCGGGTGCAGTCCAGTACCAGCGGGCCGTCCAGCCCGCGGACCCAGCCGGGGTCCCCGGCGCGGGCGGTCAGGCGCCAGGCCAGCGGGTGCAGGGTGCGGATCAGCCGCAGTGGCACCGGGATCCCCCAGCGCCGCTGGTGGCGCGCCATCGCCCGTAGCGACCAGGCAGGTTCGGCCCCCAGGTTGAAGATCCCCGCGGTGCGCGTTGTGATGCTGCGCACGATCGCGGCGGCGGCATCGTCCTCCCACAGGATCTGCACTGGCTGTTCGCCCCCGGCGGGATACAGCCGCCCGCGGGCGATCTGCAGCAACAGCGGGTGGGCGTTCGGGCCGACGATCGCGGGCGGGCGCAGGAGGGTCACCTGGCACTCGGGGTGTTCCCGGGCAAGCGCGAGCAGGGCCTGCTCCACGGCGACCTTGTCTTCGGCATAGGGGAAGCGCGGCCGGGTGGGATGGTCCTCGCGGAGCGGCTGCGGGCTGTCCGGCCAGGGGCCGTAGACCGCCGCGCTGGACAGGAACACGATGTGGCGCACACCGGCGGTCACCGCCGCGTGGAACACCTGCTGGCTCAGGGCGACATTCTGCTGGCGGACCCAGGTGCGGTCATGCCGGCGGCGTCCCCCGTGACCGCCCATCAACTGAAAGGCCAGGTGCACCAGGGTGTCCACCCCGGCCAGGTCGTCCGGCTGGAGCTGCGCCAGGTCGAGTACCCGGGCCTCGATAACGGTGCCGTTTTCGGGGGGAGGCAGCGCCGGCGCGGCCCGGTCCAGAGCGAGGATGTGTTCAATCGTCGGCGCGCGTGCCAGGGCGGGCAGCAGGACTTGCCCCAGGCGCCCGGCGGCGCCGGTCACGGCGACGTGCATCCGTGTTTCGCTCAGGTCGCGGTGCGGGCGACGGTGGCCGGGGCGGGGTCGGCAAACGCGGGCATGACCTCTTCCGCGAAGCAGTCCATGGACTCCTCGGCCAGCGCATGCGGAACGGCCCCGGCGCCGAAGGCGAGCAGGACCTGGTCGACCCCGGCCGCGCGCAGGCCCTCGATGCGTTCACGGCATTCGGCGGGGGTGCCGACGAGCGTCATGCCCAGCATGTCGAGGACCTTCAGGTTGATCCCGGCCTTGACCAGGTGACGGAAGCGGCCGAGCGAGCGGTAATAGTCGTAGCCCTCGATCAGGCGTTCCAGTACCGGCAGGGTCTGCTGGAACATGTGGCGGTAGAACCACTCGAAGGCCGGCTTGGCCTCGCGCCGCGCGCGCTTGCCGTCCGGCAGGCACAGGACCCCAAGCGTCATGCCGACCCGGGGCGGGTGGGCGACGTCCGTGCGTGTCGCGTCCCAGGCCTCGTGGTACAGGCGGATGTCCTCGCGGATCATCTGCCAGGGCTTGAATGGCCCGGCCAGCGCGCCGATACCCTGCTGCGCCGCCCAGGTGAAGGACTCCGGGCTGACCGCGGCGGTCCAGATCGGCGGGTGCGGGGCCTGTACCGGGCGCGGCATCACCGGCACGTCGTCCAGGTGATGGAACGGCCCGTCCTGGGTGATGCGGCCGGTGGCGAAGGCCTGGCGCAGCGCATCCAGCCCGGCATCGACCCGCGTGCGGGACTCGCTCATCTCGGCCCCGAATGTGGCATATTCGCGCGGCGAGAAGCCGCGCCCGATACCCAGATCCAGGCGCCCGCCGGAGAGCTGGTCGAGCATGCCGACGCGCTGCGCCACTCGCAGCGGATGGTGGTAGGGCAGCGGGACCACGCCCAGGCCCAGGCGCAGGCGTTTGGTGCGCTGGCTGGCCGCAGCCAGCACCACGTCCGGCGCGGTGGAGTGGGAAAACTCCGGCATCAGGTGGTGCTCCACCAGCCAGGCGGTGCCGAAGCCGAGATGATCGGCGCGCTCCCACAGGCGCAGGGTGTTCTCCAGGACCTCCGCTTCGGAGGTCTGCAGGAAGTCCGGTACCGAGAGCTCGTGGAACAGGTCGAAACGCATGGCGCCAACTGTGCCGCGCGCTCGCAGGTGATACAAGCAATCCGCGCAAAGCTGCGGTTACGTCGTGGAGGTTGAGGCATGTCGCAGGATCAGGAAGCGCCGGTATTTCAGGCCGCCGGGGTGGCGGGCCCCGGAGAGGACTGGTGGGACGACTTCTTCCCCGAGGACCTGCCGCAGGACTGGCAGCTGGAGTACTACACCCATTACCACAGCCGTTTGTTGCTGCCCGCCCCGGTGTGGACCGAGGCCGGGGCGCCGGCCTTCGGCGACTGGGCCGAGGCCGTGCCCCCCGCTCTGCGGCTGACACTGGACTGGCCGGTCGAGCTGGGCCTCGAGACGGGTGCGACGCGGGCGCGCGCGCTGGCCGAGGCTGTCGGCGACGGCCTGCAGGCGGTGGCGCCGGGGCCGATGGGGCCGGCGCAGGTGCAGGCGATCCGCGCGGCGCTGGAGGCGGCCGGACTGGGGCGCCTGATGGTGTACGGCGCCGGCGAGGAGCGGGTGATCGCGCGGGCCGCGGCGGCGTGCTTTTATCCCGCTCCGGCGTCGACGTCAGCGGCGGACGTCGGGGGCGGGGCCTGGAAGATCACCCCCGAGGCAGGGCTGGATGCGCCGGGCTGGCGCGCGCTGGTGGAGGCCCTCGGGCAGGCCGGTGGCAGCGGCGAGATCCCGGTGTTCCTGCGCGCGCGTCCGGAGCGGCTGTCGGATTTCCGCACTATCGCCGCATTGCTGGGATTGGGATGAGCACCGCACCCGCCCGTTTGACGGTCTCCCGGCCTGCGCCCAGACTTCGGGGTTCTGTGGGCCTAAGGAAACACTGATTGATGTACACACTCGCGTTGGTACCCCAGGTTTTCCGAGCCAAGGCGCGGCGCGCAGCCGGTAGTGGTTCTACCGGCCCGTTTTTGACCGATTCGGGCCGCAATGCAGGATCGGGGAACCTGGGGTGCCAACCCCGAAGGGGCTCGGCCGTCCGTTGTCATCAAAAACGGGCGCGCGCACGGCGTTGCGGTTCCCTTGTGCAGAATGACTGCACGGCAGTCACCGTGCCTTGTTCGCACGCAAAAGCGACTCGAGCACGAGCGTGTGCATTAATCCGTGTTTCCTTAAGGGCGAGGAGCGCGCGTGGCTGACCCGGCAGTGGAAGACAGTCCGCATATCGTGATCGAGAACCTGCGCTTCCGGCGCGGGCGCAAGATGATTTTCGATGACCTGTCGATGCGCATCCCGCGCGGGCAGGTGACGACCGTGATGGGACCCAGCGGCAGTGGCAAGACCACGCTGCTGCGCCTGGTCGGCGGTCAGTTGCGTCCGGACAAGGGCCGCATCTGGGTGGATGGCCAGGAGGTGGCGAGGCTCTCCACCCGGCGGCTGTACGCGCTGCGCAAGCGCATGGGCATGCTGTTCCAGAGCGGTGCGCTGCTGACGGATCTCTCGGTATTCGAGAACGTCGCCTTCCCGCTGCGCGAGCACACCGACCTGCCGGAGGACGTGCTGCACGCGCTGGTGCTGCTGAAGCTGGAGGCGGTGGGCCTGCGCGCGGCGCGCGACCTGGACCCGGCGACCCTGTCCGGTGGCATGGCGCGGCGCGTCGCGCTGGCGCGGGCCATTGCGCTGGACCCGGACCTCATTTTGTACGACGAGCCGTTCACCGGGCTCGATCCGATCACCATGGGCCAGATCGTCAGCCTGATCCGGCGGACCAATCAAAGCCTGGGGCTTACCAGCGTGCTGGTCTCGCATGACGTGACCGAGGCGATGGCGATCTCCGATCAAGTGGTGCTGATCGCCGATGGCCGGGTAGTGGATGCCGGGCCGCCGGACGAACTGGAGGCGCGCGCCTCCGACTGGAGCGCGCAGTTCCTGCAGGGTCGCCCGGACGGGCCGGTGCCGTTTCATTACCCGGGCGCGTCCTACCGCGATGACCTGCTGGGGCAGGGGGAGCGCCGCGATGACTGATTCGATTGCCGCGCTGGGTCGGACCACGATCAATGCCCTGACGGTATTCGGCCGGGCGTTTATCTTCCTGATCCGGATGCTGGCGAGCCTGGATATCGTCTTTCGCCGCTTCGGCCTGACGCTTGTTCAGGTGTATTCGGTGGGGGTGCGCTCGCTGCTGATCATCGTCGTGTCCGGGCTGTTTGTCGGCATGGTGCTGGCGTATCAGGGCTACATCACGCTGGTGAACTTCGGCGCGGCCGAGGCCCTGGGCGGGGTGGTTGCGCTGTCGCTGGTACGCGAACTGGGGCCGGTGGTCACCGCGCTGCTGTTCGCCGGGCGCGCCGGTTCCGCGCTGACCGCGGAACTGGGGCTGATGAAGACGACCGAACAGCTCTCGGCGATGGAGATGATGGCGGTGAACCCCTATCGCCGGATCTTCGCGCCACGCTTTGTGGCCGGGTTCCTTTCCATGCCGCTGCTGGCCGCGATCTTCAGCGCCGTGGGCGTGATGGGCGGCTACCTCGTCGGGGTGGGGCTGCTGGGCGTGGACAGCGGCGCCTATTTCTCGCAGATGCAGTCGGTGACCGACTGGAACGAGGATGTGCTCTCCGGCGTGATCAAGAGCATCGTGTTCGGCTTCGTAGTGACCTGGATCGCGGTGTTCCAGGGCTTCAATGCGCAGCCGACGTCCGAGGGCATCTCGCGCGCCACGACCCAGACGGTGGTGGTGTCGTCGCTCGCGGTGCTGGGCCTCGATTTCATCCTGACCGGGCTGATGTTCGGCGCGGGCTGACCAAACAGTGTTTACCCAGGACAGGTGGCAATAATGAAGGTACGTTTCTTCGAACTGGCGGTCGGTGTCTTCGTGCTCCTGGGTATCGGGGCGCTGTTCTACCTGGCGGTGCAGGTGAGCAACGTGACCGACTACCACGACCGTGACACCTACACGGTGAGCGGCTATTTCGACAACATCGGGGGTCTCAAGACGCGTGCCCCGGTCACGGTGTCGGGTGTGCGCATCGGGCGAGTGGCGGATATCCGTTACGATCCGGAACGCTTTCGCGCCGAGGTGACCCTGGCGATCCGCTCGGAGCACGACTACCTGCCGATGGACACCCAGGCCGCCATCCACACCGCGGGGCTGCTGGGCGAACAGTACATCGCGCTGGAGCCGGGTGGTGACTACGACACCCTGCAGGAAGGCGACGAGCTGATGTTCACCCAGTCGGCACTGGTGCTGGAGAACCTCATCGGTCGCTTCATGACCAACATGGGTAGTGACTGATCGACCCAAACCGGGAGCAAGAGACATGAAATGGTTGCATGAACGAATCCTGATCCTGCCGCTGGCGCTGCTGGTCCTGATCCTGGCGGCTCCCGCCCAGGCCGAAGAAACCCCCGCCGAGCTCATCAAGCAGTCGATCGACGCGGTCTACGAGAAGCTGCGGGCAAACGAGGCGCGTGCGCAGGAAGATCCTGACTTCGTGATCGGCGTGATCGAGGAGGAAATCCTGCCCGGCGTGGATATCAACGGGATGGCCCGCCTGGTCCTGGCACGTCACTGGCGCGATGCCAGCAGCGAGCAGCAAAAACGCTTCGCCGAGGCCTTCAAGAACACGCTGCTGCAGGCCTACGGGGTGCAACTGGCCGATCATCTGGACAAGGACGTGCGCGTAATCGAGCGGCGCTCGCGCCAGGACGAGCGCATGGCCGTGGTCGCCACCGAGGTGGTGATGGGCTCCGGCCAGTCGAACATCCAGGTCAACTACCGTCTGCGTCCGGTGAACGGCGAATGGAAGGTCTTCGACGTCGAGGCCGAGGGGCTCAGCTTCGTCGGCAACTTCCGCACTCGCTTTAACGAGGAGATCAACCGCGATGGCCTGGAGGCGCTGATCGAGCGCCTGGAAGATGGCGACGAGGCGCTGATCGAGGATGCCGTGGGCGACGTGACCCCCGACAACGGCGCCGCGGACCGGTGAGCGACGCACAGATCCGGGCGGATGAAGGCGGTCTGGTCGTCAACGGGCCACTGACCTTCGCGACGGTGGCCGGGCTGGAGGCACGGGCCCGCGGGCTGACGGCGCATCTCCCGGAACACGCTCGGGTGGACCTGACGCAGGCGGGTCGTATCGACAGCGCCGGCGTGGCGTTCCTGGTCATCCTCTGGCGTCGCGCCCGCGAGCAGGGCCGCACCCTGGTCTTTGAGCCCCTCCCCGAGGGGTTGCGCCCGTTACTGGAGTTGTACGACCTGGAGTCGATCATTACCGACTCCGCCGCCCGTTCCGTCGCCTGAGTCGTGCCGGCGGCGGGCGAACGGGCGAGCCCGGCGCGGATTCGTTATCATGGCGCGTTTCGCCGGACCACGGTCGGTTCGGCGGTCAATCCGGGCATCCCATGGACAAACTGATCATTACCGGAGGTCGCCGACTCGAGGGTCAGGTCTGGATCTCCGGGGCCAAGAACGCCGTGTTGCCGATCCTGTCCGCCACCTTGCTGGCGGACGGGCCGATGACCATTGGCAACGTCCCGCATCTGCAGGACGTGACCACCACCATGGAGCTGCTCGGCCGCATGGGCGTCAGCCTTACGGTTAACGAGCGCATGCGCATCGAGGTCGACCCGACCACGCTGACCCAGTGCGTCGCCCCGTACGACCTGGTGAAGACCATGCGCGCCTCCATCCTGGTGCTGGGGCCGCTGCTGGCCCGCTTCGGCGAGGCCGAGGTCTCCCTGCCGGGCGGCTGCGCCATCGGTTCGCGCCCGGTGAACCTGCACCTGCGGGGTCTTGAGGCCCTGGGGGCCGAGATCGAGGTGGAAGGCGGCTACATCCACGCTCGCGCGGATCGCCTGAAGGGCGCGCGCGTGGTTTTCGACCAGGTGACGGTAACCGGTACCGAGAACCTGTTGATGGCCGCCACCCTGGCCGAGGGCGAGACCCTGATCGAGAACGCCGCGCGCGAGCCAGAGGTCATCGATCTGGCGGACTGCCTGACCGCGATGGGCGCGAAGATCCAGGGTGCCGGCACCGACACCATTCGGGTGCAGGGCGTGGAGCGCCTGCACGGCTGCGAATACGACGTGATGCCGGACCGTATCGAGACCGGCACCTTCCTGGTCGCCGCCGCGGTCACCCGTGGGCGCGTGCGCTGCCGCAATACCCGCCCGGAGCTGCTGGACGCGGTGCTGGCCAAGCTGGTCGAGGCCGGCGCTCGCATCGAGACCGGGCCGGACTGGATCGAGCTGGATATGGAGGGCCGCCGACCGAAGGCGGTGAACCTGCGCACCGCGCCGTTCCCGGCCTTCCCGACCGACATGCAGGCGCAGATGATGGTGCTGAACACCGTGGCCGAGGGCACCGGATCGGTAGTCGAGACGGTGTTCGAGAATCGCTTCATGCATGCGCTGGAGCTGCAGCGCATGGGCGCGCACATTACCATCGAGGGCAATACCGCGATCGTCGAGGGCGTGGAAAAACTGGTCGGTGCGCCGGTGATGGCGACTGACCTGCGTGCCTCGGCGAGCCTGATCATCGCCGGCCTGGTGGCCGAGGGCGAGACCGAGGTGGACCGCATCTACCACATCGATCGCGGCTACGAATGCATCGAGGAAAAACTGAGCCAGATCGGCGCGACCATTCGTCGCGAGCCGGTCTGAAGCTGCGACTCACACGGAACCGGACGAACGCCTGACCCATGATGGATCCCAACGCCCTGACCATCGCCCTGTCCAAGGGCCGCATCCTCAAGGACACCCTGCCGCTGCTTTCCAGCGCGGGGATCGAGCTGCTGGAGGATCCGGACGAGACGCGCAAGCTGATCCTCGACACCAACCGCGAGGATGTGAAGATCGTGGTGGTGCGCGCGACCGACGTGCCCACCTACGTGCAGCACGGCGCGGCGTCCATCGGCGTGGCCGGCAAGGACGTGCTGATGGAGCACGGCGCGGCCGGGCTGTACGAACCGCTGGATCTGCATATCGCCGAGTGTCGTCTGATGCTGGCAGGGCGCCCGGGCCAGCAACCGGACCCGCAGCAACGCCTGCGCATCGCCACCAAGTTTGTGAACATCACGCAGAACTACTTTGCCCAGCAGGGCCGCCAGGTCGATATCATCAAGCTCTACGGCTCGATGGAACTGGCACCGCTGGTGGGCCTGGCCGACTACATCGTCGACCTGGTGGATACCGGCAACACCCTCAAGGCCAACGGCCTGGAACCGCTGGAACTGATTACCCCCATTAGTTCCCGGTTGATCGTGAACCAGGCAGCCATGAAGATGCGACATAGAACCATTCAAAATCTCATCGAGGGCCTGCGGGAGGCCGTCACCCCCGCGACGACGTAATCGAGAACCCCATGACCGCCGATACCGACGACCTGCGAATCCGCGAAATTCAGGAGGTGTCCGCCCCGGACACCGTACGCGATGAACTGCCGATCACCGATGCGGCAGCCAACACCGTGTTCGAGGCCCGCCAGGCCTGCCATCGCATCCTGCGCGGCGAGGATGACCGCCTGCAGGTGATCGTCGGCCCCTGCTCGATCCACGACGTGGACGCCGCGCTGGACTATGCCGATCACCTGAAGACCCTGCGCGAAGAACTCTCCGACGCGCTGCATATCGTGATGCGGGTGTATTTCGAGAAGCCGCGCACCACGGTCGGCTGGAAGGGTCTGATCAATGACCCCGATCTGGATGGCAGCTTTCATATCAACAAGGGCCTGCGCGTGGCGCGCGGACTGCTGCGCGATCTGGCGGTGAAGGGCATGCCGGCGGCCACCGAATACCTCGACCTGATCAGCCCGCAGTACATCGCGGACCTGGTCGCCTGGGGCGCGATTGGTGCGCGCACCACCGAGAGCCAGGTGCACCGTGAGCTGGCCTCCGGTCTGTCCTGCCCGGTGGGCTTCAAGAACTCCACCGATGGCAGCCTGCGCGTGGCGATCGACGCGATCCGTTCTGCCTCGCGCCCGCATCACTTCCTGTCAGTGACCAAGTCGGGCCGCTCGGCAATCTTCTCCACCACCGGCAACGACGACTGCCACATCATCCTGCGCGGCGGGAAGCAGCCGAACTACGACGCCGCGAGCATCGACGAGGCCTGCAAGGAACTGCGCATGGCCGAGCTGCCGGAGTCGGTGATGGTGGACTGCAGTCACGCCAACAGCCGCAAGGACCCGAAGCAGCAGATCGAGGTCGCGCGTGTGCTGGGCGAACAGATTGCCGGCGGCGATCGGCGCATTATGGGCGTGATGCTGGAGAGCCACCTGACTGGTGGTCGCCAGGACATCCTGCCCGGCAAGCCGCTGCAATATGGCCAGAGCATCACCGATGCCTGCATGGGCTGGGACGACAGCGAGGCCACCCTGCGCCTGCTGGCCGATGCCGTGCGCGCGCGCCGCAAGGCTGCCGTACCCGCCTGAACGAGGAGCCCGACATGCCATCCATTGCCCGACTCGATACCCAGCAGCCCGATTTCGATCAGGCCCTGGAGAACCTGCTGTCCTGGGAATCCGTTGCCGACACCGGCGTGCGGGACGCGGTGGACGAGATCCTCGGCGCGGTGCGCACCGAGGGCGATGCCGCGGTGTTGCGCTACACCGCCAAGTTCGACCGGCTCGACCGCGCCGCAGTCTCCGATCTTGAGATCCCCCACGACCGCTTGCAGGCCGCCCTGGAGTCGATCCCGGCGGAGCAGCGCAAGGCCCTGGAGATGGCCAGCGCACGCATCCGCCGCTACGCCGAGCACCAGCTCATGCGGGACTGGGATTTCACCGACGAGGACGGCACCGTTCTCGGCCAGCGCGTGACCGCTCTGGACTCGGTGGGCCTGTACGTCCCCGGGGGCAAGGCGGCCTATCCGTCCTCCGTGCTGATGAACGCCATTCCGGCCAAGGTCGCCGGCGTCGAGTTGCTGGTCATGGTCGTGCCCGCCCCGGGCGGTGAGCTGAACGATCTGGTGCTGGCCGCGGCCGCCGTGGCCGGCGTGGATCGCGTGTTTACCGTGGGGGGCGCCCAGGCCGTGGCCGCGCTGGCCTATGGCACCCAGACGATCCCGGCGGTGGACAAGATCGTTGGTCCCGGCAATATCTTCGTGGCCGCGGCCAAGCGCGAGGTGTTCGGCACCGTCGGCATCGACATGATCGCCGGTCCGTCCGAGATCCTGGTGGTCTGCGACGGCGAGACCGACCCCGACTGGATCGCGGCCGACCTGTTCTCTCAGGCCGAGCACGACGAGCAGGCCCAGTCCATCCTGCTGTCCTGGGACGACGCGTTCCTGGATCGCGTGGCCGAGGCCATGGACCGCCTGCTGGAGGAGATGCCGCGCGCCGAGATCATCCGCACCAGCCTCGACAAGCGTGGCGCGCTGGTGAAGGTGCGCGACTCGGCCGAGGCCGTCGCGGTCGCCAACCGCATCGCCCCGGAGCACCTGGAGCTGTCGGTGGCCGACCCGCAGGCGATGCTGGATGCCGGGCTGCGCCACGCCGGTGCGATCTTCATGGGCCGCTATACCTCCGAGGCCCTGGGCGACTACTGCGCCGGCCCCAACCACGTACTGCCGACCTCGCGCACCGCGCGCTTCTCCTCGCCGCTGGGCGTGTACGACTTCCAGAAGCGTTCGAGCATCATCCACTGCTCGGCCGAAGGCGCGGCCAAGCTGGGCGAGACCGCCGCGGCGCTGGCCCACGGCGAGGGCCTGACCGCCCACGCGCGCTCCGCCGAACTGCGCAGTCGATGACCGCCCGCGCGACCCGGACCCCGGACGCCCTGATGCGCCCGGAGGTGCTGGCGCAGCCGGCCTATCAGGTGGCCGACGCGACCGGCCTGATCAAGCTGGACGCGATGGAAAACCCTCATCCCTGGCCGGGGGAGCTGGAAGACGCCTGGCTGGCGGCCCTGCGCGATCCGCAGCTGAACCGCTATCCCGACGCCCAGGCACTGGGTCTGGCCGCACAGGTGCGCGCCGCCCACGGTGTGCCCGAGGCCGCCGGATTGATGTTCGGCAATGGGTCGGACGAACTCATCCAGATCCTGATCACGGCGGTGGCGGGTTCCGGGCGTCCGGTGCTGGCGCCGGAGCCGACCTTCGTGATGTATGGCGTGCTAGCCCGAGCGCTGGGGGTGCCGTTCATCGGTGTCCCCCTGAACGCGGACTTCACCCTGGACCTCGACGCGATGCGCGCGGCGATGGCCGAGCACAACCCGGCGCTGGTGTTCCTCGCCTACCCGAACAATCCCACCGGGACGCTGGACGATGCCGCGACCGTACAGGCCATCGTCGACGAGAACCCCGGGGTCACGGTGGTCGACGAGGCCTACGCCCCGTTCGCCGCGCACAGCTTCCTCAAATGCGTCGGCGAGGATGACGGCCTGATGGTGATGCGCACGGTCTCCAAGCTGGGGCTGGCCGGTGCACGGCTTGGCTATCTGGCAGGCACGCCGGCCTGGATCGATGCGCTGGATCGCCTGCGTCTGCCGTACAACATCAATACCCTGACCCAGCGCTCGGTGGCCTTCGCCCTGGAGCACCGTGAGGCGCTAGACACGCAGGCGCGCGGAATCGTCGAGGAACGCGACCGCTTGAGCGAGCGTCTGACCGGGACGACGGGGGTCGAGCAGGTCTTTCCCAGCCAGGCGAACTTCATCCTGTTCCGGGTGCGCAGGGGGCAGGGGCACGCGACCTTCGCGGCCCTGCGCGATGCCGGGATCCTGATCAAGGACGTCGGCCGCGCGCATCCGCTGCTGGTGGACTGCCTGCGCGTCACGGTCGGCCGCCCCGACGAAAACGACGCCTTCCTCGCCGCGCTGGGGCAGGCCCTCGCTGCCTGACGTTTTTTTCGGCGCTACGCCTTTTGGTTGTCCCACAGAGTGCACGGAGGCCACGGAGAACGTCGCAGGGTTGTCGGGGTCGGTGTCCACCTTCTCCCGGCCCGGTAACGTTCCTTTGCCATCCCGGAAACCGCGTGGCGGTGATCCGGGATGTCCGCGGTGGGGTCCGTCCGAACGTCGCGGGGCGGGATTGGCCTCGGAGATCCCGGCTCTTCGCTGCGCTGCGGCCGGGATGACGGCCGGTTTGCCGAGGGTTCGGGACGGGGTGAGCAAGTACCCGGTCTTCCCCCGCTTTCATTCGATCGCGCCCCGCCTGCGCCCGTTCCGCAACCCACTCCATGGATTTCCCCGTGTCCTCCGTACCCTCTGCGGTGAAAAGCCCTTCGAGGTGCTTCCGTGGAGGGGTAGGTTACCTATCGGTGCGTTTCGCGGGGCTCAACGCACCCTACGATCCTGCCCCCGATCTGCGACCGTGCCCTGTAGGATGCGATGAGCGCAGCGAATCGCATCAACGGCGGCCGGCGGGCGGTTCCAGGCGCAGGCCACGGACCTCACCCATGGCACCGCCGGCACGCAGGGCGGCGGCAAACGGGGACTGACGGGCGGGTTCGCCGTTGATGCTCTCGATGGTGATGCCGCGGCGCTTGGGCAGCCAGCGGCTGCCGGCGAGCTGGCGGATGGCCTCGGTGAGCAGCGCGGCGTGTTCCTCCGTGGTATCGATGCCGGGGATCGCCTCCCAGACGAACAGCTGGCGGCCGGAGGCGGCGAGATAGAGCAGCGGCTGGCCGCCGGCCAGCGCGACCAAGGCCCCGGCCACGCGGCGCAGGCGGCCCTCGGCGGCCTGCGGCGGCTGCGGCCAGGGCAGGAGCTGGCCCCAGGGATTGGCCGGGTCGACGCTCGCCAGCCACTGCGGCTCGGGGGGCGCGTCGGCCGTGCGTTCCAGCGCGCGCAGGCGGTCCACCGCGCCGGCGCGCGCGAACTGGGCACCGGTCAGGCCCTCGACGAAGTGGCCGCGGCGCAGCTTGCCGGCGTCCTCCATCGCGCGGTAGACGGGATACACGCGGCCAAAGCCGCCGGCCAGGCCCTCGGCGCGGGCCATCTCGCGGCTGACTACGCCGTAGCGCGCGAGCAGGTTCTCGGCCTGTTCGCGGGCGCGCTCGGTCAGCGATACGCCGGGGTCGATCAGCTCGGCGACCCGTGACCAGCGCCCGCCGGCCAGTCCCTGACCCGGGCGCCGCCGTCCGCGCGCGGAGCCCTTGCGCTGGCCCAGGCTGCGCAGCGGGGCAAAGGTGTCGTTGGTGATCTGCCCGCCCCAGACAAGGTCCCAGATCCCGGCCTCGATCGCGTCCTGGCGGGCGTCCGGCTGCGCCTCGCGCGCTGCTCGTTCCAGCTCCATGTAGAAGCAGGCGCCGCGTCGGTTCAGCGTCTCCAGGATGGCTTCGGCCAGTGGGTCGTCGCTGGCCGGTGTCTCCGCCTCGGGTGTGTCCGGCTCCAGCAGCACCATCGCCTGTTCGCGGCGCAGGAAGCGGATGCGCCCGTCGCGCTGGCCCAGCGCGCCGCTGCCCACCCAGACGAACTCGCCGGAGGCGGTGATGCGGTCCAGCGCGTCCAGCGAGAAGTCGCGCACCCGCATCGGCAGTACATGGGTGATCCAGGCGGACCAGGGCAGGGCGATGCCCTCCAGTTGCGTCAGGACCTCACGCAGGACGCTGACACCCGATCCGGGGTCGGTCAGGCCCTGCCAGGCGGGCAGGAAGCGGCCCAGCGCACGGGCATCCACCGCCGCCGCCTCGTCGCGCAGCCGCGCCAGGGTGCGGCGCTTCAGCCGGCGCAGGATGTCCAGTTCGCACCAGTCCTCGCCCTGGCCCTGCGGGCGGATCTCGCCGCGCAGCAGCACGCCGGCGCGTTCCAGGGCCTCCAGTGCAGGCAGCAGTGCGCCGGGCGCGAGGCCGTAGCGCGCGCCTAGTTCCTCGCCGCGGAACGGGCCGTGGGTGCGGGCGTAGCGGCGAAGCAGTTGTTCCAGCGGCCGCTGTGGTGGTTCGAGGAAGCCGGCGGGCAGGCCCGGGGGCGGCACCACGCCCAGCGCGTCGCGGTAGAGCGCGGCGTCCTCGGCCGCAATCCAGCGCGGCTCGCCGGCGATGCGCACCTCGATCGCGCGCAGGCCCTCGGCCAGGGTCTGCAGCCAGGGGTCGGGGTCCGCGGCGGCCGCAGCCGCGATCTCCTCCCGCGTCAGGTCCCCGCGCCGGCGCAGCAGGTCGTGCAGCTCGTCGGCATCGCGCAGCTGGGTGGCCTCGGTGGTGTGGGCCAGTTCGGACTCCAGCTCGGCCAGCGCCTCGGGGTCGATCAGCTCGCGCAGCTCGGCCTGGCCCAGCAGCTCGGCCAGCATGCCGCGGTCGAGGGTGAGCGCCTGGGCCTTGCGCTCGGCCATCGGCGCGTCCTGCTCGTAGATGTAGGCGGCGACGTAGGCGAACACCAGGCTGCGGGCAAAGGGCGAGGCCTGCCGCGTCTCCACCTCGCGCACGCGGATGTGGCGCTCCTGCACCCCGCGCAGGATCTCGCGCAGGGCCTCCAGATCGAACACGTCGGCCAGTACCTGGCGGTAGGTCTCCAGCACCACCGGGAAGCTCGCGTACTCGCGCACGTAGGCCAGCAGCTGCTGCGACTTCAGACGCTGCGCCCACAGCGGCGTGCGCTGGCCCGGGCGGTTGCGCACGAGCAAGAGTGCCCGGGCGGCGTTCTCGCGGAAGGCGCTGGCGAACAGGGTGGAGTGCCCCAGCTCGCGGGTGACCGCCTCCTCCAGTTCCTCCGGGTCCGGGAACAGGTTGTCCAGCTCGGGCAGGTCCTCGCTGTCAGCCAGACGCAGGACGATGCCGTCGTCGGTGTACATCACCTGCACCTCGAAGCCGGAGGTGCTGGTCAGCGCGCCCTGCAGGGCCAGGGCCCAGGGGGCGTGCACGCGGGCGCCGAACGGGGTCAGGATGCAGACGCGCCAGTCGCCGACCTCGTCGCGAAAGCGTTCGACCACGATGCGTTTGTCCGACGGCAACTGCCCGGTGGCCTCGCGCTGCTCGTCGATGTAGTCGCTGAGGGTTTCGACCGCTGCCTCCGACAGCGGGGCGTGTTCCTTGAGCCAGGCGGTGCGTTCGGCGCGGTTCATGCGGGCGAGGCGTTCGGTGGCGGCGCCGATGGCGCGCCCGAGCTGGATCGGCCGGCCGGGGCCGTCGCCGTGCCAGAAGGGCAGCTTGCCGACCTCGCCGGGGGCGGGGGAGACCAGCACGCGGTCGCGGGTGATCGCCTCCACGTGCCAGGTGCTGGCGCCCAGGGTCACGTTCTCGCCGGTCTTCAGCTCGAACACCATCTCCTCGTCCAGCTCGCCGATGCGCGGGCCGCCCTCGCCGACATGCACGCCGTACAGGCCGCGGTCGGGGATGGTGCCGGCGTTCAGGCGCGCGGCCAGCGCCGCGCCCCGGCGCGGGGTCAGCTCGTCGCGCGCGCGGTCCCAGGCGAGCCACGGGCGCAGGTCGGCGAAGTCGGTGCTGGGGTAGTGGCCGGAGAGCATATCCAGGGTCGCCTCCAGCAGCGGGCGCGACAGCTCGCGCCAGGGTGCGGCGCGGGTAATCAGCGCGTGCAGCTCGTCCACCGTCCGCGGGCGTTCGCAGACCATCGCGACGAGCTGCTGGGCGAGCACGTCCAGCGGGTTGTGCGGGGCATGGATCGGTTCCAGCGCGCCGACCTGCATGCGCTCGCCAATCACCGCGCATTCCAGCAGGTCGCCGCGAAAGCGCGGCAGCAGCAGCGAGCGCGAGACCTGGCCGACTCCGTGCCCGGCGCGCCCGGCGCGTTGCAGCCCGCGGGCGACCGCGCCGGGGGATTCGACCATGATCACCAGGTCCACCGCGCCCATGTCGATGCCCAGCTCCAGCGAGCTGGTCGCGACGATGCCCCGCAGGCGTCCGGTCTTCAGCCGGCCCTCGATCTCGGCGCGGCGCTCGTGGGAGACGCTGCCGTGGTGGGCGGCGACCAGGTCCTCGGGTGCCTCGGCATCATCCGGCTGCTGTTCGCGCCAGGCCTCGTTGATGCGCTGGACCAGGCGCTCACACAGCCCGCGGCTGTTCACGAACACGATGGTCGAGCGGTGCTCCAGGATCGCCGCCAGCAGGCGTGGCTCCAGGCGCGCGGCGCGGTCGCCGCCCCCGGCCGGAAGCTTCCCGGTGCCCTGGCCGTAGACCGCGCCGTGGATGGAGCCGGACGGGATGGTGTCCGCGTCTTCGGATGGTTCGATGGTGGGAGGTGCGTGTGCCGCTGGCGGCTCCTCCGGGGCGAGGATCTCGAGATCCAGGCGTGGGGCCTCGGCGGCGTCGATCACCTCCACCTCGCGGTCGCCGCCGAGGAAGCCTCGCGCGACCTCCATCGGATGCACGGTCGCGGAGAGCCCGATGCGTTGCGGGTCCTCGCCGCAGCGCTCGGCCAGGCGTTCCAGCGACAGGGCCAGGTGCGCGCCGCGCTTGTTCCCGGCCAGGGCGTGCACCTCGTCGATGATGACCGTATGGACGGATTCGAGGTTCTCCGCGGCCTTCGAGCCCAGCAGCAGGTAGAGCGACTCCGGCGTGGTCACCAGGATGTCGCCAGGCTCGCGCGCCTGGGCGCGGCGTTCGGCCTGCGGGGTGTCGCCGGTGCGGATGTGTACCACCGGTTCGCGCGCCGGCTCGCCCAGGCGTGCGGCGGTCCGGGTGATGCCGGTCAGCGGGGCGCGCAGGTTGCGCTCGATGTCGGTAGCCAGCGCCTTCAGCGGCGAGATGTAGAGCACCGAGTAGCCGCGGCGGGTATCGGGCGCGGGTTCGCCGGTCAGGCGGTCGATCGCGCTCAGGAACGCGGCGAGCGTCTTGCCGCTGCCGGTCGGGGCGATCAGCAGGCAGTGGTGGCCGGCCCGGATCGCGGGCCAGCCGCGGGACTGGATGGTGGTCGCCTGCCCGAAGGCCTCGCGAAACCAGGTGTCGGTCGCGGGACGAAAGGGCGTGACCGGCATCGGCTGGGGCCCCGAGCTGGCGGGTCAGGCGTGGCCGACGGTGCTGTCGGTGGTGGAGTGGAAGTAGTCGCTGTCGCGGGCCAGCTCGTCGATCAGTTCGTGCAGCATGGCCAGCCGGCTCTCGGCATCCGCGAACGGGGCGCAGTCCTCGCACAACGGGTCGCCGCACGGTTGGCGGCTGTACAGCCAGAAGTGGATCGCACCGGCCAGCAGGCCGTCGGCAACATCACCGGTCTCGTCGGCCTGGCCGTCATCCGCCAGGCGGTTGGCCAGCTCGATCAGGTGCTGGGCGGCGTTGTTGTAGGTCTGGTCGGTGGTGTCGTTCATGGGGTCTCGGGACAGTCTTGTTTAGCCAGCGCCAGTCGGTTTGACCGGCACAGAACCCGGCAGTTTACCGCGACTGGCCGATATTCCGAAGAAACAGGGGAATATGCCGTTCCTCCGGGGACAGGCCGCCGTGGGCGCCAACAAAGAACGGCCCCTCGTCGTCGGCCGGCGGGTCCACCAGGTAGGCGTCCTCGACCGGTAGCAGCAGGTAGTCGCCGGCCCGCGCGCGCAGTTCCGGGTGTTGCGGCTCGGGGCCGAGGGTCCCGTGGCCCAGCCACTCGGCCTGCGGGATGGCCAGGACATCGTCACCGAACGCCCGCTCCAGTGCCTGCAGGAAGTCAGCGTGCTGTCCGGTTCGGATGTGGGCGAGGGCGGCGCGTGGCTCGCCGGTCAGACGGTGGCGCAGGCAGGCCTGTACCGCCGGATGCTCGCGGAGGTCCAGGCGGCGTTCGACCGTGCGCATGCCGTGGTCGGCGGTGGTCAGGAACACGCTCTCCGGGCGCTGGATCTGCGCGCAGGTGGCGGTGTAGGCCAGGTCCAGCTGTTTCAGGTGGCGCTCCACCTCCGGGCTGTCCGGGCCGTACTCGTGGCCCAGATGGTCCAGCTCCGACCAGTAGACGTAGGTGAAGTGGGGTCCCGGTGTCGCGTTCACATGCGCGGCCACCCGCGTCGGCAGCTCGGAGAGGTCCTCGAAGCCGATGAAGTCGGCACCGCGGTTCATCATGCGGTTGTAGGGTGTGCCGCCGATCCATTCCGGGCCGATGAAGGTCATGCCGCAGTCAAGCCGGTCGCCCAGGCGGTCGGGCTGCACGCGGCCGGTCAGCTCGCGGTAGCCGAGCGTGGCCGGGTGGTCGTCGGCGCCGCGCTCCTGGCCCATCAGTACCGTAAGGGTACGTTCGGCGGCCGCCAGGCGGGTATGCCAGCCGAGCAGGCCATGCCTTGCGGGGTAGCGGCCGGTCAGGATGCTGGTGATCGCGGTGGCCGTAGTGCTGGGAAACACAGTCTCCAGATCGGTCACGTGGTCCGCGCCCAACAGCGGCGTGTGGCGGCGGTAACGGGCGGCAAAGCCGTCGATGAGCCAGAGTACGATATGGCGGTCCGGGCCCAGGTGCTCGGAGACACCCGCGAGCGGCGGGTGCGAGGCCGCCGCGTTCAGGCTCGCCTCGATCTGGCCGAGCAGGTCCATCAGCCCGGGGGAGTCCAGCCGCGCGCGCAGGATGGCGTCCACGGCCGAGTGGGCCGTGGGGGTGGCAGTGACCGACAAGACCTCAGGCCTTCGCGCCGCCGTCGCCGCCCATGCAGGGCGGGGAATCCGCGACCTTTCCGGCGCGCTCGAACCACTGGTCCGGGTCCAGGGTGTGCAGCGCCAGCGCGTGGATGCCCCCGGCCAGCTCGTCGGCCAGGGCCTGGTTCACCAGCCGGTGCCGCGCGATCAGTTTCTGATCGCGAAAGGCCTCGGATACCACGGTTACCTTGAAGTGCGACTCCGAACCCGGCGGCACGTTGTGCATGTGGCTCTCGTTCACGACTTCCAGGTGCTCGGGCGCAAAGCGCTCCTCCAGCTTGGCGGTGATCTGTTCCTGCATGCTCATGTCCCGGCTCCCGCGAATGATGGTGTGTTCTGCACAAGCCACTAGTCTGCCTTGATGCGCCGCCATGTCCAGATCCGCCGTCCGCGCGACGGGCGTTGCCGGCCGTCGGGCAAACACCCCTTTCGGGAGGGGTATACTCCCGCGCTCATTTTCGTGACAGGGAAGCATGATGACGATTTCAGTGATGCGGATGGCCGGTACGAGCCTCCTGGGGATGCTGGTGATCACACTGGCTGGTTGTTCTTCGCCGCGGGCGGACTTTGAAACGGCCTGTATCGAGAACTCGGGAGATACGGAGGGCTGCACGTGTGCGGCCGAGCGTCTCGACAACAACCTCGACCGGAATCAATACGCCCAGTTGGTTGAGCTGATGCAGGATGGCGGTGCGACCATGAGGGAGGTCGAGCAGGCGGTCGATGCCGAGGTCATGGAAGAGCTGATGATTGCCGGCAAGCAGTGCAACACCGGCATGTAATCCTGCAGGCCCTCCTGGCGGTCTTGCTGGGGTTATGGCTGGCGGTGCCGGTGGCTGTACAGGCGGAAGTCCCCCGCGGTGCGGACATGACGCCCGTTACGGGCGATATCGTCCTGCGCGCCGGCAATGGCGCCTGGGCCTTTCTGGCGCGGCGGTTCTCGGAGTCGGATCCGCGCTGGAGCCATGCCGGGGTGATCCTCCGTGAGGGTGAAACTGTGAGGGTCGTTCACATGGACGGCTCGCCGGCCGGGGGCGAGATTCGTGCCGACTCGCTGGAGACCTTCAGCGCGGGCCCACAAGCCACGCAGCTGGTGCGCACGGGCCTGGACGCCGCACAACGCCGGCGCGTCGGAGACTGGCTGGCCGGGCAGCTGGCGCGTGGGACGCCCTTTGACACCCAGTTCCGTCTGGAAGACGACTCTGCGCTCTATTGTTCGGAGCTCGTATGGCGAGCCCTTGAACACGTGGACCCGGCCCTGGACCAGGCGGACCTGCCACGGATGGCCGGTCGTTCGTATATCCCGGTGGATCGGCTGCTGCAGTTGGGGGATGCTGGACCGGTGCCCGGCCGGGGTGCTCCGGTCCCTGCAGTCCAGTGAAACGCGCGCAGTTTCTGGAAGAGTGAGTGACTTGTCGGAGGTTGTCCGGGCGGACTGCCACGCCGCCGTGAACAGCCGATAGAGATTACGGAGGGCGTATGGGGCAGACGCTGGCGTTCGATATCTATGGGACGTTGATCGATCCCCTGGGCGTTGCTGCGACGCTGGAGGGCTGGTTTGGCGAACAGGCCCCTGTTCTGGCGCGTGCCTGGCGCGAGAAACAGCTCGAGTACACCTTCCGGCGCGGGCTGATGGGGGCGTATGCGGACTTCGATACCTGTACCGAGCAGGCGCTGCGCTATTGCTGCCAGGCGTTGGATATCGAGCTCGACCCTGAGCAGGAGGTGGAGTTGTTGCAGCGCTATCGCCAACTCCCTGCCTTTACCGATGCGGCTCCGGCCCTGGATCGCCTGCGCGCGGACGGCCACCGCCTGTTCGCATTCAGCAACGGCAGGGTCGAGACGGTGGATGAGCTGTTGCGCCACGCCGGTCTGGACGATCGCTTCGAGGATGTCGTCAGCGTGGACGAGATCGGCTGCTTCAAGCCGGATCCACGGGTGTACCGGCATTTCCTCCAGCGGGCGAATGTATTGCCGATGGATGCCTGGCTGATCTCGGGCAACCCGTTTGACGTGATCGGCGCGCAGGCCGCGGGTATGCGCACGGCCTGGCTCGACCGGGCGGGGCAGGGGCTGTTCGATCCCTGGGGCGGGGAACCCACCGCTACCATCCGGGACCTGGACGAGCTGACCGGCGCGCTGGGTTTGTAGCGGCCGCGACCTCGGCAAGCATTCCCGTTGCAACGCGCTATTCGCACGCGGTGGTTGCGCTACGATGGAGATCGGGCAGCCGCCGGGAGAGGAGCGTGAGCCAGCAGGTCAAGCAACGGGTCGCGCCCGCAGTCGAATCGCCCCCGATCCGTCCCGCCACGCTCGAGGATCTGGAGGCGCTTGTGGCGCTGGAACAGGCGGCGTTCGAGGTCGATCGCATCTCGCGGCGGCAGTTTCGCTACCTCCTCACGCGCGGGCATGCGGCCACGCTGGTGGCGGAGGGGCCCGGCGGTGAGGGCCTGCTCGGCTACGTGATGCTGCTGTTCAGCCGGGGTACGTCGCTGGCGCGGCTGTACTCGATCGCGGTCAGCGAGCGGGCACGCGGGCAAGGGCTCGGGCGGCGCCTGGTGGAGGCGGCGGAGGACGCGGCGCGGGAGCACGGCCGGACCGATCTGCGCCTGGAAGTGCGGCGTGACAACGCGGCCAGTCAGGCATTGTTCCGTGGGCTAGGGTATCGCGATTTCGGCACCATCGATGATTACTACGAGGACCACATGGATGCGCTGCGGCTGCAGAAGTCGCTGGCGCCCGGTCCCGATCCGGCGCTGGTGCGCGCACCGTACTACGCGCAGACGCTGGAGTTCACCTGCGGCCCGGCCGCGCTGATGATGGCGATGCGCGCCATCGACCCGGACCTGAAGCTGGACCGGCGCCTGGAGCTGCGCCTGTGGCGTGACGCCACCACCATATTCATGACCTCCGGCCACGGCGGTTGCGGTCCCTACGGGCTGGCGCTGGCGGCCGCCCATCGCGGGTTCGAGGTGGAACTGCTGGTGCGCGATCGTGGCGTGGCGTTTGCCGATTCGGTGCGCAGCGTGGAGAAAAAGGAGGTCATGCAGCTGGTGCAGGAAGAGATGATCGAGGAGCTGGAGCAGCTCGGGGTCCCCGTGGTGCATGGTCCGGTGAACGTGGCCCAGCTGGCGGCACGCTCTGCCGAGGGCGGGGTGCCGGTGGTGCTGATCAGCAGCGTGCGGCTGTATGCCGAACGCTTCCCGCACTGGGTCACGGTGACCGGGTTCGACGAGCGTTTTGTCTATGTGCACGACCCGTTCGTGGATACCGAGCAGGGCGAGCGCGCGCTGGATTCGGTAAACATGCCGATCGCGCGCGCGGACTTCGAGCGCATGGCGCGCTATGGACGCGCGGGGTTGCAGGCGGCGGTGATCGTCGGCCCACGCAAGACGCCAAGGGTGGCGCATGCCTGAGCACCGTATCCTGGTCGAGCGCCGGGCGGACTGGAAGCCGCACTTCCCCGACCTGCCGGTGATGGCGATTGACGACTACCTGCGCGGCCCGGCCGTCGACGACCCCGCCAACCTGCGGGTGATCAACCTGTGCCGCAGCCAGCGCTATCTTTCGGCCGGCTACTACGGCTCGTTGCTGGCGGAGGCGCGCGGGCATCGGGTGATCCCCAGCGTACGTACCCTGCAGGACCTGTCGCGCAAGTCGATCTACAGCCTGGACACCGAAGAGCTGGATGAACGTGTGGCGCGCGTCCTTGGGCGCAGCCGCCAGCGCACGCATCCGGAACGGCTGGAACTGACCGTGCTGTTCGGCCAGTGCGACGAGCCGGCGCTGCAGGCGATCGCCGGGCAGCTGTTCGCCCTGTTCCCCGCGCCGATGTTCCGGGTGGAGTTCCGGCTACAGGGCCAGTGGCAGATCCATGCCCTGCGCCCGTTCGCGCTCAATGCGCTCGAGCCCGAGCAGGAGCCGGCCTTCTTTGCCGCCCTGGAGCGCTACCTCTCCAAGCCCTGGCGCCGCCGGCGCGAGGCCCGCAGCGCACGCTACGAGCTGGCCATTCTGCACAACCCGGACGAGGCCCTGGCCCCGTCCACGCCGGCGACGCTCAAGCGCTTCGCCCGCGCCGGACAGGAGCAGGGGATGGATGTCGAGCTGATCCAGGCGCGCGACCTGCCACGGCTGGCGGAGTTCGATGCCCTGTTCATCCGCGAGACCACCGCGATCGACCACTACACCTACCGCTTCGCGCGCAAGGCCGAGGCCGAGGGCATGGTGGTGATCGACGATGCCGACTCCATCCTGCGCTGTACCAACAAGGTCTACCTGGCCGAACGCCTGGCCGCCCATCGCGTGCCCACACCGAAGACGGTGATCCTCAACCGCGAGACCATCCTGCGCGCCGAGGAATCGATCGGCTATCCCGTAGTGCTCAAGATCCCGGACGGCAGCTTTTCGCGCGGCGTATTCAAGGCGAACGACCGCGGCGAGCTGGAATCCATCGCTCGGCGCCTGCTCAAGGAGAGCGATCTGATCCTCGCCCAGGAGTTCGTCTACACCGAGTTCGACTGGCGCATCGGCGTGCTCAACCGCAAGCCACTGTACGCCTCGCAATACCTGATGTCGCGCAAACACTGGCAGATCGTCAACCACGACGCCAAGGGCGGCGCGCGCGAGGGCGGCTTTCGCACCCAGGCCCTGGAAGATGTGCCCGCGGCGGTGGTCAAGACCGCCGTCAAGGCCGCCAACCTGATCGGCGACGGCCTCTACGGCGTGGATCTCAAGCAGACCCCGCGCGGCGTGATGGTGATCGAGGTGAACGACAACCCCAACCTCGACGCCGGCATCGAGGACAAGGTCCTCGGCGAGACGCTCTACACCGCCCTGATGCAGGACTTCGTCCGCCGTCTCGACGCCGCTCGCCGCCACCGCGCCGCGCCCTGAACTGATCCAAAGAAGCCGTGATCGGTAACGAGAGTCCGCCAATCGCCGCGTCGTAGGATGTGACGAGCGAAGCGAATCGCATCGGGGTTCGGACCGTGCAGGGAGTGGTGCGTTTCGCTGCGCTCAACGGCACCCTACGGGTACAGGACAGGTACAGGATGTTGTCGCGCCGGGCCGTGCCCGGAGGCGGTCAGGCGACCGCTTCGGGTGATTCCTGCTGCGGGTCGTGGAGTTCCAGGTCGACCATCAGCTCGTTGGCCAGGGCCTCCAGGTCATCCTGCAGGGTATCCAGGTCCACGCCCTCGGAGACGCCCAGACGGGCCTTCGCGCGGAACATCGGCTCACCGGTCATCGAGCCCGGCTCGCAGGCGGTCTCCAGCGTCTCGACACTGACGCCGTGGCGCGAGAGCACAGCGGTGATGTCCTGCACAATCCCCGGCCGGTCGTGACCGATCAGGTCGAGCTCCACGGCGTGCCGAGCAGCCGCCGGCAGCTCGCTGCCGCGCTGGATATGCACCTGCAGCCCGTCGCCCTCCAGATCGCGCAGTGCGGCCTCCAGCCCGTCCGTCGCCTCGGCTTCCACCTCCAGCAGCACCACCCCGGCAAACTGCCCGGCTAGCTGCGCCATCCGGCTCTCCAGCCAGTTGCCGCCCGCGGCCCGCGCCTTGGCCGCCACCGCGCTCACCAGCCCCGGCCGGTCCGGCCCGATCACCGTCAGAATCACCGAAGTCTTCATACGCACAGTCCTCGCACCCATCGCAAACAGACTCAATATCCTGCGCGCGCTTGCCGCCCGAGGCAACGCGCCCGCTGGCAGTTTCGTGCCGAACGAATGATCCCCCAACGCTCGAACGGTGGGTTCCCCAAGTTCGGCCAGGAGCGCTCGCGCGCCAGGCCTTCTAAACGCATGATCGATCCATGGTTGTGTCTTCTAGTCTGAGGTTCTTTACTGGAAGGGGAAAGGCAAGGCCTGACCCTCGAAGGCCACTCACGGTTTGAGTGCGAGAGTCGTCCGCGCCGGCACGACCTCGGTCACCGCGCCTTTGCGCGTGAACATCGTGTCACGGTGCCACCATACGATCATCACGGCCACGGCGACCAGGATCCAGGTATCCCAGGGTTGCGCATCCGGCCAGAACGGGTTGATGAGCTGCCAGTGGAACAGCATCGGCCAGAGCAGGCTGCCGCGCGTCTGGTTGAAGATCGGCGTGACCAGCACCGCCAGGGCCACGTTGCCGACGAAGAACGGCAGAAAATTCCAGTCGGCGAATGCGGTGCTGGCCAGGAAGAACGCTGGCAGGTGCCACAGTCCCCAGGTCGCGCCGATCAACAGGCCGGCCCAGATCGGCGCCATGTGCCGCTGAAGCAAGGGTTGCGCCACGCCGCGCCAACCGAACTCCTCGATCGGGCCGAGCAAGAGCATCATGAACAGAAGGGCCAGGACGGGGCCGGCGCCCTCTGGCGGCAGCGGCGTCAGTATCGGGCCACCCATTAGCCGCGATCCCGCGACAAAGACGAGCGGCAGGCCGATCAGGATGAACGCAAGCCACCCCGCCGGGCATTGCCAGAGGAAAAGCCGGGACAGGAAGGCCCGGATGCCGGAGGTACCGCAGTAGAGGAACACGATCACGAAGGCGGCAATCGCGGGGGACCAGGTTGCGAGGAAGAAGAACGGATGCGATCCGCTGATCTCGCCAAACCTGGCTGCAGCCGCCTCCGGAAACAGGATGTAGACCCCGATCAACCCCCAGGTGATCAGGAAGGTGATCGCGACGAAGGCGACCAGACCCGATGACGGGATCCGGGCCGGGCCAGTGGAACGCGACTCGGTTGGCATCGGGGGTCTCCCAAGAATGCGCACGGTGGAAGCGTGCATAGTCCTTCTTCCCGCGCGAAGCATCGCTGATGTGGATCAAGACGAATTTCTAACATTCCGGGAGGCGCGTTTTCCCGGCAGGCACTGCTGTGTCAGTACTCCACCCGGGTGAGGCGTGCGCGAAAGAACGGGGCGTACGCGGGGGTGCCGTAGAGGTTACCGATCTCCATCGCGGTCGGGATGGTGAAGCCCTGATGGGTGGCATGGTCCAGCGTCCGCCCACCAAAGGGTTGCAGACGATGGATCCGGTCCGGGTTCGCGTCCGACCAGCGCTGCGTGGTCATCTCGAGGACCCGGCCGGCGGGGTCGAGGATCAGGTGGATCGGCTCGACGCCGTGCACCTCCGGGAACCGGACCTCCGCGTGATCCGCACCCGTCTGCGTCCACACCGCCCCGGACTGCGGCAACAGCGCGGCCGGCGTCCACACGGTTTCCATCACCATCCGTGCCGCAGCGGCACGGGCATGATCCTCGGTGTCCGCGATCCGGGCGACCGGCAGCACACCCCACAGCCAGAAGCGGGTCCAGCTCGTCTGGCCGTGCCAATAGCCATCCGAGCCGGAGAAGTGGATCAACCCGGAGCCGGCATGCGCGCGCCAGACGAACCCATGCCCTGGTGCGAGGATCTGGTCGGCCTGCATCGGCAGCTCGCGGCCGTTCAGGATCAGCGAGCCTTCCATCTCCAGTCGAACCGCCCTGTGCAACGGCGTTCCCGGCGCGATGGCGCTCGCGAAATAGCGCTGCGCGATCTCGGGGAGGTCGGCCACCATGTCCGGATCATAGGACGCAGGTCTGGGCTCCCGCTGATCCAGTAACGCGTCCCAGACCACCTGCGTGTTCCGGGCATCGCGCGCGCTCGTCCACAGCCCCATCGCGCTCCCCGTCATACCCGCGATCAGGACGACCCACCCAACCGTCTTCAGCAGGGTTGCAAGTGCCATCGAATCCCTCTCCTTTCCATATACTGTAGCGAACGGCGGAGCCAATGGGCGACGCGGTCGTTGCGGAAGGCTTGATCACCCCTACCGGAGGTGCACTATGGAATCGCTTGTCGAGGCACTCATCCCCTACGCCGTTCGCGCGCCCTCCGGACACAACACCCAGCCGTGGCAGTTCACGGTGGAACAGGACACGATACGGATCTATCCCGACCCTTCGCGGCGCCTGCCCGTCGTCGACCCGGACGATCACGCGCTGTTCATCAGCCTGGGCTGCGCACTCGAGAATCTCGTCGTCGCCGCCGCACAGCAGGGCCTTGCGGCCCGCATCGACTACTTCCCCTCGGGTGAACCGGAAGAGTGTCTGCGGGTTCGATTCTCCGAGGGCGCCGACGAAGACACCAACGCCTTGTTCCAAGCGATTCCCCAACGGCAGTCGAATCGCGGAACCTACGATGGAAAAGCGATCAATGACTCCGATCTTGCCCGGATGCTGGAGGCGAACCCCTGCGATTCCGTGGCCGTACGTGCGTTTCGCGTCAGCGATCCAAAGATCGAGCCGATCATCGGCTTCGTCCGGGAGGGCAACATCGCCCAGTTCAACGATCCGGCTTTCGTGGCGGAGCTCGTGTCGTGGATCCGCTTTTCCCGGCGTGAGGTCTCCACCCGCCAGGACGGCCTCGCGGCCGCGGCATTGGGCTTTCCCTCAGTGCCCCGCTGGCTCGGCAACTGGATCATGACGACGCTGGTCAAGCCCGACGGCGAGGCAGCCCGGCAGGACAAGGCCATCCGTAGTTCCTCTCTGCTCTTGATCTTTATCGCCAGGGTGAATGACAAGCGACATTGGGTCGACGTCGGTCGCAGCTTTGAGCGCGTCGTGCTGACGGCGGCTTCCTTGGATATCGCGCACGCTCACGTCAACATGCCTTGCGAAGTCGAGCCGATTCGCAGGCGGCTTGCCACTCACCTGGGTCTGGAGCCTGGAGAACAACCGCTGCTGCTGATACGTCTGGGCTATGCGAGGAAGCGAATGCCACCCTCCCCGAGACGGCCCATCGATCAGGTCATCCGGGAACGAGGCGCTGCCATGACGGGGTCGGACCTCGAGGAGTTCCGATGTGCCTGACGTGGCCTGGCACGAAGTAGCGGTTGGCGCGCCGCATGGGACCCTTGCCTGGAACAAGCCATTTGGCGGTCGAAATGGGCAGTTCAAGCGCCCAGAAACGGGCTTTGAAAGCGGTAGGTTCTTGACTCCGGGGGAGATCGAGAGGTCCGACCCCGGGTCTGGGTAAGGGGGGCTGAAGTAGGCGCAGCGGGCGCCGATGGTACAACCGTTGAATCAGGAGTGGGTGGGTGTGTCGTTACCGGTGCGACTGAAGGACGTGGTGGATGAGCTTGATGCGCCGCTGCGCGGCTGGCAGGCCTTTGTGCATCGGACGACAGGGCAGGTCGTCGGCTTCAGCGAAGAGGACGAAGGCGTGGCCGAGTGGGATGCCGCGGACGTGCCGGCGTGGCAGGTGGAAGTGCTGGAAATGATTCGCGCGGTCCACGCGTCGGACGATTATGTCCGACTGCCGGACCGGGAGGCGTTCGATGAGTACGGGGTCATGGAGGCGTTCTGTTACCAGCAGGAGGGCCCGGGCGTTCAGGCCGAACTGCTGGACGCGATTCGCGGGTGCGGGGCGTTTAGCCGCTTCAAGGATCTGATCCGCGTTCGGGGCCTTGATCAAGAGTGGTATGCGCACCGGGACGAGGCGCTGCGTGAGTGGGTGGCAGACTTCCTCGGGGAGGAAGGGATCCCGTTTGTGGATGAATGATTGCCTGAATCGATCCAGCCAGAACGCGGGTCAGGGGCATGGGTCCGGGCCATGCCTTGTGCCCGCAGGGAAACCCATGATCCATGTACACGCTTGCGCTCGCATCGCTTTGGGGTGCGAACAAGGCGTGGTAACTGCCGTACGGTCAGTCGGCGTAGATCATGCGGCGGGTCATGCCGCCGTCGGCGGTCCAGATCTGGCCGGTGATGAAGCCGGCGTCGGGGCCGAGCAGGAAGGCGGTCAGGGCGGCGATGTCGGCGGGCTGGCCGACGCGACCGGTCGGGTGCTGAGCGTGGTCCTGCGCGGATAGCGGCTCGGCCTGCTGCTGGTCGGGGCTGCGGGTGTCGATCCAGCCGGGGCGGATGGCGTTGACGCGGACCTCCGGGCCGGCACTGATGGCCAGGGCATGGGTGAAGGCGTCCAGCCCGCCCTTGCTGGCGGCGTAGGCCTCGGTGTCCGGCTCCGACTGCAGGGCGCGGGTTGAGCTGATGCTCACGATGGCGCCCCGGCGGCGGCGCAGCAGGGGCAGGGCGTGCTTGGCGAGCAGGAAGGCGCCGGTGAGGTTGGTATCCAGCCAGAGCTGCCAGTCGGCCAGCTCCAGTTCTTCCAGTGGTCCGGAGTGCGGGTCGCTGATGCCGGCATTGTTGACCAGCGCATCGAGTCCGCCGTGCCATTCCTCCGTGCGCCGAATGGCTTCGCGGACCTGGGCCTCGTCGCGGACATCCAGCGTCATGGCCCGGGCGGCGGGCCCCATGCGGGCGGCCGCCTGTTCACATTCGCGGCCGTCGATATCGGCCAGCACCACCTGCCAGCCATCCCGTACCAGGCGCTCGGCAATGCCGAGCCCGATTCCGCGCGCCGCGCCGGTGATCAGCGCGACCCGAGAATGACTTTGACGGGGCGTGTGCTCAGACATTCAAGGTCACGGGTGAGCCTTGCTGCCCACGGCTGGCGCGATAGGCGGGGCGACGTGAGTCATGCGGTTTCGGTCTCGTGCGCGAGCATGTTCATGATCAGGCGGATCATCGTTTCCTTGTTGTCGGGGTCGGATTCCGCCACCAGCAGGGTCAGGGCGGCCAGGCCTACATCGTTGATCACGGGCTCGCCGGCTGGGCTGATGAGACGGTGATTGCGATGCAGGAAGTCGACGAACAGGTAGGCGGCGCTGCGCTTGTTGCCGTCGGAGAACGGGTGGTTTTTGATCACGAAGTACAGCAGGTGCGCCGCCTTGGACTCGACCGTGGGGTAGGCCGGTTCGCCGAATACGGACTGGTCCAGGTTGCCCAGTAGCGACTCGAAGCCGTCGCCGCGCTCCTGGGCGAAGAGTTCGGTTGCCTGTTTCTTTGCGACCAGGTCTTTCTTTAGCGTGGCGAGGGCGCTGCGCGCCTCGTCGGGTGTTGGAAGTGTGCCCCCACTCTCGGCCCTGGGCTCGGTTAGCAGGCCCTCGTCGTAGCGCTGCAACAGCAGGAAGGTCTGGGCGTAGCGGGTGACGATGTCGACCAGCCCACGACCGGCTTCGACGCCCAGTTCCGGGCTGCGGGCGGTACGGCGCACCAGCTCCAGTGCGGCTTCCAGCTCCCGGGCGTTGGTCTCGAAGCGCTGGCGGTTGAGGGTCCAGCCCCGGGTCAGGTGTTCGCGCAGCACGCGGGTGGCCCATTGGCGGAAGTGCACAGCACGGCGGGAGTTGACCCGGTAGCCAACCGAAATGATGGCGTCGAGGTTGTAGTGCTTGATGCGTCGTGAGACCTGGCGAGCGCCTTCCTGTCGAAGTACCGAGGAATCCTCGGTAGTTGACGGTTCATCGAGTTCGTCGTCTTTGTAGATGTTCTTGAGATGCAGACCGACGTTGTCGGTTGAGGTGTCAAAGAGCTCGGCCATCTGCCGCTGCGTCAACCAAACGGTATCGCGTCCGGTGTCCAGTCGGACTTCCACGATGTGGTCGGCATCATCTTCGTAAATGACGATCGGTGTTTCGTCTTCCCGGGTCATGTCGGATCCTCTTCCTTGAGGGGTTGCTGTTTTATAGCTTGTTCCTGGCTGTGTTTCCTGTCACCAGCTGGCCGGGTGGATGCTCTCACCGTATTACTCGCGTGATGCCGGCGGAAGGTTGTAGAAGGCTCGGGCGGTCGCGGTGGTGTGGGCGGCGAGTTCTTCGGTGGTTTCGTCGCGCAGCTTGGCCACGTATTCGCCGATGTGGGGGAGGAAGGCGGGCTCATTGCGCCGGCCGTTGCCGATCTTCTTGCCGGTGCCCTTGGGCAGGCTGCGCGGCAGGAGGTAGGGCGCATCCGTTTCGATCATCAGGCGGCCGCGCGGGATGCGCGGGACCAGCGGGTGCAGGTGGTGGCCGCGGCGTTCGTCGCAGACCCAGCCGGTGATGCCGATGTGGCAGTCGAGGTCGAGGTATTCGGCCAGGGCGTCGGCCTCGCCGGTGAAGCAGTGCACCACGGCCGCCGGCACCTTGTCGCGCCAGCGGCGCAGGATCTGGGCGAAGTCGTGGTGGGCGTCGCGTTCGTGCAGGAATACCGGCAGGCCGAGGTCGGCGGCCAGCTCTAGCTGGGCCTCGAAGGCGCTGCGCTGCTGCGGGCGCGGCGAGTGGTCCCGGTTGTAGTCCAGACCCATCTCGCCCATGGCGACCACGTTGGCGTCCGCGCGGGCGAGGTCACTGAACCGGGCGGCGATCGCGTCGGTCCACTGTTTGGCGAGATGTGGATGCACGCCCAGGGTGGCGCGGCAGCAGTCCGGGTAGCGGTCGGCGATCTCCAGGCATTTTTCGCTCTGGTGGGCGTCGGCGCCGGTGATCAGCATCCAGGAGACACCGGCCTCGCGGGCGCGTTCGAGGATCTCGTCGCGTTCCTTGTTGAAGGATTCGTGGGTGAGGTTAAAGCAGATATCGATCCATTCCATGCGCGGTATGCTAACGGATTGGACGCGTGGTGCCAGTTCCCGGGGCTGTCATTGCGAGATGCCGTCGGTGCCGTGGCACAAAAGCTCGAAGCGCGTTGCACGGCCGCAGGCCGGCCCGAAGGGCGGGCCGATCGCTCTGCCAGTTTTGGGAGATTGCCGCGGCGCCTTCGGCGCCTCGCAATGACGGGGGAACAAGCAGCGTCATCGCGAGGAGCGTAGCGACGTGGCGATCTGTGGGGGTGGCCCGGGCCGGGGCGGAGAAGCGTGGGGGGTTGCGGATGAAGGTTGCCGCGGCGCCTTCGGCGCCTCGCAATGACGGGGTCCTTGTCCGGGTTTGGGGTATGGAACGCGTGGGCGTGATACGTGTTGAACGGTTATTGATGATTTGGAGTTTGGAATGCGTGATGCGAGCCCCCTGGCGGTTTATCTGAACGACTATCAGCAACCGGCGTTTGTGGTGGAGAGCCTGGAGCTGGACTTTGATCTGGCGGCGGCAGCCACCGAGGTGACGACGCGCATGGCGGTGCGGCGCAACCCGGAGGCGGTGGAGCCGGATGCGCCGCTGCGCCTGTATGGCGATGGCGTGGAGCTGGTCTCGTTCACGGTGGACGGCGCCAAGCCGGCCGAGGGTTTGCTGGAACAGGACGCCGAGGGGCTGCTGCTCCACGGCCTGCCGGAGGCCGCGCGGCTGGAGATCGTCAGCCGCTGCCACCCGGATCAGAACACCGCGCTGGAGGGGTTGTACGCCTCCAGCGGCAACCTCTGCACCCAGTGCGAGCCGGAGGGATTTCGCCGCATCACGTTCTTCCCCGATCGTCCGGATGTGCTGACGACCTATCGCGTGCGCCTGGAGGCGGACCGGGCGCAGTATCCGGTGCTGCTGGCGAACGGTAACCGGGTGGAGGCCGGCGAGCTGGACGGTGGCCGGCATTACGCCGTGTGGGAGGACCCGTTCCTCAAGCCGTCGTACCTGTTCGCGCTGGTCGCGGGGGATCTGGCCTGCCAGCGCGACACCTTCACCACGATGTCCGGGCGCGAGGTTCAGCTCGAGCTGTACGTGGAGGCACACAACGCCGATCGCTGCGATCACGCGCTGGCCTCGCTGAAGCGCGCCATGCGCTTTGATGAGGAGGCCTTCGGCCGCGAATACGATCTGGATGTGTACATGATCGTCGCGGTGGACGACTTCAACATGGGGGCGATGGAGAACAAGGGGTTGAACCTGTTCAACGCCAAGTACGTGCTGGCCAGCCCCGACACCGCCACCGACGACGACTTCGTCGCCATCGAGTCGGTGATCGCCCACGAGTACTTCCACAACTGGTCGGGCAACCGCGTGACCTGCCGCGACTGGTTCCAGCTGTCGCTGAAGGAGGGGCTCACGGTCTTCCGTGACCAGGAGTTCACCACCGACTGCACCCTGTTCGGCGTCAAGCGCATCGACGACGTGGCCATGCTGCGCGCCTTCCAGTTCCCGGAGGATGCCGGCCCGCTGGCGCACCCGGTGCGCCCGGATCACTACGCCGAGATCAACAACTTCTACACCCTGACGGTGTACGAAAAGGGTGCGGAGCTGATCCGCATGCTGCGCACCCTGATCGGGCGCGAGACCTTTCGCCGCGGACTGGATGTCTACTTCGAGCGCTTCGACGGTCAGGCGGTGACCACTGACGACTTCGTGGCGGTGATGGCCGAGGTCAGTGGCCGCAACCTGACGCCATTCAAGCGCTGGTACACCCAGGCCGGCACCCCGCGGGTGACGGCCGCGACGTCGTTTGACGGCCCCGGCGGTCAGGCGCGCATCACGCTCACGCAGGAGACGCCGCCAACTCCGGGGCAGGAGCACAAGGAGCTGGTGGTGATCCCGATGCGCGTGGCTTTTCTGGATGCGAAAGGACAGCGAATCACGGCCCACCAGAAGGGCGGCGAGGTGCAGGACGAGTGGGTGCTGGAGCTCAGCGAGGGCGAGCAGACCTTCCGTTTCGAAGAGTTGTCCGACTCGCCAACCGCGATCTCGTGGCTGCGCGGCTTCTCCGCCCCGGTGATCCTGAACGCCAACCAGGGCGTGGACGAGCTGGCCCATCTGCTGGCCTATGACGACGACGCCTTCGCCCGCTGGGAGGCGGCGCAGACGCTGTTCCGCCGCGCGATCCGGTCACGCATCGAGCACGATGCGGCCGACACCGCGCTGGAGGCGGCGATCGAGCATGCCCTGGCGGCGCTGTTGCGCGACGAGGCGATCGAGCCGGTGCTGCTGGCGACTATCCTGCAGCTGCCGCCGACCCGCGAGCTGGCCGAGCTGTTCGAGCGCGTGGACCCGGTGCGTCTGCGCAACGAGCGCGACGACCTGGAGAAGCGCCTGTACATGCCGCTGACCGAGGCGATGCAGCAGATTCAGCCGAAGCTGGATGACGTCGACAACGGTGCGTTCACCGCCGAGGCCATGGGCCGGCGCCAGCTGCGCAATCGGCTGCTGGCGCTGCGCGTCGCCGCGCGCGACCAGGCCGCGGTGCCCGAGGCCCTGGCGCAGTACCAGAAGGCGCGCAGCCAGACCATGCGCATGGGCGCACTGAATGCGGTCAACGAGCTGGACCACGAGGCGCGCCAGGTGCTGCTGGCGGACTTCGAAAAGCGCTACCGCGACGACCCGCTGGTGCTGGACAAGTACTTCGGGCTGCAGGCGGGCAGCCAGGTCGCCGGCGGTTTCGAGCGCCTGGACGCGCTGCTTGAGCACCCCGGCTTTCGCTGGACCAACCCGAACCGCGTGCGCGCGGTGCTGGGGCCGTTCATGGCGCGCAACGAACGCCACTTCCACCAGGACGACGGCGAGGGCTACCGCCGTATGGGCGGCTTCGTCGAGAAGCTGGACGCGATGAACCCGCAGACCGCCGCACGCCTGGCCCAGCCGCTGACCCGCTGGCGCAAGGTCGACACCGCCCGTGGTGAGCAGATGCGCGCGGAACTCGAGCGCCTCGCCGCGCTCGAAGTTTCGCGCGACCTACGCGACGTAATCGAACGCGCGCTGGCGGAGTAACTGGCGAACGCTTTCACTCATCGCGCGTCGGCGTTTCGTTTGGATGTTGCCACGTCCCCTGTGGCACCTCGCGATGACGAGGCTATAGGCACCCGTCATCGCGCGTCGCGAAGCGACGTGGCGATCTCCGTGGGCGGTCCCGGTGCGGGTCCGTTCGAACGTCGGGGTTGCGTCCGCAGGTGGCTGTGGGTTGTGGTAGGTTGATGTCAGGTTATAGGGGGCGCGACGCCCCTCGAGACGAGGTTCGGACCGACGTGAAGCGAGTCTTCTACCGACTGCTGTGCTGGATGCTGGTGCTGGCGATTGCCGGCCTGCCGGCGCTGGCCGCGGCCGTGGGTATGGAAGACGGTCACGCCGGGCACGCGATGCATAGTGCCCAGTCCAAGGGCGACGCCGAGCACGGGGCCCACGATCACGGGCACGACGCTGCCCATGTTCACCATGCGCATGGCGACCGGGCGGGCCATGCTGCGTCGCCGCATCATGGTTCGGACCATGCGTCTTCGTCGGGACATTCCCAGGCCAGCGAGCTGCTTGCACATGCCGATTGCGTGGATGCGGCTTGTCTGGCTGCCTGCGCCGCCTGTAGCCACTGTCAGGGCATGCCGTCCATCACCGGCATGAGTGTCGTGGCGACCGACGCGCCGGGCGCAAACCTGCATTCCTTCCATAGCGGTCCTTCCACGGCCGCGTTGCACCGCCCTCCAATCCTCTCCTGATCCCGTAATGCCGGCCGTTTGGCCGGTTCCTGCCCGAGTGCTGCCTGGGTGTCCCCCGGCAGCGGGTAGAAAGGCCGTGTCGTGCGCTTGCGCGCGGTTCGGAATCGAGTACGGAATCAAGGAGATTTTCACGATGCGAGCAACCCGATTGCTGCTCCCCGTGGTGTCGGTACTGTTTCTCGCCGGTTGTGCGGTTACCGCGCCCGAGCTGGACCGGTCCGATCTGATGGAGGACCTCTCGGTGCAGGGGATCGACCTGCCCGAGTCGGAGATGCCCCGACCCTCCGGCGAGCTGACGCTCGACGAGGCCATTCACCAGGCCATCTGGCGCAACCCGCGCATGCAGCAGGCTTATGCCAAGCTGGATCTGACTGCGGCCGAAGTGGTCGAGGCCTCCCAGTTTTCCAATCCATCGCTGTCGCTGTCGGTCATGCGCCCCGAGGGTGGCGGTGGCAACGAGTACGGCGTTGGCCTGGCCTGGGGGATCTCCGGGCTGCTGATGCGCGGCTCGCGCCAGGAGATGGCGCAGTCCCACTGGGAATCCACCCGTCTGCAACTGGCCGAGGGGATGGTCGCGTTGGCCAGTGACACCGAACGCGCCTGGTATGACGCGGTGGCCGCGCGCCAGCGTGCCGAGGTGCAACGCCTGGAGAGCCGGGCCGCGGATCTGGGCGCACGTTTGGGCGAGCGCTTCTATGACGCCGGCAATATCTCGGACCTGCAGCGCGCCCACCTGCGCATCCGGGCGGCCGAGTCACGGCTTAAGCTCGAGGATGCCCGCCAGCGCGAGCGCGAGGCGCGGCTGCGTCTGGCGCATTTGATGGGGCTGCCTGGCGAGGTCGATGACTGGGAGCTTCCGAAAGAGCTGCCGCTGCCGCTGGCAGAGGTCGAGGAGCGTCAGGCCCTGGTGGACCAGGCGCTGGAACAGCGCCTGGATCTGCGCGCCCTGGATCATGCCCTGGATGGGCTGACCGAGGGCGTGGCCCTAGTGCGGCGTTACCGCTGGATGGGGGATATCGAACCGGGACTGGAGTTCGAGCGTGAGGGTGACGGGACCCGCCTGTGGGGTGGGGGCATCTCGTTCACGCTGCCCATCTTCAACCAGAACCAGGCCGGTATTGGCCGCGCCGAGGCACGGCTGGCGGACGGCGAGGCGCGGCGCGAGTCGCTCGTGCAGGCGGTCACCAATGATGTGCACCAGCACTTCGAGCGCCTGGCCCACCACCGCAACCGTTTCGGCGTGCTGCAGGACGACCTGCTGCCGGCTCGCGAGTTGGCGACCGAGCGGCTCCAGGAACGCGTGAACTTCATGTTCGACGACGTGTTCGACCTGCTCGCGATCAAGCAGGAAGAGCTGGCCGCCTGGCAGAAGACCGTCGCGGCCCTGGGTGACTACTGGCAGGCCCGCGCCGCGCTGGCGCATGCCGTGGCCGGCGAGTTGCCGGGCGGCGAGCCGGGTAGCGCCGGAACCTTCGCGACCGCCCAGCTGGAGCACGAGCCGACGGCCATGGACCACGGGTCCATGGGGCATGGCGATCACGGTGCCATGGATCACGGAGGCCATGGAGGCATGGATCATGGCGACGGCGATGAAGGGCATTCCGGTATGGACCACGGGGATCACGGGGCCCATGACGATATGGATCATGGCCAAGGCCACGAAGGCCATGAAGGCCATGAAGGTCATGAAGGTCATGAAGGTCATGAAGGTCACGAGGGCCATTCCGGCATGGATCACGATGACCACGGTCAGCAGGACCAGGACCACCGCGATCATTCCAACCACGGGCATGGAGGGCATCACTGATGAAGCGCCGTAACTTTCTGATTGCCGCCAGCGCCCTGCTGCCGGCGACCACCCTGACACGGGTGATGGCCGAAACCGGCCACGAGCACCACAACCAGGGCGATCACACGCCGGGCGACCGCACCGAGCAGGGCTACATGCCGGTGCACACGCCCAATGGCTGGACCCTGCCCTACACGATGAACGACGGGGTGAAGGAGTTTCACCTGGTGGCCGAGGAGATCGAGCACGAGTTCGCGCCCGGTTCGGTGGCCAAGTGCTGGGGCTACAACGGCACCACGCCCGGGCCGACGATCGAGGCGGTGGAGGGCGATCGTGTCCGCATCTACGTGACCAACCGGCTGCCCGAGTACACCTCGGTGCACTGGCACGGCATCCACCTGCCCTCGGGCATGGACGGGGTGAAGGGCGTGACCCAGCCGCCGATCCACCCGGGCGAGACCTTCGTCTACGAGTTCGAGCTGAACCAGCACGGCACGCACATGTACCACCCGCACGCCGACGAGATGGTGCAGATGGCGATGGGGATGATGGGCATGTTCATCATCCACCCGAAGGATGGCGAGATCGAGCCGGTGGACCGCGACTACGCGATCCTGTTGCACAACTGGAGTCTGCATCCGGGCACCCGCACACCGGACCCGTCGGTGATGGTGGATTTCGACCTGTGGTCGATGAACTCCAAGGTGTTCCCGGCCATCGACTCGCTGGTGGCGAAGACCGGCGAGCGGGTGCGTATCCGCATGGGCAATCTGTCGATGTGGAACCACCCGATGCATGTGCACGGGGTGTCGTTCGAGGTGACCGGCTCCGATGGCGGGCGCTGGCCACGCAGCCAGTGGCGCAAGGAGACCACCGAGATCGTGGCGGTCGGCCAGACCCGCGATATCGAGTTCGTCGCGCCGCCGGGTGACTGGGCGTTCCACTGCCACATGTCGCATCACACCATGAACCCGATGGGCCACGGCATTGCCAACCCGCTAGGCGTGGATCAGTCCGGTATCGAGGAGGAGATCCGCTCGATCCTCCCCGGTTACATGGCGATGGGCGAGCACGGCATGGCCGATCACCAGGAGCATACCGACAGCGGTCACATGACCGGCCCGGAGAACACCCTGGCGATGGCCATGGGGCAGGGGCCCTTCGGCAGCATCGGCATGGGCGGGATGTTCACCCTGATCAAGGTCCGTGACGACCTGGAGCCGGGCGACTTCCGTGACCCGGGCTGGTACTGGCATCCGGAGGGCGAGGTCGCCTGGATGGTCAGCGATGACCCGGACTTCGGCAATCCGGTCCGCCGCGGCAAGCTGGCCGGCGAGGGCTCGGATGCGCTGCCGACCCCCAGCCGCGACGCGAACGGCCATGGTGGTCACGGGGGGCATGGAGGTCACGACCACTAGTCTCCGGTATGGAACCGGCCGGAGGGTCCATTCGGACCCTCCGTGTTACCCACACCTGTTTCCACGCAACGTTTGCCACACAGCCAAACGACAAAACGAGAAGAGGACACGACATGCAGACCAAGAGCACGATCCACAACACCACCCGAGCCGCCCTGGCGGCCCTGCTGCTGGCCCTGGCCATGCCGCTGCTGGCCCATGAGGGCGATTTGGGCAGCACGCCGGAGGATGGCGCCACCGTGCAGGGCTCGCCGGAGGAGATCGGCATCGAGTTCGATGGCGCGATGCGCATTACCCAGTTCGACGTGACCGGCCCCAACGGCCGTGTGAGGATGGCGAATCGGCCGGGCAACGAGCCGACCGAGCGCTACTTCGTGGAGCCTGCGGAGCCGCTTCCGGCCGGTAGCTATCAGGTGCGCTGGCGCGGTCTGGCGCGCGACGGGCACATGATGTCCGATGGCTTCCGCTTCACGGTGGAGGACTGATCCATGGCCTGGATGTCGGCACTCGCCGGGGTGGAGGCCTGGACTGTTGCGATGATCCTCGTGACGGCCGGGTTCTACCTCGGGGCCCTGCTGGCGACCGGGGCGGTGCTGTTTCGCCTGGCGTTTCCGGATCTGCCCGATCCGGATCGCCGGGTGCTCGCCCGGACGGGGGCAATCGCGGCCTGGGCGGCGATCGCCCTGGCCCTTTTCCAGTGGACCCTGCAGGCCGGGTATCTCGGGGGCGGGAACGTTGCCTCCGCGATCGACCCGATGTTGCTCGGTATGGTCTTTGAGGGCGCGCAGGGGACCCGGCTGATGCTCGCGGTGACGGGCCTGTTACTGGTTCAGGCGATCCTTCTGGATGCCCGGCGTCTGCCAGGGGTGGGCTACGGCCTGAGCCTGGCCGGGGTGCTGTTGGTGATGTTTGCCTTCGTGCAGGTGGGCCATACCGTGGACGAGCCTCGTGTTCTGTTGGCCGGCTTGCTGATCGTGCATCTGCTGGCTGCCGCCTTCTGGGTCGCGTCGCTGGCGCCGCTGTACCGGCTGGCCGGGCATCCTCCCGAGGGTGCGGATGCCGCGCGCATCCTGGCCCGTTTCGGGCAGGTCGCGATGGTTGGGGTCGGATTACTGGTGCTGGCGGGGGTGGTTCTCGCCTGGTGGTTGCTGGGGGGCATCACGCCGTTGCTGACCACCGGCTATGGCCAGTTCCTGATCGGCAAGGTGCTGATCGTCGCACTGCTCCTGCTGCTGGCGGCCGCGAACAAGTGGCGGCTGGTGCCGGCCTTCGAGCGCGGCGAAGCGGGAGCACCGCGGCGTCTGCGGCGCAGCATTGCGCTGGAGGGTGCCCTGGTGGCGTTGATCCTGCTGCTGACCGCGGTGCTGACCACGGTCAGCTCGCCGGCCAACGGTTGAGAAAGACCCCGGGTGGGTGTTGCCTAGATCGGGCGCTGGACGACAGTTGCCGAGAGTTCGATGTCCTCGCCCTCACGCTGGATGCGGATGTCCAGGGTTGCGCCCGGCGCGGTGCGGGCGATCGCGTTGAGGGCCTCGCGCGGGGTGTTCACGCTGCTGTCGTCGAGGTGGGTGATGACGTCCCCTGGGCGGATGCCGGCGTCTTCGGCAGGGCCTTCGCGCAGGATGCCCGCCACCAGTACGCCGCGCGGGGCATCCAGGCCGAAGGATTCGGCCAGTTCGCGGTTCATCGCCTGGACCTCGATCCCCAGCCAGCCGCGGGCGACAAAGCCCTGTTCGATGATGTCGGTCATCACGCTGCGCGCCAGGTCCACGGGGATTGCGAAACCGATGCCGTGGGAGCCGCCGGAGCGCGAGAAGATCGCCGTGTTGATGCCGATGACCTCGCCGCGGGCATTGATCAGCGCGCCGCCGGAGTTGCCCGGGTTGATGGCCGCGTCGGTCTGAATGAAATCCTCGAAGGTGTTGATGCCGAGCTGGTTACGTCCGGTGGCGGAGACAATGCCCTGGGTCACGGTCTGGCCGACCCCGAACGGATTGCCAATGGCCAGGACCACGTCACCCACCTGCAGGTCGCTGGAGTGACCCACCGTGGCCACGGCCAGATTCGGCACCCGCACGCGCAGCACGGCGAGGTCGGTGTCCGCGTCGATGCCGATGATCTCCGCGGGATGGGCCTCGCCGCCGGGCAGCACGATGGCGATGGCATCGGCCTCCTCGATCACGTGGTGATTGGTGAGCACGTGCCCCTGATCGGTCATGATGACCCCGGAGCCGAGGCTGGACTGTTCCTGTTCGCCCGGTGGCAGTTCCTGGCCAAAGAACTCGTGCAGGCCGAAGCCGGACGGGCGGTCGATGGTGCGCGAGGTCATGATGTTGACCACCGCGGGTGCGGCGCGGCGCACGCCGTCGGCATAGCTGGCCGGCGCGCCGGTTGCGGCAGGCGCAGCCACCGGCTCGGCGACCTGCAACTCGGCACCCGGGTCGCCGCGGCCGAGGATCTCGGGGAAGAACACTGCGATCACCACCGCCAGGGCGATACCGGTCAGCGCAGCTTGCAGCAGGAAGCGGGAGAAATTCACCATATGCCGAATATACCGAATCATCGCTCAACAGGGGATCCCGCCGTGGTCGATCGCGACGAACTGATGCAGGCACTCAATGCGGAACTCGAACCGGAGCGCTTCCGCGACTACTGTCCAAACGGGCTGCAGGTCGAGGGACGGCGCGAGATCCGCCGGATCGTCAGCGGGGTGACCGCCTCGCTGGCGCTGGTGGAGGCGGCCGTTGAGACCGGGGCCGACCTGATCCTGGTACACCATGGTTACTTCTGGAAGGGCGAGCCGCAGGAGGTGACCGGCATGAAGCGGGAGCGCCTGCGGCAGTTGCTCGCGCACGACATCAATCTGGTGGCCTACCATCTGCCGCTGGATGCCCATCCGGCACTCGGCAACAATACCCAGCTGGCGGGACGCCTGGGGTTCGCGATCGACGGCGTACTGCGCGAGGACGGTGTCGGCCAGATCGGAACCCCCGCCCGCCCGTTGTCGGCGCCGGACATGCAGGCGCACATCAGCAACGTGCTGGGACGCGAGGCCCTTTGCGTGGAGGCCGGCGATCACCCGATCCGGCGCATCGCCTGGTGTACCGGCGGGGCGCAGTCGCTACTGACCGAGGCGGCGGCCCTGGGGGTGGATGCCTATGTCAGTGGCGAGATCTCCGAACAGACCACCCACGAGGCGCGCGAGCTTGGGGTGCATTACTTTGCCGCCGGGCACCATGCGACCGAACGTTACGGGGCCCTGGCCCTGGGGCAGTGGTGCGGGGAGCGTTTCGGTCTCGAACACGAGTTCATCGAGATCGACAATCCCGCCTGAGCGATGTCGCCCTCACGGGCCGCGTGCTGCGAGATTGTGGTGCAGAATGTGCGGTTTCGGGGCGTTGGCAGCGCCCGGAACAAGCAAATTTATAATCAACTGCTTATAAGGTTTTCGGGGGCGTGAGACCGAGTGCAATGCTCGGTCTTAAGGCGGCAATCTACTTGACCTTATTAGCGTGTTCGGGAATTCTATCGCATTTTACAGCCCGCCCAGATGGGTATTCGCGCGTGCGGCAAGCCCCTTCGCGTACCAGCCGCGCCTTCCTTTGCGGCCGCGGGAACACGATTTCAACACGTTGTTTGGAGAGACAAACATGGCAAACCAAGGCGTAAACCGAGGCCGTCGCCGGTTCCTCGTCGCCGCGACATCCGTCGTAGGCGGAGCCGGGGTCGCCGCAGTCGCGGCCCCGTTCCTGGCGTCCTTGCAGCCCAGCGCGCGCGCTCAGGCAGCCGGGGCCCCTGTCGAGTTCGACGTGGCCGCTGTCGAGCCGGGTCAGCGTGTCAGCGTCGAGTGGCGTGGCCAGCCGATCTGGGTAGTGCGGCGCACCGACGAGATGGTTGCCGGTTTGGCCGAGGTGGCCGATCGCCTGCGCGATCCCGACTCCGAAGTGGAAAGCCAGCAGCCGGAATATGCGCAGAACGAGTACCGCTCGCGCGACCCCGAGATCCTGGTCGTGATCGGTATCTGCACCCATCTGGGCTGCTCGCCGACCTACCGCCCGGAGATCGGCGATCCCGAGATGGGTTCCGACTGGCAGGGCGGCTGGCTGTGCGGTTGCCACGGTTCGCGCTTCGACCTGGCCGGTCGCGTGTACCGCAACATGCCCGCGGCGACCAATCTGGTGATCCCGCGGCACATGTATCGCAACGATACCTTGCTAGTCATTGGTGAAGATGAAGACGGGGAGGCGATCTGATGGCCGGCAATCCTGATACCAAGATCCAGGGCGGTGTACTGGGCTGGGTGGACGCCCGTTTCCCGCTCTCCCAGATGTGGAACGAGCATCTGGCGCAGTACTACGCACCGAAGAACTTCAACTTCTGGTACTTCTTTGGATCCCTGGCCCTGCTGGTGCTGGTCATCCAGGTGGTCACCGGCATCTTCCTGACCATGTTCTACAAGCCCGACGCCGAACTCGCGTTTGCGTCGGTCGAGTACATCATGCGCGATGTGGAGTGGGGCTGGCTGATCCGCTATATGCACTCCACTGGCGCCTCGATGTTCTTCGTGGTCGTCTATCTGCACATGTTCCGGGCATTGCTCTACGGCTCCTACAAGAAGCCGCGCGAGCTGATCTGGATCTTCGGTGTGCTGATCTACCTGGTACTGATGGCCGAGGCCTTCGCCGGCTACCTGCTGCCGTGGGGTCAGATGTCCTATTGGGGCGCGCAGGTCATCGTGAACCTGTTCCAGACCATCCCGTACATCGGGCCGGACCTGGTGACCTGGATTCGCGGTGACTTCCTGCTGTCCGACGCCACGCTGAACCGCTTTTTCGCACTGCACGTGATTGCCCTGCCGCTGGTGCTGATCATGCTGGTGGCCGCGCACATCATCGCGCTGCACGAAGTGGGTTCCAACAACCCGGACGGCATCAACATCAAGGACCACAAGGACGAGAATGGCATCCCGAAGGATGGCATCCCGTTCCACCCCTACTATTCCGTGAAGGACCTGGTGGGCGTCGGCGTGTTCCTGATGGTCTTCGCCGTGATCATGTTCTTCTTCCCGACCGGTGGTGGCCTGTTCCTGAAGGCCGACAACATGATCCCGGCCGATCCGCTGGTGACCCCGGACCTGATTCCGCCGGTCTGGTACTTCACCTCGATGTACTCGGTCCTGCGTTCGGTGCCGGATCCGTTCCTGGGTGTGATGGCGATGGGCGCCGCAGTGGTGATGCTGTTCTTCATCCCCTGGCTGGATCGCAACCCGGTCCTGTCGATGCGCTATCGCTCGTTCGCGGCCAAGTTCAACCTGGCGGTGTTCGTGGTGGCCTTCGTGATCCTCGGATGGCTGGGCCTGCAGCAGGCTACCAGCGAGGTCAGCGAGATGAGCCTGCGCTTCTCCACGGTCTACTTCGCGTTCTTCTTCGTGCTGTGGTTCCTCAGCAAGGAACGGTCCATGGTCTTTAGCCTGATCGCGTTTGCCGTGGTGGTGGGTATCTACTCCTTCTACGACATCCTGCGCTTCGACCCCGATAGCGCGGGCCTGCTGATGTGGTCCTGGCTGATTCCGACCGTGTATCTGTTCGTGACCATGGTGGTCCCTGCCTTCGCACGTGGCCTGGGCCGTGACCGTGCCGTTCCGGAAAGGGTGACTTCGTAATGAAAACGCTGATTGCAACTACATTCCTGGCCGCTGCGGCTTTGTTCACCGTCCCGGCCGCCTCGGCGGCCGGGTACGACGGTGATCTGGAAAAGGCCAACATCGACGTGACCAACGAGGCCTCGTTGCAGCGCGGTGCCAACCTGTTCATGAACTACTGCATGGCCTGTCACTCGACCGAGTACATGCGCTACAACCGCGTGGGTCGCGATATCGGCCTGACCGAGCAGCAGGTGGAGGAGAACTTCATCTTCATCACCGACGAGGCCGGTGATCCCGTTGGCGTCGGTTCGCTGATGACCAACGCCATGAGCGAAGACTATGGCGAAGAGGCCTTTGGTGTGGTCCCGCCGGACCTGACCATGACCACGCGCATCAATGGCGAGGACTGGGTCTATACCTTCCTGAAGAGCTTCTACATCGACGAGTCGCGCCCGCTGGGCGCGAACAACGAGGTGTTCGACAATGTCGGCATGCCCCACATCCTGTGGGAACTGCAAGGCTGGCAGGAAAAGGTCGTCGACGAGGATGGTAACGAGCGTCTCGAACTGGTGCGCTCCGGCCAGATGACGCCCAGCGAGTACGATCGTGCCGTGCGCGACATCGTGACCTATCTCTCGTACATGGGCGAGCCGATGCAGCTGGACCGTCAGCGAATTGGCCTGTACGTACTGATTTTCCTCGGGATCTTCACGATTCTCGCCTACTTCTTGAAAAAGGAGTACTGGAAAGACGTACACTAGGCGGCATGAACCGTAACCGGCGCGTCGATCAGGGATGATCGCGCGCCGGTGTTATTGACCGTCTGCCCGGCACCGGAAACCGTTCGGCCGGGCCAGGGAAACGCTGATTAATGTACACACTCGCGTTGGCACCCCAGGTTTTCCGAGACAAGGCGCGGTGCGCAGCCGGTAGTGGTTCTACCGGCAAGGGCCGCAACGCAGGATCGGGGAACCTGGGGTACCAACCCCACAAACGATTGAAAGCAGGGGCTCGGCCGCTTTTGCGCGGGAACGGCGTTGCGGCTCCTTTGTGCAGAATGACTGCACGGCTGTCACCGCGCCTTGTTCGCACGCAAAAGCGACTCGAGCGCGAGCGTGTACATCAATCAGTGTTTCCCTAGGGAGAAAGCCATGGCGCTGGTCGCCAACCGTCGTTCCGTTATGACCCTGTTTTCTGCTCACGACTGCGTGCGTTGCCACCGGGTGCGCATCATCCTTGCGGAGAAGGACATCGCCGTGGATGTCGTCAATCTCGGGCCCGATGAACTGCCCGAGGATCTCTCCGACCTGAACCCGTACAACGAGGTCCCGACCCTGGTGGATCGCGACCTGGCCCTGTACGGCACGCACGTCATCACCGAGTACCTGGATGAACGCTTTCCGCATCCGCCGCTGATGCCGGTGGATCCGGTCTCGCGGGCGGCCGCGCGGCTTGCGCTTTATCGCGTGGAGCGTGACTGGTACGAGGGTCTCGATGCCGTCAACCAGGCCTCCGGCTCCGGCTTGACCAAGGCGCGCAAGATCCTGCGCGAAAGCCTGGTCAGCTCGGCCGAGATCTTCGAGCTCAAGCCGTATTTCCTGAGCGACGAGTTCTCGATCGTGGACTGTGCCATCGCCCCGGTGATGTGGCGGCTTCCCGCCGTGGGCATCGATCTGACGGCGTTGCCGCAGGCGATTCAGGAATATGCCGATCGCGTCTGCAAGCGTGAATCGTTCCAGGTGAGTCTGACCGAGGCCGAGCGCGAGCTTCGCCTGTGACTTCGTCGCGCCCCTATCTGCTCCGGGCTCTGTGGGAGTGGGTTACGGATAACGGCTTCACGCCGCATCTCCTGGTCGACGCCACAGTCGAAGGGGTGATCGTTCCGGAGGCGTTCGTCGACCAGGGCAAGATCACGCTCAACGTCGGTCCGACCGCAGTGCAGGCCCTGAACATCGGTGACGAGGCGGTTGCCTTCTCGGCCCGGTTCGCGGGCAGCCCGATGGATGTCTTTGTGCCGATGCAAGCGGTGCTCGCAGTCTACGCGCGCGAGAACGGTCAGGGGATGATGTTCGGCAGCGAGCCGGGGCCCGGCCCCGACGACGACGGTCCGGGCACGCCTCCGGATGGTTCTGGTGATGACGGGGGTGGGGAGGATTCGCCGGCCCCGAAGCGCAAGGGTCCGGCACTGAAGGTCGTGAAGTAGGGCCCCTTCCGGGGCCCTTTTCTTTTCCGGGCCCTGCTGGGGAGGGGATTCCCTTGCCCGGTACCTGGCTAGGCGGGTCCGGGCGCCTTGCCCGGGTTCAGGATGTTGTCCGGGTCGAACGTTCGCTTGATGCCGGCCATCAGTCCCAGTGCCACCGGGTCCAGTTCCCGGCTGATATACGGTCGCTTCACCAGCCCGATGCCGTGTTCGCCCGAGAGCGTCCCGCCCAGCGACAACACCAGGGTGAAGACGCCGTCCAGGCAACGCTCCGCCGCCGCGAGTTCCGCCGGGTCATCCGGGTTCACCAGCAGGTTTACATGAATGTTGCCGTTGCCGGCATGGCCGAAGTTCACGATCTTGATGGCGTGTTCCGCGGCCAGCCGGTCGAGCCCGGCAATCAGGTCGGGAATGCGCGAGACCGGCACGACCACGTCTTCGTTGATCTTTTTCGGCGCCACCGTGCGTAACGCCGGTGACAGGGCCTTGCGCACGGCCCAGAGCGCCTGGGCCTCTTCCGGGGTGTCGGCGCTGAGGGTCTGCACGCAGCCTTCGCCCTCGGCCGCGCGCCGGATGCCGGCGGTGGTGGCCTCGATGCCGGCCTCGGTGCCATCGGTCTCGATCATCAGGATCGCGCCGGCAGCGGCGGGCAGGGGGCAATCCGGTGCGTAGGCGCGGATCATCGTGATCGCGGAATGGTCCATGAACTCCAGCGCCGACGGGACCTCGGCGCGCGCCATCAGCCGGGATACGGCCCGGGCCGCGGCGTCGACATCGCGGTAGACCGCCTGGATCAGGCGGGTCGCTTCCGGCTTGGGTGTCAGGCGCAACGTGGCCTCGGTGAGCACGGCCAGGGTCCCTTCGGATCCGATCAGCAGACGGGTGAGGTCGTAGCCCACCACCCCCTTGGTGGTATGGACGCCGGTGCGGAATGCCTCGCCGGTTCCGGCCACGCCGGACAGGCCCAGGGTGTTGTCACGCGGAGTGCCGTACTTGACCGCGTGCGGGCCGGCGGAGTTATAGGCGAGATTCCCACCGAGCGTGCAATAGGCGCTGCTGGTGGGGTCCGGCGGCCAGAAGAAGCCCGTGGCGCCTGCCGCCTGCTGGATCTCGCCGTTGGTGGCACCCGGCTCCGCGATCAGCCAGCGATTGTCCGGATCCACCTCCAGGATGCGGTTCATGTGCTCGAATGACACCACCAGCCCGCCATGGTCCGGGACCGCGGCACCGGTGGTGCCCGTGCCGCGTCCGCGGCTGGTCAGGGCCACGCCGAGGCGCCGGCAAAGGCGCACCAGCTCGCGCACCATATCGGCGTCCCGTGGGAAGGCGACGGCGTCCGGCACCGCATGCAGCTTCGAGTTGTCGGCACCGTAGGTCCAGCAGTCCGCGGGATCGAGCAGACGATCGCCGGGCGCCAGGAGCTGTTCCAGTTCGCGAGCCAGAGGGGTCATCGGTGGGCGCTCACGGGGTGGATGCCTGGATGGCGTCCTGCAGCCACTCGATCCGGTCCTGGCCATCCAGGGTCATCACATCAAAGCGGACCGGGCCGTTCCAGGCGCTTTCCTGCAGATAGGCCTCGGCCACCCGCAACAGGCGTTCACGCTTGCGCCGGTCGATGCTCTCTGCGCCGCCACCAAAGCCCGGGTGGCTGCGCTTGCGTACTTCCACCAGCACCAGGGTATCGTCCTCGAGTGCGACCAGGTCGAGCTCGCCGTAAGGCCGGCGGACGTTACGCGCACGGATCTGCAGCCCGTGTGCCTCCAGGTAGTCCGCGGCTCGCTTCTCGGCGGCCTGCCCCGAGGCACCCGGGCGAAACACTCAGGACCCTCCGGCGTGTACGTCGATGCGTCGGGGCTCGCCGCCCTCGAAGCGCGCCCAGGCCGGTTCTCTCACCCACTCGTGGTTGAAGGGGTTCAGGCTCCAGGTGCCAGCGCCGCCGGTTAGCTGATGATGGGGGGCGTTGCGAAGCCCGTCCTGGCGCAGGCTCAGGCGCATCGCGTCCATGCCCAGGGCGACGAACCGGGGGAGTGCCTCGTCGCGCGCTTGTTCGTCGTTCGCCAGCGGGCTCACCCGGTCGAACAGCCGGGGGGTATCGGGGAACACGATCCCGTTGAGATCGGCGTCGCGATCGGCATCCGGGCGTCCGGAATAAACATGGGGCGTGGCCATCATCGGGAGTTGGCTGGCCCGGTGGAAATGGAGATGCGGCACGATGCGCCGAACTTGCGGCGCCGTGCCGGCAATGAAGAGGTGGTCCACATCCGCACGCACCTGAGGGTCGCCTTCCAGTTCCAGCCCGGTCCGGCGTGCCACACCGCGAATGCGCGCCTCGCTCTGCTGGATCCCGAGTGCGTTGCCAATGGTGGCGTTCAGCTCCCCGGCGCTGGGCTGGATGCGAATGACGTCTCGCGGGCGCCGGTCCTCGTCGGCCAATGCCGCCCGGAAGGCACTTGCCACGCGATCGCCGAAGGCCCCTTCCGGCAGGAGCACCAGCGGGTGATGCCAGCCGGCGCGGGCCGCCCGGTCGGCCACCGCACGGGCATCCTCTTCCGGATTCAAGGCCAGCGTTGTGAGTTCGCTGGGGGTCGAGACTTCCGTGCGGTTCAGCAGGATGGTCGGGAGGGTCTGATCGCTAGCGGCCACCTGGCTTACTGACTCACGCCGCAGCGGACCGATGATGCGCGCGACGCCGGAGTCCACGCCACGCCGGTACAGGGCGGCCGCGCCGTCCGGCTCGCCGCGCGTGTCGCGCACGATCAGCCGGCCGTTGCCGCCACCCTCCGCGTAGTAGGCGCGGGTGATTCCGTCGAGTATGGCGTTGCCCAGTGCGGCCAGGTCGCCCGACAGTGGCAGCAGCACCAGGGTGTCCCCAGGCGCGTCCGCGACCAGCGGGTGGCTGGCGACGAGTTCCGGCAGCAGGCTGTTGGCCGGATGCGCGGGATGGCGCTCGCGCCACAATCCGGCGGCCAGGTGCGCCTGTTCCTCGGTATCGGCGGCGCGCAGCAGTCGGAACAGGCTGACCCAGGCATCCCCATCCGGCGGGTGGTTGCCCACGATCCGGTCGCGCTGGGCCGGGCGCAGGGCTGCGAGCAGCCCCCATATGCGCTGCTGGTTCTCGGCGTGTGTGTCGGGCTCCATGATCAGCAGGCGGTCCAGGCGCAGCCGGGTGTCCAGGGCCTGATACCATTGGCTCTCCTGTTCCAGCATCCGGGCGTGCAGGGCAAGCCCCTGGCGATAGATCTCCGGGGATCGCGTGGGGTCGTCCGGGTCGTCTGCACCCAGTCGTTCGCGGGCGAGCTCCCAATCCCGTTGCGCTGCTGCGAGTCGCGCGCCTAGAAGGCGGGCTTCCTGGGTGTCCCGCTCGGCGTCGGGAAGCTCGGCCCACAGGGCTTCGGCCCGGTCCAGCTGGTCCGGCGTCGCGGGGTCGAGCGCCAGCACGGCCTCGATGGCGCGGCGCACCAGGTCGGGCTCCGGCCGCGAGCGGGCCTCGCTCAGCAGCAGGCTGGCGCGCACCTCGGGAGGCAGTTCGGCCAGGTCCGGCCGGACCTCGGCGTCCGGGGTCGGCTCCGGGTCCGGGCGCGGCGTGGCGCAGCCCACCACGATGGCCGTGGCCAGCAGCAACAGGGCAAGACGGGACAGGGGCCGGGTATGCCCGGCGCGTTCGGGGATTCGGGTCACGATAGCGGTTCGTCAGCGAATGAGGAGTCAGTATTGAAAGCGCATCAGGCCGTGTCAACGAACTGGGGCACGTTGTGGGTGGTGGCTACCCCGATTGGTAATCTTGGAGATATGAGCCCGCGGGCGGGCGAGGTCCTCGGTCGGGTGCAGCGCATTGCGGCGGAGGATACGCGACACAGCGCCGGGCTGCTGGCCCATCTGGGCGTCCACACGCCGCTGGTCAGCCTGCACGAGCATAACGAGGCGGAGCGTATTCCCTCGCTGCTGGAGGCGCTGAAGGCGGGGGAGTCCGTCGCGCTGATTTCCGATGCCGGCACGCCGCTGGTGTCGGACCCGGGTTTTCGGCTGGTGAGGGCGGCGCGCGAGGCCGGGTTGGATGTGCGCGCCGTACCGGGTCCCAGTGCGCCTCTGGCTGCGCTGGCGGTGGCCGGGCTGCCGTCCGACCGCTTCTGCTTCGAGGGCTTCCTGCCGCATGCCGCCGGGGCGCGCCAGCGGCGGCTGGAGGCATTGCTGGTCCAGCCGGTGACCACCATTTTGTTCGAATCGTCGCACCGTGTTCGCGCGGCCGCCGCCAACCTGGCGCAGCTGGCACCGGGGCGAGAGGTCTTCCTGGCGCGGGAGTTGACCAAACAATTCGAGGAGCACTATCGCGGCCCCGCCGGCGAACTGCCGGGCTGGCTGGATGCCGACAGCAACCGCACCCGCGGCGAGTTCGTGCTGATCCTGGGGCCGGCGCCCGCGCCTGACACGGGGGGCGAGGCCGACATGCCCCTGTCCGACGAGCACGAGCGCCTGCTCGCGGCACTGCTGCACGAACTCCCCCTCAAGCGCGCGGCACGCCTGCTCTCCGATGCCACCGACCTGCCGCGTAACCGCGTCTACGCCCGCGCCCTCGCCCTCAAGGACGCCGGAGGATAGGACGGTTTGGGTCCGCAATGAAGCGTGCGCAGACACGCAGCGGATCAAGGTCAGAAGCCATCGGCAGGAAGGTCTGGAAGAACGGCAATAATCATTGTTGGCGGGGATGGCTGGCTGCCTGCGTTCCGGCATCGTGGCGATAACCCTGTCGTTTCGTTGAATTGATTGCCTTCCGATCGTCCCCTCTTCCTGTGGACTGCTCGTGACGTCCTTCGTGTCTTGGTGTGCTTCGTTGTGGACGGAGGCCCTTGGGGCAGGCCGTTGAAAAGGCTTGCGTTCGCGCACGCGGCGGCGTACAAGGAGCGCGGGAGTCGGCCAGGCAGTCGCTGCATCCTCGGATGTGGAGGAAAGTCCGGGCTCCATAGGGCAGGACGCCAGGTAACGCCTGGGCGGCGCGAGCCGACGGAAAGTGCCGCAGAAAACATACCGCCGATGGCCCGGTTCGCCGGGTACAGGTAAGGGTGAAATGGTGCGGTAAGAGCGCACCGCGCGACTGGTAACAGTTCGTGGCAGGGTAAACCCCGTCCGGAGCAAGGCCAAATAGGGGTGCATGGTGTGGCCCGCATCGCACCCGGGTAGGCTGCTCGAGGCGTCCGGTGACGGACGTCCCAGATGAATGACTGTCCTCGACAGAACCCGGCTTACGGCCGGCTCCCACTTTTTCCCACGATCAAGCCCCCGCGGCCGCCCCGGTCTGCGCGTACACGGCTGTGTGTGCGGCAAACTTGTAAGGTGATGCATTAAGTTTGAGCCTCAACGCGAGGCTTTTAATACCCTTCTCCATGCTCTTTCGTCCGCCTCGGGGTGGATGCGCTAAGTCTCTGTGATTCAACGCTTATTTTTCGTTTTTCGGGGTCGATTTTCTTGACTCTGGAGGATGCCCGTACCTATAGTGTCGGAAAGTGGGTCAAAGTGGGGAAAGGTGGGTAACCACCGTTATCAGCGATGTTTCGAGGCGTTAGCCAGCTCAATCTGGATGCGAAGGGCCGCCTGGCCATGCCGGCGCGGTATCGCGACGACCTCGCTGCGAGCTGCAACAGTCAGCTGGTGATCACGGTTGATCCCTCCCGCTGCCTGCTCTTGTACCCGTTCCCCGAGTGGGAGCGCATTGAGCAGAACCTGATGTCCCGCCCCAACATGAATCCCAAGGTGCGCAATCTGCAGCGCCTGCTGGTGGGCCATGCCACCGAGTGCGAGCTGGACGGCAGCGGCCGCCTGTTGCTGCCCCCGCCCCTGCGTCAGTACGCCGGCCTGGAAAAGCGGGTGGTGCTGCTGGGCCAGGGCAAGAAGTTCGAGATCTGGGGCGAGGCCGCCTGGGAGGAGACCTGCGCCCAGGTGCTGGGGGGTGACGTGGATGATGAAGCGCTCGAGTCCATCGCGTTGTGACGGACATGGAAGCCGTCTCCCACATCCCGGTGCTGCGCGACGCGGTGCTGGAGGGCCTGGCCGTGCGCGCTGACGGCTTTTACGTCGATGGCACCTTCGGCCGCGGTGGGCACAGCCGGGCGATCCTGGATCGCCTGGGCCCGGACGGCCGGCTGCTGGCCATGGATCGCGATCCGGAGGCCGCCACGGCGGCCGCCTCCTTTGCCGATGATCCGCGTTTTGCCTTCGAGGCCGCGCCGTTCTCGACCATGGCCGCCACGCTGGAACGGCGTTCGCCGGACCGGGGTCCGGACGGCGTCTTTCTGGACCTGGGCGTGTCCTCGCCCCAGCTGGATACGCCCGAGCGCGGATTCAGTTTCCAGCACGACGGCCCGCTGGACATGCGCATGGATCCGAACAGCGGCGAGAGCGCGGCGGAGTGGCTGGCGCGGGCCGACGAGACCGAGATCGCGAATGTGATCTATCAATACGGCGAGGAGCGCCACTCGCGGCGCATTGCCCGGGCCATTGTGGCTGCACGCACCGAGGCACCCCTTAGCCGCACCGGCGAACTGGCCGAGATCGTTCGCCGGGCGGTCCCGAAACGCGAGCCCGGAAAGCACCCGGCCACTCGAACCTTCCAGGCGCTGCGCATCTTCGTGAACGAGGAGCTGTCCGAGCTGGAGCAGTGGCTGGCGACCATCCCCGATGTGCTCCCGCCTGGTGCGCGGCTGGTGGTGATCAGCTTCCATTCACTGGAAGACCGACTGGTAAAGCAGGCCCTGCGCAAGCCGGTGTCGAGCGTGCGCCTGCCGCGCGGCCTTCCGGTGATGCCGGAGGAGCCGGAGCGCAAGCTGCGCCCGGTCGGCAAACCGATCCATGCCGATCGCGAGGAGCAGCGCATCAATCCGCGTTCGCGCTCGGCCGTGCTGCGTGTCGGAGAGCGGCTCTGATGGTTGCGCGCGGGCTCCTGGCGGTGGCGCTGGCAACCGCGGTGTTTGCCTCGGCGGTTGGGGTTGTGGCGGCCAAGCATGAGTCGCGCCAGGCCTTTATCGACCAGCAGCAGGCATTGAGCCAGCGCGATGTCCTGAATCTCGAGTGGACGCAGTTGCAGATCGAGCAATCGACCTGGGCGACCCAGGGCCGGGTCGAGGAGCAGGCGCGCGAGCGTCTCGACATGATTCAGCCCGATTCGGATCGCATCGTGGTGATCGGGGGTAGCTCGTGGGCGCGCTGAAGCGGCAGATCAGTGGTGGCCGTCTGAAGGTCGTGATCGCCGTGTTCGCCGTCGCGAGCGCCGCGTTGCTGTTGCGCGCCGTCGATCTGCAGGTCCTGGAGCGCGACTTCCTGACCAAGCAGGGCGAGCAGCGCCAGGTGCGCACCCTGACCGAGTCCGCGAACCGCGGCATGATTACCGACCGTCACGGCGAACCCCTGGCCATTTCGGCCCCGGTGCAGACCGCCTGGGCCAACCCGCAGGACTTGATGGGCCAGCGCGAGCGCTGGCCGGATTTGGCCGCGGCGTTGGAGGTGGAGCCGGACTGGCTGGCGGAGCATATCGAGGCGCGTGCCTCGCGCGAATTCATCTACCTGCGCCGCCAAATGTTGCCGGATCAGGCCGAGCGCGTAGCGGCCCTGCGCATCCAGGGCGTCGGCCTGACCCGCGAATTCCGGCGTTATTACCCGCATGGCGAGGCCACCTCGCATGTGCTGGGCTATACCAATATCGACGACCAGGGCCAGGAGGGCGTGGAACTGGCCTTTGACCAGTGGTTGTCCGGTCATCCGGGCGCCAAGCGGGTGCTGCGCGACCGTTATGGCCGCAGCATCCGTGATGTCGCCAGTATCCGCCCCGCGCGTGACGGCAACACCCTGGCCCTGACCCTGGATCAGCGCCTGCAGTATCTGGCGTACCGCGAACTGAAGACTGCGGTCGCCGAACACAATGCCCGTGGCGGCTCCGCTGTCCTTCTGGACGCCCGCAGCGGCGAGATCCTGGCGCTGGTCAATCAGCCCGGATTCAACCCGAACAATCGCGGCGCTATCCGTTCCGATCGCGCCCGCAACCGGGCCATCACCGATACCATGGAGCCCGGGTCGGTGCTGAAGCCGTTTACCGTGGCGGCCGCCCTGGATGCCGGTGTGGTGGATGCCAACACCACGCTGGAGACCGGCCCCGGCACCATGCGGGTGGGGCGCCTGACCGTGCGCGACCTGCGCGATTACGGGACGATCGACCTCACCACCCTGATCGCCCGTTCGAGCAATGTCGGGGCCACACAGCTGGCTTTGGATACCCCCGCGGATCGTTTCTGGAAGACCCTCCATCAGGCGGGCTTCGGGCAGGCGCTGGGTACCCATTTCCCGGGCGAGGCCACGGGGCGGCTGCGCGATTTCACCACCTGGCGCGAGGTCGAACAGGCCACGCTCGGTTATGGCTACGGGCTGTCGTTGTCGCCGTTGCAGATGGCGGCCTCCTACACCGCCTTTGCCAATGGCGGCGAGCGGGTGCCGGTGCGTCTGGTGCGCACCGCCGACGATCTGCGCGAGTCGGCGCAGGTGATGACTCCGCGTACTGCCCGCCAGGTGCTGGCAATGATGGAACATGTGATCGGTACCGAGGGCACCGCGCGCCAGGCGGCGATCGACGGTTACCGCGTGGCCGGCAAGACCGGTACCAGCCGCAAGAGCGGTCCAGGCGGTTATACCGAGGACCGCTATTTTTCGAGTTTCGTCGGCCTGGCCCCGGCCTCCGATCCGCGTTTTGTCATGGCCGTGGTGATCGACGAGCCGGACGCGGGCGTCTACTACGGTGGGGCGGTCGCCGCGCCGGTGTTCCGTAATGTCGTCGGTTCGGCCCTGCGTATGTTCAACGTGCGCCCGGACGCGATGCCGGAGGTCCCCATGCGCCTGGCGGCGGATCACGAGGGGACGACATGATGGCCGCCCGGGATACCCGAGGCGAGGCTCGACCGGTGCTGGGCGATTTGTTGCCGGCCGATCTCCTGCGCCCCGACCTGGCGGACTTGCCAGTCGCCGACCTGGTTCAGGACAGCCGCCGGGTCGCGCCCGGCACAGCCTTTGTGGCCCTGGCCGGCACGCACGGCCATGGCCTGGCGCATGCCGCCGATGCCGTGGCACGGGGTGCCGGCGTGATCCTGTGGGACGAGGCCGAAACTCCGGAAGCGCCATTGGCGGTGCCGACGCTTCATGTCCCGGGCCTGCGGGAACGGCTGCCGCAGATGGCGCGCGGATTGTTCGGTAGCTGGCCGGAGGCGGCCTCGCTGGTGGCGGTGACCGGTACCGACGGCAAGACCTCGGTCACGCACCTGATCGCGCTGGCCCTGGAGACCCTGGGTCGGCCCACCGGTCTGATCGGCACGCTCGGCGTCGGGCGACCGGGCCACCTGGTGGATACCGGACACACGACCCCGGGCGTACTGGACCTGCATCGCCACCTCGCCGAGCTGGCTGCGGCCGGTTGTGGTGCCGTGGCGCTGGAGGCCTCCTCGCACGGTTTGGCACAAGGGCGCCTCGCCGGAGCCCCGATCAGCCTCGGGGTGCTCACCCGACTGAGCTCCGATCACCTCGACTTCCACGGTAGTCAGGAGGCGTATGCGGCAGCCAAGGCGCGGCTGTTTGTCTGGCCTGGCCTGCAAACGGCGGTCCTGAATATCGATGATGCCTTTGGACGCCAGGTTGTGCAGCATCTGCCGGCGGGCGTTCAGGCCCTGACCTACAGTGCACTGGGTGCACCCGCCGATCTGCGCGCCCGGGACGTAGAGGCCACAGCCGAAGGGCTGCGTTTCACCCTCGAGGCCGACGGCCGGGCCTATCCGGTTCGTTCCACCCTGTTCGGCCTGTTCCAGGTCGGCAATCTGCTGGCGACCCTCGCCACCCTGCAGGGCCTCGGGGTGGAGCGCGAGGAGGCGATCGCGGCAGTCGCCGAACTCCCCGGCGTGCCCGGCCGCATGGAGCGCTTCCCGCTCGCGAACGGGGCCTTGGCGGTGGTCGATTATGCGCATACCACCCAGGCCCTGGAGGCTGCATTGCAGGCGCTTCGACCCCATGTACGCGGGCGCCTGAGCGTGGTGTTCGGCTGCGGCGGCGACCGCGATCGAGGCAAGCGCCCGGCAATGGGCCAGGTGGCCTGCCGGGAGGCCGACGTGATCTTCGTGACCGATGACAACCCGCGCGGAGAAGACCCGGCCGAGATCCGCGCCGAGATCCTTGCCGGCTGCGCCGATTCCGCCGAATGCCACGAGATTGGCGATCGCGCAACGGCGATTGCCAGTGCGCTGGCCGAGGCCGTGGCCGGGGATGTGGTGCTGGTGGCCGGTAAGGGTCACGAGACGACCCAGGAGATCCGCGGTCAGCGCTATCCGTTCAGCGACCGCGAACAGGTGCAGGCCCGGGCGGGCCGGCACCCGCAGGACTTGCGTGGCCAGGACCGCGCGATCAGGGGGGAGGGACAATGATTCGAATGACTAGCCAGGAATTGGCCGAGGCGGTCCATGGGCGCCTGCAAGGGGTGCCCGACACGGCCTTCGAGGGCGTGTTTACGGACACTCGCGAGCCGCGCCCGGGAGCGCTATTCATCGCGTTGAAGGGGCCGAATTTCGATGCCCACGAACAGGTCGGCGCCGACCTCCCGGCGACCGTGCTGCTGGTGGAGCGGGCGCTCGATGTGCCACAGCCGCAGATCATCGTGGCCGATACCCGCGAGGCCCTGGGCCGCCTGGGCCGCCATTGGCGGCGCCAGAGCCGCGCGCGCGTGATTGCCCTGACCGGCTCCAATGGCAAGACCACGACCAAGGAGATGCTCCGCTGCATCCTTGAGGGGGTGGGGTCGGTGCATGCCACCGCGGGCAATCTGAATAACGAGATCGGCGTGCCGCTGACATTGCTGGCGATGCCCTGTGAAGTCGACTACGCGGTCATCGAACTGGGCGCGAATCATGCCGGTGAGATCGGGCGCATGGCGCGCTGGGTCGAACCGCAGGTCGCGATGATCACCAATGCCGGACGCGCACATCTCGAGGGCTTCGGCAGCCTGGAGGGCGTCGCCCATGCCAAGGCCGAGATCTACTCCGGTCTCCCGGCCCAGGGCGGCACCGCGGTCATCAATCTGGATGATCCGTTTGCCGACTACTGGCTGTCGCTGAACGAGCATCACCACTGCCAGCGCTTCTCGCTGGAGGGTGGCGGCGAGGTGGAAGGCATGTGGCAGGCCCCGGACCGGCTGCGTCTGTCCATCCTCGGGGCCGTCCGCGATCTGCGCCTGGCCGGCCCCGGTCGCCACGTCGTAGCCAATGCCGTGGCGGCCGCGGCCGCGGCGAACGCGGTCGGTATCGGGATTGACCGAATCGTCGACGGGCTCACCCGCTGGAAGCCGGTGCGGGGACGTCTGCAGGAGCTGTGGCACGTCAGCGGCGCGCGGATTTGGGACGACAGCTACAACGCCAATCCGGACTCGCTGCGGGCCGGGCTCGAGGTGCTGGCGGCGATGCCCGGTCGGCGCATCCTGGTGCTGGGTGCCATGGGTGAACTGGGCGCCGCCACGCCGGCGTTGCACCGGGAAACCGGGCGCCTGGCCCGCGCGGTGGGTATCGAACACTGCCTGGCGCTGGGCGAGGCCGCGCGCGACAGCGCCGAGGGCTTTGGCGACGGCGGCGAGTGGTTTGCCGACCACGCCGCGCTGCGCTCGCGCCTGGAGGACCTCCTGGGGGAGGGCACCACGGTCCTGGTAAAGGGCTCGCGCAGCCAGCACATGGAACAGATCATCGAGGGGCTGCACCTGGCCTCGTCAGCGCCGGAGGTGGCGAATGCTGTTCGCGCTGACTGAATACCTGAGTCTGTTCTATTCCGGCTTCACGGTCTTTCAGTACCTGACCGTTCGCGCCATCCTCGGGGTGGTGACCGCACTGGCGATCGCGCTGTTGATCGGGCCGGCGATGATCCGCCGCCTGACGGTCGGCAATGTCGGCCAGCAGATCCGCGATGACGGTCCCGAGTCGCACCTGACCAAGGCCGGCACGCCGACCATGGGCGGTGCCCTGATTCTGGTGGCAGTGGCGGCGGCGACCCTGCTGTGGAGCGATCTGACCAACCGCTTCGTCTGGCTCGTGCTGCTGACCACCCTGGCGTTCGGCGCCGTGGGCGGCTGGGATGACTACCTGAAGCTGCGCTACGGCAACAGCAAGGGCCTGTCGGCGCGCGCCAAGCTCCTGTGGCAGACGCTGTTCGCCCTGGTCGCCGCGGGGGTGATCATGTACACCGCGCAGGGGCCGGTGGAGACGACCTTTTACCTGCCGGTGTTCAAGGACATCCAGTTCAGCCTGGGCTGGCTGTTCATCCCGCTGGTCTGGCTGGTGGTCGTGGGGTCCTCCAATGCCGTGAACCTGACCGATGGGCTGGATGGCCTGGCCATCATGCCGGCGGTGCTGGTGGCCGGCGCCCTGGGCGTGTTTGCCTACGCGGCGGGCCATGCGGTATTCGCCGACTATCTCGGTATTCCGGCGGTACCCGGCGTGGGCGAGGTGGTGATCTTTACCTCCGCCCTGGTCGGCGCCGGGCTGGGATTCCTGTGGTTCAACACTTACCCGGCGCAGGTCTTCATGGGCGATGTCGGGGCGCTCGCGCTGGGCGCGGCCCTGGGCATGCTGGCGATCATCACCCGGCAGGAGATCGTGTTGCTGATCATGGGGGGCATCTTCGTCTTGGAGACGCTTTCGGTGATGCTCCAGGTCGCCTCTTTCAAGCTCACTGGGCGGCGGATCTTCCGCATGGCGCCGCTGCACCACCACTTCGAACTCAAGGGCTGGCCGGAGCCGCGCGTGATCGTGCGTTTCTGGATCCTGACCGTGGTGTTCGTTCTCATCGGTCTCGCGACCCTGAAGGTGCGCTGATCCCATGACGCGAACCGGCGACAACAACCTGATCGTGGGCCTCGGGGCGACCGGCGTGTCGGTTGCCCGCTTCCTGCGTGCGCAGGGTCAGCCGTTCGCGATCACCGATACCCGCGTGGCGCCGGCCGCGCTGGAGACCGAGGGGGCCAAGGCCTGGCTGGCCGATGCCTGGGTCGGGCCGCTGGATCGACTGGACGCCTCGGGCTTTGCCCGCATCATCGTCTCGCCCGGGGTCGCACTGGAGCACCCGGTCCTGCAACGGGCGCGTGCCGCCGGTGCCCGCCTGACCGGAGACATCGACCTGTTCGCCGAGCATGCGGGCGCCCCAGTCATCGCGATTACCGGCTCCAACGGAAAGAGCACGGTGACCGCGCTGGTCGGCGAGTTGCTGCGCGCCGCCGGCCTGCGGGTGGCGGTGGGTGGTAACTACGGCACCCCGGCGCTGGACCTGCTGGAGCAGGCCCCGGACCTGTACGTGCTGGAGCTGTCCAGCTTCCAGCTGGAGCGCAGCGACATGTTGGCGCCAGCGGCCGCCGCCATCCTGAATATCTCGCCTGATCACCTGGATCGCTACGCCGATCTGGATGCGTATGTGCGTGCCAAGGCCCGTATCCTGGATCGCGCCGGGCGTGGTGTGTTGAACCGCGAGGACGCCTGGCTGCGCGAGATCGCCCTGCCGCCGGGTCTGAAGGTGATCTCCTTCGGTCTCGATGCGCCGGCCGGCGCGGACGATTTCGGAGTGCGCCCGTCGAGCGCGGATGCTCCGGACCTGGTGCGCGGTGACCAGGTCCTTCTCTCGACCGGCCATCTGCGTCTGCGTGGGCAGCACAACTGGGCCAACGCCCTGGCCGCGCTTGCCTTGGTCTGGCCGTGGCTGGAGGCGGGCGAGCCGCGCGCACGCGCCATGGCGGCCCTGGCCGAGTTCGCGGGTCTGCCGCATCGCTCGCAGTGGATTGCCGAAGTGGGCGGTGTCGCCTACATCAATGACTCCAAGGGCACCAATGTCGGCGCCACCCTGGCGGCCCTGCGCGGTACGCCCGGGCCGCTGGTGCTGATCGCGGGCGGGAAGGGCAAGGGGCAGGACTTTTCGCCGCTGGCCGATTACGTCCCGGGCAAGGTCCGTGGTGTGGTGCTGCTCGGCGAGGACGCGCCGGCGATCGCCCGGGCCCTGGCCTCCGTGGTTCCGGTCCAGCGCGTGGACGATATGGCCGCCGCGGTTGCGCAGGCCGCTGCCTGGGCGGAACCGGGGGATACCGTCCTGCTGTCGCCCGGTTGCGCCAGCCTGGACATGTACCCGAACTATCAGGCGCGCGGCGACGACTTCGCGCACGCCGTACGGGAGCTGGCAGCATGAGTATCTCCAGCACCCGCCTCGGACTCCCGGATCGCGGCCTGGTCGCCGGCTTGCGCGATCACGTCGATCTGCCCCTGCTGGCGGTCGCGGCGATCCTGCTGGGGATTGGACTGGTGATGGTCGCGTCCGCCTCCATGGGGCTGGGCGAACGCTATTTCGGCAACACCTGGCACTTCTTCCAGCGCCAGGTCATTTTCGCCGCCATCGGGCTTGCGGTGGCGACCTTCCTCTGGGTGGTCCCGCTGGCGCGCTGGGAACGCGCCGGGCCGTGGCTGCTGATCCTGGTGATGGCGTTGCTGATCGCAGTGCTGATCCCGGGCGTCGGGCGCACGGTCAACGGCGCGACCCGCTGGATCCCGCTGGGGATGTTCAACCTGCAGGTCGCCGAGATGGTGAAGCTGCTGGTGGTGATGTACCTCGCCGGCTACATCGTGCGTCACTATTCGACGCTCCGCCTGCACTTCCTCGGTTTTATCCGCCCGCTGATCGTGCTCGGCGTGGGGACCATCCTGCTGCTGCTGCAGCCGGACTTCGGCGGCGCCGCGATCATGCTGGCGATTGGCATGGGCATGCTGTTCCTCGCCGGTGCGAAGCTTTGGCAGTTCGCCGCGCTGGCGGGCACCATCGCGGCGGGGATGGCGGTCGTCGCGGTCGCGGCGCCATACCGCGTGGCGCGCCTGACGGCGTTCCTCGATCCCTGGCAGGATCCGTTTGCCACCGGTTTCCAGCTGACCCAGTCGCTGATCGCGATCGGCTCCGGCGGCTGGTTCGGGGCCGGGCTCGGCAACAGTGTGCAGAAGCTCTTTTACCTGCCCGAGGCGCACAACGACTTCCTGTTCGCAGTGTTTGCCGAGGAGTTCGGCTTCGTCGGTGTGGTGGCCCTCATCGCGCTGTTCGGGGTCCTGGTCTGGCGCTGCATCCAGATCGGTTTGTACGCCGAGCGCGCAGGGCATGCCTTCGGCTCGCATCTGGCCTTTGGCGTGGCCATCTGGATGGGCCTGCAGGCGTTCCTGAACCTCGCGGTGAACATGGGGCTGCTGCCGACCAAGGGCCTGACCCTGCCGTTTCTCAGCTACGGCGGCAGCTCGCTGATCGTGTCGCTGGCGGCTATCGGCCTGGTGATGCGCGTGTACCGCGAGGCCCAGGTGCCGGCCCCGCGCGCCGCACCCCCGGCGCGCCGCCGGCGTGGGGGTGCCGCATGAGGGCCCCGCGCATCCTGATTATGGCCGGCGGCACCGGGGGCCATGTGTTCCCGGGCCTGGCAGTGGCCACCCTGCTGCGGGAACGCGGTGCCGAGGTGCGCTGGCTGGGCACGGCCCGCGGCGTGGAGGCGCGGCTGGCGCCGGCGGCCGGGATCGAGCTGCATACGCTTCCAATCGCGGGCATCCGCGGCAAGGGCCTGGTCGGGCTGGCACTCGCACCCTGGCGGCTCGGCATTTCGCTGTGGGCGGCCCTGGGTCTGATGACGCGTCTGCGCCCGGATGCCGTGATTGGCTTTGGCGGGTTTGCCGCCGGCCCCGGGGGGCTAATGGCGGCCGCCATGGGCCGGCCGCTGGCAATCCACGAACAGAACGCCGTGGCCGGTCTGACCAATCGCTGGCTGGCGAAGGTGGCGGACCGGGTCTATGCCGGCTTCGAGCACAGCTTCCCCGAGCGGGTGGCGGTCACGGTGGTGGGCAACCCGGTGCGCGCCGCGATTGCGGAACTTCCGGCGCCGGAGGCGCGCTTCGACGAGCGCGAGGGCGCCCTGAATCTCCTCGTCCTGGGCGGCAGCCTGGGCGCCCGTTCGCTCAACCGCACGCTGCCCGCCGGGCTGGCGCGCGTGGCCGAGGAGCAGCCGCTGAACATCCGTCACCAGGCGGGCGAGCGCACCCTCGACGAGGCGCAGGCCGCCTATGCCGAGGAAGGGCTGGAGGCGGAGATCAGCGCCTTCATCGAAGACATGGCCGCGGCCTATGCCTGGGCGGACCTGGTGATCTGCCGCGCAGGGGCGCTCACCGTGGCCGAGGTGGCCGCGGCCGGCGTGCCGGCGATCTTCGTGCCCTATCCACATGCGGTGGACGATCATCAGACCGCGAATGCCGAGGCCCTGGTGCAATCCGGTGCCGCCTGGCGGGTCGCGGATGCCGAGCTGGACGCTCAGCGGGTCTACGAGCTGGTCGCCCCGCTGGACCGCGAGGCCCTGCGCTCGCGTGCCCTGCTGGCCCGCGCACAGGCCCGCCCCGACACCGCACGGCGCCTGGCCGATGCCTGCATGGAAATGGCGGGCGCCCGCCGGGAGGGATCGTCATGAATGCCCCGCGCCTGCCACGCCATGCGATGCGCCGTATCCGCCGGATCCATTGTGTGGGGATCGGGGGATCCGGCATGAGCGGGATCGCCGAGGTCCTGCATCAACTGGGATATCACGTCTCGGGATCCGATCTCGGGCAGTCGGCGATGGTCGAACGCCTGAAGGGCATGGGCATCCCGGTGGTGGCGGCCCATACCGAATCGAACGTGGCCGATGCCGACGTGCTGGTGGTTTCCAGTGCGATCAATCCGAGCAACCCCGAGGTCCAGGAGGCGCGTCGGCGCGGCATCCCGATCGTGCGCCGCGCCGAGATGCTGGCCGAGCTGATGCGCTTTCGCTATGGCATCGCGGTCGCCGGGACCCATGGCAAGACCACGACCACCAGCCTGGTCGCCAGTGTGCTGGCGGAGGCCGGGATGGACCCGACGTTTGTGATTGGCGGACGCCTGAACAGCACGGCGAGCCACTCGAATCTTGGCGCCGGGGACTATCTGGTGGCCGAGGCCGACGAGAGTGACGCCTCGTTCCTGCATCTGCAGCCGATGATCAGCATCGTGACCAATATCGATGCCGACCACCTGGGGACTTATGGCAACGACTTCGGCCAGCTGCGGGCGACCTTCCTGGAATTCCTGCACCACCTGCCGTTCTACGGCATTGCCGTGCTGTGCGCCGACGACCCGCAGGTGCGCGATTTGTACCCGGAACTGGAGCGCCCGCGCCTGACCTACGGCATCGAGCAGGACGCCGACGTGCGCGCCCTGAATGTGCGCCAGGAAGGCGTGCGCATGTACTTCGACCTCGCGTTGCCCGGTCAGGCCGCGTTCCCGGTGACGCTGAACCTGCCCGGGCGCCACAACGTGCTCAATGCCCTGGCGGCGGCGGCTGTCGCGCACGAGCTGGAGGTCGCCCCCGAGGCGATCCAGGCCGCGCTGGCGCGCTTCCAGGGCATTGGCCGGCGCTTCCAGGTGCAGGAGCTGCGGACCGCACAGGGGGCCCTGACCCTGGTCGACGACTATGGTCACCACCCGCGCGAGATTGCTGCCACTCAGGCGGCCGCGCGCGATGCCTGGCCGGGCCGCCGCCGGATCACCATCTTCCAGCCGCATCGTTATACCCGCACGCGTGATCTGTTCGAGGACTTCGCCGAGGCCCTGTCCGAGACCGATGTCCTGATCCTGCTCGAGGTGTATGCCGCCGGGGAGGACCCGATCCCCAGCGCCGATGGCCGCAGCCTGGCGCGCGCCATTCGTCTGCGCGGGCGGGTGGAGCCGGTGTTTGTCGAGCGCGCAGAGGATGTGATCGGTGTGCTCGCGGGGATGCTGCGGCCGGACGATGTCGTGCTCGCCCAGGGCGCCGGCGATATTGGCCGTCTGGCCGGGCTGCTCCCGCAGCAGCTGGGGACCGCCGGCGAGGGGGAATCATGATGGCCGCCCGCGCTGTGGACTCGTCGATGACTCCGTTCGCGCAGGCCACGCGTGGCCGGTTGCAGGCGCAGGTTCCGCTGGCCGGGCTGACCTCCTGGCGTGTGGGCGGCCCGGCCGACTGGCTGTTCCAGCCGGCGGACCTTGACGACCTGGTCGCTGCCCTGCGCGACCACGCTACCCACGCGCCACAGATGCCCGTGACCTTCCTCGGCCTGGGCAGCAACGTCCTGATTCGTGACGGCGGGCTGGACGGCCTGGTCGTGCATCTTTCCGGAGTGCTGAACGAACGCCGGCGCCTGGACGGCGATCGCCTGCTGCTTGGGGCGGGGCTGGCCTGCGCCCAGGCCGCGCGTTTCGGGGCCCGCGAGGGGCTGGTCGGGGCCGAGTTCCTGGCTGGCATCCCCGGGACCGTGGGCGGCGCGCTGCGGATGAACGCCGGCGCCTGGGGTGGCGAGATCTGGCCGCTGGTGGAGGCGGTCTTCACGGTGGATGCGCGCGGCGAACTGCATACCCGCACTCCCGCGGACTACACGATCGGCTACCGCAGTGTCCACGGCCCCGCGGCGGAGTGGTTCACCGGCTGCGTGTTGCAGCTGGCCGCGGGTGACCCTGGCGTCGGGACCCGGCGCATCCGCGAGTTGCTGCGCGAACGATCCGCGAAGCAGCCGCTGGGGTTGCCGTCCTGCGGGTCCGTGTTCCGCAACCCGGAGGGCGATCACGCCGCGCGCCTGGTCGAGGCCGCCGGGCTGAAGGGACTGCGCCACGGGGCGGCGGAGATCTCCCCCAAGCACGCGAATTTCATCACCCACGACGGCAGCGCGCGCGCCGCCGATATCGAATGGTTGCTGCGTCATGCCCAGGACGAGGTGCAGCGGCAGTTCGGGGTGCACCTGGAGCCCGAGGTCCGGGTCCTGGGTCGGCCAGGGGCTACGCACGAGGCAAGCGAGGGAACGGCATGAGCAAGCGAAGTGCACAAGATTATGGCCGTGTCGCGGTCCTGATGGGTGGCTGGTCCGGCGAGCGCGAGGTCTCGCTGCAAAGTGGTCAGGCGGTGCTGGCGGCACTGCAGCGCCAGGGTGTCGATGCCCATCCCCTGGACCTGACCCGCGAGACGGCTCGCTGCCTGGCCCTGGAGAACTTCGACCGGGTCTTCATCGTGCTCCACGGGGAGTGCGGCGAGGACGGGACCCTGCAGGGCTGTCTGGACATGGCGGGCATGCCCTACACCGGGACCGGCGTGCTCGGTTCCGCGCTGGGCATGGACAAGCTGGCCTGCAAGCGGCTGTGGGCGGGGAGCAATCTGCCGAGCGCCCCCTATCGTCTGCTCACGCCGGGGTTCGACCCCGACGCGGTGGCCGATGCACTGGGCCTGCCATTGATCGTGAAGCCCGCGCGCGGCGGCTCCAGCCTGGGGATCACACGGGTGGATCGGGTGGCCGATCTGCCGGCCGCCTTCGAGGCCGCGCGGCTGCAGCCGGGGCAGGTGTTCGCGGAGCAGTGGATCAGCGGACGCGAGTACACCGTCGCGATCCTCGGCAACGAGCCGTTGCCGGTGGTGGAGATTCGCACCCCGGGCGGTTTCTACGATTACCACGCCAAGTACGAGGCCGACGATACCGGCTATATCTGCCCGCCGCCGCTGGATTCCAGCGCGTTGCTGGAGTTGCAGTCCATGGCCATCGCCGCCTTCGCGACGCTGGAGGGTTGCGGCTGGGGACGAGTGGACATCCTGCAGGACGAACATGGCGAGAATTTCCTGATCGAGGTGAACACGATCCCGGGCATGACCGATCACTCGCTGGTGCCCAAGGCCGCCGCGCAGGCGGGCATCGACTTCGACGAGCTGTGCCTGCGCATCCTCGATTCCAGTTTCGAGTGTGGAGGACTGCGTTGAACGCACGCCGCACAACGCGACCCGCGCGCCGCCCGCAGGCGCGAGGACCGTCGCCGCTGCGCCGGATGGCCGGCCCGGGGCTGCGCCTGATGTCGGGCATGGGGCTGGCCGCGGTGCTGGTGCTGGGCGCGCTGGCGTGGTTGCAGTTCGACCCGGATGCCTGGTTGCCGATCAAGCATGTCGAGGTGACCGGCAATCCGCAGCATGCGGATGTCGCGGCGGTGCACGAGATGGCCCGGACCCATGCGCCGGGCTTCATCGGTGTCGAGCTCGAGCGCCTGCGCGTTGCGCTTGAGGGTCAGCCGTGGGTGGACGCGGTGCGCCTGCGGCGTCAGTGGCCGGACACCCTGGTGGTGGAGATTCACGAGCCGGTGCCGGTGGCACAGTGGGGCGAGGACCATCTGGTCGATCGCCACGGGCGCCTGTTTGGCCCGGTGGCGCTGGATGACTGGGAGGGCCTGCCGGCACTCGCCGGGACCGACGGGCGCCAGGTGGTGCTGATGCATCGCTACCTGGAGGTCTCCGCACGCCTGGCCGATGCCGGGCTGGAGGTCGCCGGTCTCGAAGAGGGCGAACGCCACGACTGGACCATCCACCTGGCGGACGGCGTACGCGTGCTGATGGGGCGCGATGCCGATCTGGCACGACTGGGGCAGCTGGTCCGTGCGGCCCCGGCGATTCGCGACTATCGCGAGGCCCCGGTGGAACGGATCGACCTGCGTTACCCCCACGGGCTGGCCGTGGCCTGGGCGGATGCGGCGGATGACGGTGCGGGGAACGCCCGATGACACGAACGACAGGACGCAGAAAGATGATGGCAAAGAAGTCGGAACCCGGTCTGATCGTCGGCCTCGACGTCGGCACCTCGAAGATCGAGGCGGTGGTCGGGGAGCTGACCGAGGAAGGCGACATCGAGATCATCGGGATCGGCTCCTCGCCCTCGCGCGGGCTGAAGAAGGGCGTGGTGGTGAATATCGAGTCCACCGTCCAGTCGATCCAGCGTGCGGTGGAGGAGGCCGAGCTGATGGCTGGCTGCGAGATCCACTCGGTGTATACCGGGATCGCCGGCTCGCACATCAAGAGCTACAACTCCACCGGGGTGGTCGCGATCAAGGACGGCGAGGTGGTCGCCGGCGACGTGGACCGGGTGATCGACGCCGCGCGCGCCATCGCCATCCCGGCCGATCAGCGCATCCTCCACGTGCTGCCGCAGGAATACATCATCGACGAGCAGGAGGGCATCCGCGAGCCGATCGGGATGTCCGGGGTGCGGCTGGAGGCCAAGGTGCACCTGGTGACCGGGGCGGTCTCCGCCGCGCAGAACATCGTCAAGTGTGTGGAACGCTGCGGGCTGCGGGTGGACGACATCATCCTCGAGCAGCTCGCCTCCAGCTACTCGGTCCTCAGCGAGGATGAAAAGGACCTGGGTGTGTGCCTGGTGGATGTCGGCGGTGGCACCACGGACATCGCGGTGTTTGCCCACGGCGCGATCATGCACACCGCGGTGATCCCGATCGCCGGCGATCAGGTCACCAACGACATCGCGGTGGCGCTGCGCACCCCGACCCAGTACGCCGAAGAACTCAAGATCAAGTACGCCTGCGCGCTGCGCTCGCTGGCCGATCCGAGCGAGAGCATCGAGGTGCCCGGTGTCGGCGATCGCGCCGCGCGCCGACTGTCGCGCCAGACGCTCGCCTCCGTGGTCGAGCCGCGCTACGAGGAATTGTTGCAGCTGGTGCAAGCGGAACTGCGCCGCAGCGGCACCGAGGAAATGATTGCCGCCGGAGTGGTGCTCACCGGTGGCTCGTCCCGAATGGAAGGTGTGGTGGACCTCGCCGAAGAGGTCTTTCACATGCCCGTACGCCTGGGGGTGCCGCAACGCGTCACCGGGCTCCTGGATGTTGTGAAGAATCCGATCCACGCGACGGGGGTGGGGCTATTGCTCTACGCCCGCGAGTCGCGTGCGGAGCAGGAGGCCCGGCCCGTGAGCAGCGGGTTCCAGGGCGTATGGGCGCGCATGAAGCGCTGGTTTTCCGGACAGTTCTGATGATCGGGGCCCCGGAATTTTAGGAGGCCGGACCGCTCTCCGGCCATGAAGCAGGTAAACAGAAGTTTATGTACTACACACGCAACGAGAGGACGCAATCATGACGTTCGAACTGATGGACACCTATAGCCAGAACGCGACGATCAAGGTCGTCGGCGTTGGGGGCGGCGGCGGCAACGCCGTGCAGCACATGGTCAACTCGCAGCTGGAAGGCGTCGATTTCATCTGTGCCAACACCGATGCCCAGGCTTTGAAGAGCCTGGATTCCAAGACGCTGCTGCAACTGGGCGGCGACATCACCAAGGGCCTGGGGGCCGGGGCGGATCCGTCGGTCGGTCGCGAGGCTGCACTGGAGGACCGCGAACGCATTCAGGACCTGTTGCAGGGGGCCGACATGGTCTTCATCACCGCCGGCATGGGTGGTGGCACGGGTACCGGCGCCGCGCCGGTGGTGGCGCAGATCGCCAAGGAGATGAACATCCTGACGGTCGCGGTGGTCACCAAGCCGTTCCCGTTCGAGGGCAAGCGCCGCATGCAGGTTGCGATGTCCGGGATCAAGGCGCTGACCGAACAGGTCGATTCCCTGATTACCATCCCCAACGAGAAGCTGCTGACGGTGCTGGGCAAGAACACCACGCTGCTGGATGCCTTCAAGGCCGCCAACGACGTGCTGTTCGGCGCGGTGCAGGGCATCGCCGAGCTGATCACCCGTCCGGGTCTGATCAACGTCGACTTTGCCGACGTGCGCAATGTGATGCGCGAGATGGGCATGGCGATGATGGGCACCGGCACCGGCACCGGCGAGGATCGTGCGCGCGAGGCCGCCGAAGCGGCGATCGCCAGCCCCTTGCTGGAGGACATCGACATCTCCGGTGCCCGTGGCATCCTGGTGAACGTGACCGGTGGCATGGATGTCGGGATCGGCGAATTCGAGGAAGTCGGCGAGGCGGTGAAGGCCCTGGCCTCGGAAGATGCCAATGTCGTGGTCGGGACGGTCATCGACCCCGAGATGACCGACGAGCTGCGGGTGACCTTGGTGGCCACGGGGCTTGGCGCGCCAGCGACGCAGTCCGAACGGCCGCAGGTGCGAGTGGTCGATGCCCAACCGAAGAGGGCCGTCGGCTCCGATGTCGAAGTCGACCTCGACCAGCCGACCGTCAAGCGTCGCGGCGGTGACAACCTGGCGGTCGACTACAATCAGCAGCAAGGCATTGATGTGCTGGATATTCCGGCCTTCCTGCGTAAACAAGCCGACTGAGAGCGGCTGTACATGCAGGGCGAGCGGAATCCTGCAATAATGCGGTAATCGTTGTGTGCATGAGGAGCCCGGGAGGGCCCGGGCTCCCCTTATGCGCTCTCCTGGAAGAGAGAGGCTCAATTCGTTGATCAGGCAAAGAACGCTCAAGAACAGCATTCGGGCGACCGGAGTGGGACTGCATACCGGAGAAAAGGTGGTGCTGACCCTGCGTCCGGCTCCGGTGAATACCGGGATTGTGTTCCATCGCTGCGATCTTGATCCGTCCGTGGAGATTCGCGCCTGTGCCGACAATGTCGGCGACACGCGGCTGTCCACCACGCTGGTCAATGGAGACGTCCGGGTTTCGACCGTGGAGCATTTGCTCTCGGCCATTGCCGGATTGGGAATCGACAACCTGCATGTCGATGTGAGCGCCGCCGAGGTGCCCATCATGGACGGCAGTGCCGGTCCCTTCGTGTTTCTGCTGCAGTCCGCCGGGCTGAAGGAGCAGGACGCGCCCAAGGAATTCATTCGGGTCAAGCGCAGCGTGGAAGTCCGCGAGGACGACAAGTGGGTGCGCTTTGATCCTTACGAGGGGTTCAAGGTCGGTTTCTGTATCGATTTCGAACACCCGATGTTTACCGACGGAAGCCAGCGCGCAGAGCTGGATTTCTCGTCCACCTCCTTCGTGAAGGAGGTCTCGCGTGCCCGGACCTTCGGGTTCATGCGCGACATCGAGGCCCTGCGGGCGAATCAGCTGGCGCTGGGCGGCAGCCTGGACAACGCCGTGGTCCTCGATGACTACAAGATCCTCAACGAAAACGGGCTGCGCTACGACAACGAACTGGTCAAGCACAAGATCCTCGACGTGGTCGGGGACCTGTACCTGCTCGGTCACAGCCTGATCGGTGCGTTCACTGGCCACAAGTCCGGGCATGCGCTGAACAACCAGCTGATCCGTCAGCTCCTGGCCGACGAGACCGCCTGGGAGAAGGTGACCTTCGAGGACCCGAGCGAACGCCTGCCGATCTCTTTCGGTCAGCTGGCGCCCACTCCAGCGGGCTGACCTCACCCTGGAACACGTGTTCCAGGATGAGGTAGGTCAGTCGCGCTTCGGTGACGGCCTGGCCGCCCGGGCGAGACGTTCGAGGGCGCCGGCCAGCCCGGGGTCCTGGATGCTGCTGGCGGTATCGGCCAGGATGCGGCGGGCCGCATCCGGGATCTCGCGGCGCTCCAGTCGCGTGGTGGGCTGGGGGGGGCGTGGGGTGTTGGTCAGCCGGATACGTATCTGTTCGATGCCCTCGAAGCCCGCGGCACGCAAGGTCTTGAGCAGTTCGCGCTGCTGGAAGCGCAGTTCGGTGGCCAGCCCGCGGTTCGCGCAGATTGCGACCAGGGTGTCCTCGCGCAGGGTGAACGCCAGTCGGTCCGCCTGCAGGGCGTTGCCGACGAGTCCCTCGAGGGCGCGTTCCACGCCGCGGTCGCGGCTGGAGTGCGCGGAAAAGTCGCGGGCGATGAAGCGGGTAATCCGCTGCGGCGTCATCGAGGGCCTCCGGCAGTCCGCGGCGGAAGAAGTGAGAGGAATCGCATGCAGCTGATCGTACTACGTCCGGATGGTCTTTGTGCGCGTCTTCCGTTGTGGGGCGTGGCGCTGGCGGGCGCCCTGCTCATGCTGCTGGTGATGGCGGCGGTTGTGACCGCCTACCTGGCGGGGCAAAGCCAGCGCGAGGTGGTCAGGATCCCGGTCGCCAACACGCTGGATCCGGTCGTGGTGGAGACGGCTGAACGCGAGGCAGCACGTGAAGGTTTGAATTACCTGGTGGACCGTGTGGTCGCGCTGGAACGCCAGCTGACGCGGGTGGATCTGCGCCTCCGCTCGGTTGGCGACTCCCTGGGGCTGGACGTGGCCGCGTTGGAGCCGGAAGTTGGCGGCCAGGGCGGCCCGCTGCTGGACGGACCGGGTTCTCCGCTGGAGATCCATGACCGCTTGCTGGCGCTGGAGCACCTGCTGGGTCGTCGCAGCGCCGCCGTGGAGACGGTAGGTTCCGAGCTACGCCAGGAGGCGGCTCGCGAGGCCCTGTCCCCGCAGTTTCGCCCGGTGGAGGATGACGCCTGGATTAGCTCGGCGTTTGGTTATCGCGAAGACCCGTTCACCGGGAACCGCCGCTTCCACTCGGGGATGGATTTTGCCGGGCGGCCCGGCTCGGACATCCGCGCCGCGGGCGGCGGCCTGGTGGTATTCGCGGGCCGCCGGAGCAGCTACGGCAAGCTCGTCGAGATCGCGCACGGCGGCGGCTTGAATACGCGCTACGCGCACAACGCGGAAATCCTGGTCGAGCCCGGGCAGCGCGTGGAGGCTGGCGAGGTGATCGCGAAGATGGGGCGCACCGGTCGCGCGACCGATACCCACCTGCACTACGAGGTGGTCGACGCCGGCCAGGCCCTGAATCCCTATCATTTTCTCCAGGATCGGGACTGACCCTCCGCGGTCCTTCTCGGCCCCGCAGGGGCATGACCGGCTGCGCGTCTCTTCTACGCGGGTGGGCCACTGGCCACAGCGTTTCCCTGGCGGATCGTTTATCCTAGCCGGGTTTCAGCCAACCCTTTCGGATCCCCATGGTCAAGCAGCTCGTACAGAAGATATTCGGTAGTCGCAACGATCGCATCCTCAAGCGCTACACCCGCGCGGTGGAGCGCATCAATGCCCTGGCCGACTCCACCGAGGCGTTGTCGCAGGACGAGCTGCGTCACAAGACACAGGAATTCCAGCGCCGCCTGGGCGAGGGCGAGAATCTGGAGAAGCTCCTGCCGGAGGCCTTCGCGGTCTGTCGCGCGATGAGTGCCCAGGTCCTGGGGCTGCGCCACTTCGACGTCCAGTTGATCGGCGGTATGGTTCTCAACGACGGTCGCATTGCCGAGATGCGCACCGGTGAGGGCAAGACCCTGGTCGCGACCCTGCCTGCCTATCTCAATGCATTGGCCGGCGACGGCGTGCATGTGGTGACGGTGAACGACTACCTGGCCCGCCGCGATGCGGCCTGGATGGGGCGGCTCTACCACGCATTGGGTCTGACGGTCGGCGTGGTCAATAGCTCCGGCGGTCTGGGGGTGGATTCCGCCTCCTATCTCTTTGACCCGGAGTATCACGCAGAAGAAGGCGGGTTCGATCAGATGCGTCCGGCGACCCGGCGCGAGGCCTATGCCGCCGATATTACCTACGGCACGAACAACGAGTTCGGCTTCGACTATCTGCGCGACAACATGGCCTTCTCGGCCGATCAGCGCGTGCAGCGCGCACTCAACTTTGCGGTGGTCGACGAGGTCGACTCCATCCTCATTGACGAGGCGCGGACCCCGCTGATCATCTCCGGCCCCAGCGGCGACAGCTCCGAGCTCTACGAACGGCTGAACACCATCCCGGCCCAGCTGACCCGTCAGGAAGACGAGGAGAGCGAGGGTGACTACTTCGTCGACGAGAAGGCCAAGCAGGTCTTCCTCAGCGAGGAGGGTCACGAGAAGGCCGAGGAACTCCTGCGCCAGGCCGGCTTGCTGGAGGAGTACCAGACCCTGTACGACTCTGCGAGCATCGCGGTACTGCATCACCTGAATGCGGCCCTGCGTGCCCACGCGCTGTTCCACCGCGACGTCGACTATCTGGTACGCGACAACAAGGTCCAGATCATCGACGAGTTTACCGGCCGCATCATGGGTGGCCGGCGCTGGTCGGAGGGACTGCACCAGGCGATCGAGGCCAAGGAAGGGGTTCCGATCCAGCGCGAGAATCAGACGCTGGCGTCGATCACCTTCCAGAACTATTTCCGCCTGTACGAGAAGCTCGCAGGCATGACCGGTACGGCCGATACCGAGGCCTACGAGTTCCAGACCATCTATGGCCTGGAAGTGGTCGTGATCCCCGGCAACAAGCCGCTGGTGCGCGACGACATGCAGGACTTGGTCTTCCTGACCCAGGAGGAGAAGTACACCGCCATCATCAAGGAGATCCAGTGGTGCGTGGATCGCGGTCAACCGGTCCTGGTGGGGACGGCCTCGGTGGAGAGTTCCGAGCGGCTGGCTGAAGCGCTGAAGAAGACCGGGATCTCGTTCGAGGTGTTGAACGCCAAGCAGCATGAGCGCGAGGCCGCGATCATCGCCCAGGCGGGGCGCCCGAAGGCGGTGACGCTGGCAACCAACATGGCCGGCCGTGGTACCGATATCGTGCTGGGGGGGGCGCTGGATGCCGAACTGGCCGAAGTCGACCCGGACGACACTGCCCAGCAGGAGGCGATCCGGACCGACTGGCAGGAGCGCCATGACACGGTGATCGAGGCCGGTGGTCTGCACATCATTGGCTCCGAACGCCATGAGTCGCGGCGGATCGACAACCAGTTGCGCGGGCGCTCCGGCCGCCAGGGTGACGCGGGCTCCAGCCGCTTCTTCCTGTCGCTGGAAGACAACCTGATGCGGGTGTTTGCATCCGAGCGTGTGCGCAGCCTGATGCAACGCCTGGGCATGAAGGAGGGCGAGGCGATCGAGAACGCCTGGGTCTCGCGCGCCATCGAGAACGCGCAGCGCAAGGTCGAGGCGCATAACTTCGATATCCGCAAGCAGCTGCTGGAATACGACGACGTCGCCAATGATCAGCGCCGGGTGATCTACGACCAGCGTGCCGAATTGCTGACCACCGAGGACATCAGCGAAACCATCGACACCTTGGTGGAGGATGTGGTCAACGCCCTGATCAACCCGTACATGCCGCCGGGATCGATCGAGGACGAATGGGACATCCAGGGCCTGCAGCAGGCCCTGAACGGCGAGTTCGGGCTCGACCTTCCGGTCCAGCAGTGGCTGGACGACGAGGACGACCTGCACGAGGAGCCGTTGCGCGAGCGGATCATCGGGCATGCCCGCGCGCTGCTGACCCGGAAGCGCGAGCAGCTGGGTGACGAGACCATGAACCGCCTGCAGCGCGACGTGATGCTGCAGGTCCTGGACAGCCAGTGGAAGGAACACCTGGCGGCGATGGACTACCTGCGCCAGGGCATCGGGCTGCGCGGCTACGCCCAGCGCAATCCGAAGCAGGAGTACAAGAAGGAAGCCTTCGCGATGTTCCAGTCCCTGCTGGAACGCATCAAGCACGACGTGGTGAAATTCCTGCTGCGCATGCAATTGCGCTCACCGGAGGAGGTCGAGGCATTGCAGCCGAAGAAGGCGGCCCTCGCCGAGGATGATCTGCAGTTCCAGCACCAGAACCCCGACAGCCCCCTGAAGGCTGGAGCCGAAGGCGACGCCGAGCCGCGCGAACCGGTTGCGAGCGGCGAGGCCCCCTACCGACGCGACGAGCCCAAGCTGGGCCGCAACGAGCCCTGCTGGTGTGGCTCGGGCAAGAAGTTCAAGCACTGCCACGGCAAGCTGTAGGGAGACACTGAGCCCATGGCCGTAGGACTGACCGCCCCGGAGGCGCTGCAACCGGTACCGGGGATTCGCGTGGCCGCGGTCGCGGCAGGGATTCGCTATCCCGGGCGCGACGATCTGGTATTGATCGATGCCGGCCCCGATGCGACCGTTGCGGCGCTTTATACCAACAATGCCTTTCGCGCCGCGCCGGTCGTGGTTGCCGCGGAGCACCAGGCAGCGGGCGGGGCACGCTGGCTGCTGATCAACGCCGGTAATGCCAATGCCGGGACCGGCGAGCCCGGGCTCGCCGCCGCGCGCGCCTGCTGCGAGGCCCTGGCCGCGGTTACGGGCGGCCCGGCGGAGGCAGTCCTGCCATTTTCCACCGGGGTGATTGGCGAGCCGCTGCCGGTGGAACGCATCATCGCGGCGCTGCCCGTGCTGCACGCGGGCCTGGCGCCCAATGCCTGGATGCAGGCGGGACGCGCGATCATGACCACTGACACCGTGCTCAAGGGTGTCAGCCGTCGGGTCGCACTGTCGCAGGGCGAGGTGACCCTGACCGGTATCGCCAAGGGTTCGGGGATGATCCACCCCGACATGGCGACCATGCTGGCGTTTATCGGGACCGACCTTGCCATCGAGGCGCAGGCGCTGGACGGTCTGCTGCGCGAGGCCAATCGCGACAGCTTCAACGCGATCACCGTGGACGGGGATACCTCCACAAACGACGCCGTGGCGGTGATGGCCAGTGGCGCGAGTGGGGCGGGGCTCGTCACAGCGGACGACCGGGTCGCCTTTGCCGCGGCTCTGGACGCGGTCTGCCTGGAGCTGGCCCAGGCGATCGTCCGGGATGGCGAGGGTGCCACCAAGTTCGTGACCGTCGAGGTGGTGGGTGCGCGGTCGCGTGAGGAGGCGGCGCAGGTCGCCGAGACCGTCGCGCTGTCCCCGCTGGTCAAGACTGCGCTGTTCGCCTCCGATCCCAATTGGGGCCGCATCCTCGCCGCCGTGGGGCGCGCCGGGGTGCCGGATCTGGAGATCGAGCGCGTGGCGATCCGTGTGAATGACGTCGAGATTGTCCGCGACGGCGGGCGTGCCCCGGAATACGCCGAGGCCGCCGGCCAGCGTGCCTTCGACGCCGAGGAGATCCACATCCGGATCGATCTGGGCCGGGGTGACGCACGGACGCGCAAGTACACCTGCGACTTCTCCCACGAGTACGTGCGCATCAATGCCGAATACCGGTCCTGAGCCGGCGTCTTCCCCTCCGGTCGAGGTCGCGATCGGACTGATCCGCGACAACCAGGGTCGCGTGCTGGTTACGCGTCGCAGGGACGCACAACACCTGGCCGGGCTGTGGGAGTTTCCCGGGGGCAAGGTCGAGAGCGGCGAATCCCCCACGGTGGCCCTGCAGCGCGAACTCGACGAGGAGCTTGGCATCGGCGTCGATTCGGCGGTGCAGTGTCTGACGATCGAGCACGATTATGGGGAGCGCGCGGTTCGTCTGCATGTGTTCCGCGTCACGGCCTGGTCGGGTGCGCCCCGTGGCCGCGAGGCCCAGCCTATGGCGTGGCGTGTCCCGGTGGACCTGGACCCCGCAGATTTCCCGGCGGCGAATCGCGCGATGCTCAACGTCTTGCGCCTGCCCGAGCGTTATCTGATCACACCGTCACCGGACGACGCCGCGCAGGCCGCTGCCATCGCCGGCCGAGTAACCCAGGCCCTGCGTGCGGGCCAGGCTGACATGGTTCAGGTGCGTGCGCCGGACTTGGGCCGGGTCGACTATTGCGACTTTCTCGCGGCGATCACAGGGCCCGCCGATGCCCTGGGCATCCCGGTCCTGGCGAATGCGCCACCGGATTGGCTGGCGGATTTTCCGCGGGTGGGGTTGCATCTGCCCGAGCGGCGTTGGCGCGAGCTGGATGCGCGTCCGGCGTCCGCTGGCTGGGTGGCCGCCTCGGTTCACGACCGTGCCGGTCTCGAGCGGGCGGCGGCCCTGGGGCTGGATTTCGTGGTGCTGGGGCCGGTGCAGGCGACCGCGACGCATCCCGGTGCCGAGGCGCTGGGCTGGGGGCATTTCGCGGACTGGGTGCGGGGTGCGGCGCTGCCGGTCTATGCGCTCGGCGGGATGTCTGCCGTCAGCCTGCCCCGGGCGCGGGCGGCCGGGGCGCAGGGTATTGCGGCCATTCGGGGCTTGCTGGGCTGAATCCGGGCCTCCCAGGCGCCCAGGGCCCTGCCTCAGATCGCGCAGCAGCAGAGCCGGAACGGCACGTCGACATGGGCCGGTGCGGGGCGTTCGCGGAAATCGCCGGGGGCGAAGAAACGCACAGTGAAGCGCTGGCGCCCGCCGCTGATTTCCGGGTAGACCCCCAGAGCGGGGTCTATCGTCACCCGGATCAGTTGCCACGCGTGGGCGGTATCGAGATTGCGCTCGAAGTACCCGTCCTCGGCCGTCACCGGCTCCGCGTTGCCCGAGTGGCGCATGTAGCGCAGTACCTGGGCGGTCGCCTCGGCCACGGTGTTCAGCGGTTGGAACCATTCCAGCAGAAGTTCGGTGCGCGCCTGGTTCGGCTGGGCCAGCCAGTAGTGGTAGATCGGCAGGTCGAAGTCGAACGCCCCGCCGGGCAGGGCCATGCGCTGGCGCACGCTGGAGAAAAACTCGCTGCCGCGCACGCGGTGATCGAGCGCGCCGGCCTGTTCCTCCAGGGCATCGTGCAGCCGCTTCTGTGCATCCATGGTCTCGCGAAAGCGATCGGCATCGATGCCCGGCTGGTTGGCCAGTCGGGTCAGGTTGACCGTCTGGCGCTCGATCTCGCCCATCAGTTCGCGCTTGATGTCTACCCGGGTGACCAGGGCATAGATGTCCACCAGCGAGACCAGGGCCTCGTGATGATCGAAGGCCCGCCCGGACTCCAGTGCATCCCCGAAGCGTGCGTTCAGGGCCTCCAGCCGCAGCAGGAGGCGTACACGTTCATGCAGCGGTTGTTCAAAGGTCAGGGATTGGCTCACGACGGACCCGTTGGGCAGGAGGACTGGAGGCGCATGCTGGTCCAGGAATTTCCGCAGTATCAGCTATTCGGGGGGCGGTTTTCCACCCGCGAGCGGATGGTGGTGGCCAGCTCGCGCAGGGCAGTGTCGCGTTCTGCTACCTGGTTCGCCAGTTCGGCATCGGACATCTGTTCGGTATTGAGGATCTCGCTGTCCCCGCGTCGGCGGCGCTCGTCCGGGTTCATCTGGACCTCGAGGATGGCCTCCACCTCGGCGCTGCTGCGGCCATCCCGCTGGGTCACGCGTGCGATCTGTTCGCCGGGCTCGCAATGGACCACGATGACGTGATCGAAACGCGCCTCCCAGCCGGCCTCGAACAGCAGGGGCACCACGATCACGGCATAGGGTGTGGTCTCTGGTAGCGCGGCCAGGCGTTGTTCGATAGCGGCCTCCACCGCCGGGTGAACCAGTGCCTCCAGGGCCTGGCGTTCGGCCGGGTCGGTAAAGATCCGGGTGCGCAAGGCGCCGCGGTCCAGGTGGCCACGGGCATCGAGTATGCCGGGGCCAAAGCGGTCCACGATGGCCGCGTAGAGATCGTGTCCCGGCGTCTGGAGTTCGCGGTTCAGGGTGTCGGCATCCAGTACCGGTGCCCCGAGGCTGGCGAAGAGCCCTGCAACGCGACTCTTGCCGCAGCCGATCCCCCCGGTGAGTCCGACCCGCAGCATGACGTTCGCCTAAAACCCTTGCGGGAAGTAGAGGGCCAGCAGCTCGTCGCCCCAGATCAGGGCGAGCCACCCGGCGGCGGCGAGAAAGGGTCCGAACGGGATCGGGATGTTGCGATCGCGCCCGCGCAGCAGGATCAGCGCGATCCCGACCACCGCGCCGACCAGTGAGGCCAGTAGCAGGATGATCGGCAGCGCCTGCCAGCCGAGCCACGCGCCCAGCGCCGCCAGCAGTTTGAAGTCACCGAAGCCCATGCCCTCCTTGCCGGTCAGCAGGCGGAAGCCGTGGAAGATCAGCCACAAGGTCAGGTAACCGGCCGCAGCACCGATCACGGCGGATTGCAGGTCGGTGAAGGTACCGGGGATGTTGACCAGCAGCCCGAGCCACAAAAGCGGCAGGGTGAGCTGATCGGGGAGTAGCGTCGTACGGGCATCGATCCCGGAGGCGGCGATCAGTACGGCCGTGAAGACCAGCGCCAGCAGCCCGGCGCTACCGGGGCCCAGGTGCCAGACCGTTACCACGAAGAGCAGCGCGGTGAGTGCCTCCACTGCGGGATACTGCCAGCTGATGCGGGTGCCACACCCGGGGCAGCGACCGCGCAGGAACAGGAAGCTGAGAACGGGCACATTTTCCAGCGCCCGGATCGGGCGCTGGCATTGCGGGCAGCGCGAGCGCGGGCGGATCAGGTCGAATCGCTCGCGCTCGTCGTTCGGCGCGTGCTCGAGGATCGCGCGCGCCTCGGTCTCCCACTCGCGTTCCAGCATCACCGGGAGGCGCGCGATCACCACGTTCAGGAAGCTGCCGATCAGCAGCCCGAACACCCCGGCAACCGGCAGTGCCCAGCCGCCCAGTTGGGCTCCGATCTCGGCCAGCATCCCCTAGATCACCTGACCCATCTGGAAGATGGGCAGGTACATGGCGATGACCAGGCCGCCGACCAGCACGCCGAGGACCACCATGATCAGCGGTTCCAGCAGGCTGGACAGGCTGTCCACGGCGTTGTCGACCTCTTCCTCGTAGAAATCCGCGACTTTCGACAGCATTGAATCCAGCGAGCCGGACTCCTCGCCAATCGCGACCATCTGCACCACCATGTTGGGGAACACGGCGGTATTGCGCATGGACCACTGCAATTGGCCGCCGGCCTCGGTCTCGTCGCGCATGCGCAGAGTGGCTTCTCGGTAGACGGCGTTGCCGGTGGCGCCGGAGACCGAGGTCAGGGCATCCACCAGCGGGACCCCGGCGGAGAACATGGTCGACAGCGTTCGCGCAAAGCGGGCGATGGCGGCCTTGCGCAGGATCGGGCCAAAAGCCGGGGCCTTGAGGACCATGATGTCGAGGAAACGGGCGAAGCGTGGCAGCCGCCGCCGGGCCTGAACGAAGACGAACCCGATGGCGACCATGACCCCGAGGATGGCCCACCACCAGCTCTGGGTGAACTCCGAGAGGTCGACCACCATGCGGGTGAATACGGGGAGGTCGGCACCGAAGCCGGTAAACAAGGCCTCGAACTGCGGGACCACGTAGATCAGCAGGATCGCGGTCACCACGATGGCCACCACGACCACCGCGGCCGGATAGAACAGGGCCTTCTTGATCTTGCCCTTCAGGGCCTCGGTCTTTTCCTTGTAGGTGGCGACCTTGTCCAGCAGGGTCTCGAGTGTCCCCGCCTGCTCGCCGGCCTCGACCAGATTGGTGACCAGGTCGTCGAAATGTCTCGGGTGCTTGGACAGGGCCTGGGCAAACGTCTCGCCGCCCTCGACGTCTGCCTTCAGTTTCAGGACCAGATCGCGCATCGCGGGCTTCTCGTTCCCGCGGCCGACGATCTCGAAGGCCTGCACCAGTGGCACGCCGGACTCCAGCATCGTGGTCATCTGGCGCAGGAAGTAGGCGATGTCCGCGGGGACGACCTTCTTCTTTCCGCCGGAGAGAAGCGACTTTGGCTTCTTGCGGATCTTGATGACGTTGATGCCATTCTTGCGCAGCTCGGCACGGGCCGTGGCCTCGTTGTCGGCCGGAGTCTCGCCCTTGATCCGGGCGCCGTTCTTGTTCAGTCCTTCCCAGGTGTAGATCGTCCCGGAGTCGGCCATCCCCCTGTCCCCCTGTAGCTGGTGACCCGTGCCGGTTGCGGCACTAGTCCTTGGTCACGCGATTGACTTCCTCGAGGCTGGTCAGCCCCGCCATTACTTTCACGAGGCCGGCGCGTCGCAGGTCCTCGATGCCTTCCTTTTCCGCTTGTTCCGCGAGCTGCATGGAGTTGTAACCCTCCAGGATGCCGCGCTGCATGTCGTCGCTGATGGGCATGACCTGGTAGATCCCCAGCCGGCCCTTGTAGCCGTTGGTGCATTGGTCGCAGCCCACCGCGCGATAGGAGACCACACCGGTCTGGATGTCGGCGTCGGTAAAGCCTTCCTTGCGCAGCGCCTCTTCCGGGAGCTTTTCCGGTTCCTTGCAGTTCGGGCACAACCGCCGCGCCAGCCGCTGGGCAATGATCAGCAGGATCGAGGAGGCGATGTTGTACGGTGGCACGCCCATGTTGGCCAGACGGGTGAGCGTCTGCGGGGCGTCGTTGGTATGCAGCGTGGAAAGCACAAGGTGACCGGTCTGGGCCGCCTTGATGGAGATCTCGGCGGTTTCCAGGTCGCGGATTTCGCCAACCATGATCACGTCCGGGTCCTGGCGCAGGAACGCGCGCAGCGCGCTGGCAAAGGTCAGACCCACCTTCGGGTTGATGTTGACCTGGTTGACCCCGGGCATATTGATTTCCGACGGGTCTTCCGCAGTGGAGATGTTGCGGTCGGCGGTGTTCAGGATGCCGAGCCCGGTGTACAGCGACACGGTCTTCCCCGACCCGGTGGGGCCAGTGACCAGGATCATGCCGTACGGGCGGCTGAGCGCCTTGAGGTAGGCTTCCTTCTGATGTTCCTCGTACCCCAGCTGATCGATGCCCATCGCCGCGCTGCTGGGATCCAGGATGCGCATCACGATCTTCTCGCCGTAAAGCGTCGGCAGGGACGAGACACGAAAATCGATCGCGCGGGTGCGCGACAGCTTCAGCTTGATGCGCCCGTCCTGCGGCACGCGGCGTTCGGCGATGTCCATGCGCGACATCACCTTGACGCGCGCAGTGATGCGCGGCGCCAGGGAATTGGGTGGGTGGGCGACCTCGTGCAGCACTCCGTCAATGCGGAAGCGCACGCGGAAGTCCTTCTCGAAGGGCTCGAGATGGATATCCGACGCCTTGCGATTGATGGCGTCCATCAGGACCTTGTTGACGAAGCGCACCACCGGGGCGTCATCTGCGCCCTCGGCGGTGTCGGAGGGATCCTTGTCATCCTCCCCGCCGGATTCGATCGCCAGCCCGTCGAGGCCGTCGTCGCCAAGGTCGTCCATCAGGGACGAAGTGGCACTCAGTGCCGTGTCGATCAGGCGGTCGAGCTTGTGTGGCTCGACCAGGACGGCCTCGACGGGCATGCCGGTGGCGAACTTGAACTCGTCGGTGGCGCCCAGGTTGGTCGGGTCGGAGACGCCGATGTAGAGGCGATTGCCGCGTGCCATCAGTGGCAGGGCGTGGTGCTTCTGGATCAGCTTCTCGTTGAGGTGATCCTTGGGCAGCAGTTCCGCATCGAAGCTCCCCAGGTCGAATACCGGGAGTCCGAACTCCTCGGCGGCAGCCTCGACCAGGCGGGCTTCCGCCACCTGGCCCTTGCTGGCCAGCAGGGTCATCAGCGGCGTCTGCTGGGACTGGGCTTCCTCGACCAGCTGGGAGGCGATGTCCTCCGCGATCAGGCCGGCCTCGACCAGGCGCTTCGCCAGCCCGGGTAGCCGCGGTGCCGTAGTGGTATTCGCCATGGGCCTCTGCGTATACAAACCTAGTGATGGGCCACACTCTACGTGCGTCCGCGGCGGAAGGGAAACGCGCTGCCAGGCAGCGAGAGCCCCTTGCTGAGCTCCGATCATAGGAATCAACCCTGCAAATGACAAGGCTGTTGTTCGCCCCCCTTGAGGGGTAATTCAGCGGGTGCTTGACGCTGTGCTTCGCGCTGGTTCAGAATACGCGGCTTGATCGAGGAGGGATACCCAAGCGGTCAACGGGGGCAGACTGTAAATCTGCTGGCTCAGCCTTCGGAGGTTCGAATCCTCCTCCCTCCACCATCGGGTTTTTCAAGCCAGCGGCCAGAAGCGGACGGTGGTGCGGCAAGCCAGGGTTCTGCGGGTGTAGTTCAATGGTAGAACCTCAGCCTTCCAAGCTGATGATGTGGGTTCGATCCCCATCACCCGCTCCAGATTTGGCCCGCACGATGTCGGGCGAGGCCCTGGCGGTAGTTCGGCTCATGTAGCTCAGTCGGTAGAGCACTTCCTTGGTAAGGAAGAGGTCACCGGTTCGAATCCGGTCATGAGCTCCATATTAATGTCAGCGTACAACCTGCGTCGCTGTTGAGTTTTAGCGTCACGATCCGGGGAAGCGAGAGATGTCCAAGGAAAAGTTCGAGCGTAAGAAGCCGCATGTGAATGTGGGTACGATTGGTCATGTGGACCATGGGAAAACGACGCTGACGGCGGCGATGACGGCGGTGCTGGGTAAGAAGTACGGGAGTGAAGCCCGTGCATTTGACCAGATCGACAACGCGCCGGAAGAGAAGGCCCGCGGTATTACGATTGCGACCGCGCACGTCGAGTACGAATCCGACCTTCGTCACTATGCGCACGTTGATTGCCCCGGTCACGCGGACTACGTGAAGAACATGATCACGGGTGCGGCGCAGATGGATGGCGCGATCCTGGTGGTGTCGGCGGCCGATGGCCCGATGCCGCAGACCCGCGAGCACATCCTGCTGGCGCGTCAGGTCGGTGTTCCGTACATCGTGGTGTTCCTGAACAAGGCCGACATGGTCGATGATCCGGAGCTACTGGAGCTGGTCGAGATGGAAGTACGCGACCTGCTGTCCTCGTACGACTTCCCGGGTGACGACACCCCGGTCATCACCGGTTCCGCGCTGAAGGCGCTGGAAGGTGACGAGAGCGAAGTGGGCGCCCCGGCGATCTACAAGCTGGTCGAGGCGATGGACACCTGGATTCCGGAGCCGGAGCGTG